>NZ_JBDGLI010000025.1:0-99826 GCF_057655955.1 Pseudomonas sp. Soil_N_39
CTACGCCTTCTTCCTGAATCCATTGGTTCCTCCTGAGGATAGGTCAGAAGGTGTAAACCTTATTCAGGACGAGACACGCGGCACAAAAAAGCCCTGATCGAAAGATCAGGGCTTTTTTCATTGCAAAATCATCAAACCCTGGCTGATGTTTGAGTCATTGTGGCGGGGGGATTTATCTGTGGGAGCAAGGCTTGCCCGCGATGAAGGCGGCGCGGTCCTTGGTGAACCGAGGCGCCTGCATCGCGGGCAAGCCTTGCTCCCACAGACGATTGGCTAGAGATCCATCCCCAACTCATGCTTGACCAACCCCAACAGCTTGTCGGTATCGATCGGCTTGAGCAAAAAGTCCACCACGCTCAAGTGCATGGCTTCGATGGCGTCCTTCACGTCGGCATCGCCTGACACGATGATGATCGGCAGCGCCGCCCGCGGAGACTCGCGCACCAGGCGGACCAGTTCCAGGCCATCGACATTGCCCATGCGCAAGTCGGTGATCAGCAGACCGATCGATGGCTTGGTTTCCAGCATCTTGAGTGCCGTTTCGCCACTGGCGGCGGTCATGCAGTGAATCCCGTCCAATGCCAGGATCTCCGACAACAG
Organism: Pseudomonas sp. Soil_N_39; assembly: GCF_057655955.1. NCBI lineage: Bacteria > Pseudomonadati > Pseudomonadota > Gammaproteobacteria > Pseudomonadales > Pseudomonadaceae > Pseudomonas > Pseudomonas sp. Soil_N_39. The sequence goes on from NZ_JBDGLI010000025.1 coordinate 601, forward strand.
CTCACGAGCGTCCCTGTCGTCATCAACGATCAAGACGCGCTGCGGCGGCAGGTCAGGTTCCAACATGACGGCACTCAGCGCCTCGCGCTCATCGTCACTCAAAATATCGTGGTCGGGCATGGTGCTCTCTACTTTTTTAAATCGATCCTCTGGCACAGTGGTCAGACATCGTTCTGCGGCGCTTCAATGTGCACTTCGTCGGATTTTTTTCCAAGAACATTCAATGAAGATTTTTCTGACGCTTGGCGTAAGACTTTTCCGTAAGTCCGCCCCTGTGCAGCGACCTAGACTTACGTCCAATGGGCACCCCGCGCTGAGGGGCCGACCATGGTGAACAGATCCGACCACAACAATTCGAATAAGACTGCGTAATGGTTATGAAAAAAGCGGACGCCTTCATCCAGGCAGGGAAAACCGCGGTGTTGCAAAACATCCAGGGGACGCTGCAGTTTCTCCAGCGTTTTCCCCCGTTCAACCAAATGGAAAACGCCCACCTGGCCTATCTGGTGGAGCAATGCCTGCTGCGTTTCTACGCCCCGGGCGACACCATCATCAAGCCGGCTGACGGCCCGGTGGAACACTTCTTCATCGTCAAGCAGGGCCGGGTGGTGGGCGAACGTCCGCATTCGGCCAAGGGTGGCACCGAGACCACCTTCGAGATCACCACCGGCGAATGTTTCCCCCTTGCCGCGCTACTGGGCGAGCGGGCCACGCGCACCGAGCACCGGGCCGGCGAAGATACGTTCTGCCTGCAACTGAACAAGCAGGCCTTCATCAAGCTGTTCGCCCTGTCCGCCCCGTTTCGCGATTTCGCCCTGCGCGGGGTCAGCAGCCTGCTCGACCAGGTCAACCAGCAGGTCCAGCAGAAATCCGCGCAAACCCTGGGCACCCAGTACTCCCTCAACACGCGGCTGGGCGAGTTGGCGATGCGCCACCCGGTCAGTTGCAGCCCGGACACACCGCTGCGCGAAGCCGTGAAGCTGATGCACGAGCAACAGGTCGGCAGCATCGTGGTGGTGAATGAGCAGAAAGCACCGGTGGGCATTTTCACCTTGCGCGATCTGCGGCATGTGGTGGCCGATGGTTCCGGGGATTTTTCCCAGGCCATCGTAGGACACATGACCCAGGCACCGTTTTTCCTCTCGCCGGACCACAGCGCCTTCGACGCAGCCATCGCCATGACCGAGCGCCACATCGCCCACGTCTGCCTGGTCAAGGACCAGCGTCTGTGTGGCGTGGTTTCGGAGCGCGATCTGTTTTCCTTGCAGCGCGTCGACCTGGTGCACCTGGCCCGGACCATCCGCAACGCCCCCCGGGTGGAAAACCTCGTAGCCCTGCGCGGCGAGATCGGTCAACTGGTGGAGCGCATGCTGGCCCACGGCGCGTCGTCAACCCAGATCACCCACATCATCACCCTGCTCAACGACCACACTGTGTGCCGCGTCATCGAGCTGACCCTGGCCGACAAGGGCGACCCGGGCGTGCCGTTCAGTTGGCTGTGTTTCGGCAGTGAAGGCCGGCGCGAACAAACCCTGCACACCGACCAGGACAATGGCATTTTGTTCGAGGCCCGGGACGCCGCCCATGCCGCGCAGATCCGCGGCCTGCTGCTGCCCATCGCCCAACAGATCAACCAGAGCCTGGCCCAGTGCGGGTTCACCTTGTGCAAGGGCAACATCATGGCCGGCAACCCCGAGCTGTGCCTGTCCCGCGCCGAATGGGCCCGGCGCTTCGCGTCATTCATTCGCGAAGCGACGCCGGAAAACCTGCTGGCCTCGAGCATTTATTTTGACCTGCGGGTGGTCTGGGGCGATGAGCAAGGGTGCGAGCAGTTGCGCCAGCAGATCCTCGGACAAGTGGCCGACAATCGCCTGTTCCAGCGCATGCTGGCCGAGAACGCACTGCGTCATCGCCCGCCCGTGGGACGCTTCAGGGATTTCGTGCTGAGCCGCAAGAATGGCGAAAAGGCGACCCTGGACCTGAAAGTGCAGGGCCTGACGCCCTTCGTCGACGGCGCCCGCCTACTGGCATTGGCCAATGGCATCGAAGCCAACAACACCTTGGAACGCTTGCGGCAACTGGTCGTCAAGGAAGCGATCGAACCGCTCGATGGCGCAGCCTATGAAGAGGCCTATCACTTCATCCAACAGACCCGCATGCAGCAACACCAATTGCAAACCCGCGAGAACCTGCCCTATTCCAACCGCGTCGACCCCGACAGCCTCAACCATCTGGACCGACGCATCCTGCGCGAATCCCTGCGCCAGGCCCAACGCCTGCAAAGCAGCCTGACGTTGAGGTATCAGTTGTGAGCATTTTTTCCTGGTTGCGCCCAGCCCAGCCAATGGTGCCCGAAGAAATGCAAAAGCGCCTGGAACGCTTGCCGGCGGCTTCAGCCTTGGGTGAAGGCAACCTGCGGGAACAACGCTGGGTCGTCCTGGACCTGGAAACCACCGGGTTGAACCTGAACAAGGACCAGGTGCTGTCCATCGGCGCGGTGGTCATCGAAGACGGCGCCATCGACTTCAGCCAGCAATTCGAACGGACCTTGCAGTGCGATCAGCAAAAGCTCGGGCCCAGTGTGTTGATCCATGGTCTGGCGCCCAGTGCCATCGCCGCCGGCAGCGACCCGGCCGAGGCGCTGCTGGCGTTCATGGAGTTCGTGGGCGACAGCCCGCTGCTGGCCTTTCACGCGCCGTTCGATTCCCACATGCTCGGTCGCGCCTTGAAAGACTACCTGGGTCATCGCCTGCAGCATCCGTTCCTCGACGTGGCGGACCTGGCCCCGATGCTTTGCCCCCAGGCTCATCTGCGCAAGGCGGGCCTGGATGAGTGGATCGACTGGTTCAAGCTGCAAGTCTTCGACCGTCACAACGCCAGCGCCGACGCCCTGGCTACGGCGGAACTGGCGCTGATCCTGTTCAGCCGCGCCCGCCAGCAACAGATCAACAGCCCGCTGGACCTGCAACAACGCCTGAGCCACTGGAAACGACGGCAGCAGGCGCCTTCGCTCTAAATCCTCTGCTCCGAAGGTGGTTTACCTGTGGGAGCAAGGCTTGCCCGCGATGGTATCGCCTGGGATTGACAGACTGACCGAGTCGCCCGAATCGCGGGCAAGCCTTGCTCCCACAGATCTTTTTGAGCCCACAGATCTATTTGGGCCCACAGACTTATCTGGACCCACAGATCAGGTCCCGACCAGCGCCAATTGCTTTCCCGCCCCCGCCTCTGCCACAATCGCGAACAATTCTCGTTACTTAAAACTTCGGTGATGCTCCGTGTCGTCAGTCCCCAGTCCTCATAGTGATTTGGTTGGTGCGTTGTACCGTGACCATCGCGCTTGGCTATTGGCATGGCTGCGACGCAACGTGGCGTGCGCGCACCGGGCCGAGGACCTGAGCCAGGACACCTTCGTGCGCTTGCTGGGTCGCGAGGAACTGAAGGCGCCCCGCGAACCCCGGGCGTTTCTGGTGGCCATCGCCAAGGGCCTGCTGTTCGATTATTTCCGTCGCGCGGCCTTGGAGCAGGCTTACCTCACCGAACTGATGCTGATCCCCGAAGCCGAGCAACCCTCGGTGGAAGAACAGCAAATCATCCTGGAAGACCTCAAGGCCATCGATCGCCTGCTCGGCAAACTGTCGAGCAAGGCCCGCGCAGCCTTTCTCTATAACCGCCTCGACGGCCTCGGCCACGCCGAGATCGCCAAGCGCCTGGGGGTTTCGGTGCCGCGGGTACGGCAGTACCTGGCCCAAGGCATCCGGCAGTGCTACATCGCCCTGTACGGTGAGCCGACATGAGCCAGGCCCATGCCAAACCGGTCTCGACCAGCGTGCTGGATGCCGCCATTGCCTGGCAGTTGTCTTTGGACGCGAGCAGCACCCAGGAGCGTGAAGCGTTCGCCCGCTGGCATGCCGCCGATGAAGAACACGCCCGGGCCTGGCGGCAATTGGGCATGCTCGACCAGCGCTTCAGCGTGGCCAACGGGCCGGCGCGGGCGGCGTTGCTGCAATCGCGGGTGAGCATTCGCCGGCGTATACGCAAGATGGGTAGTGGCCTGGCCAGTGTTGTCGCGGTCATCGGTCTGGCGTTGTTTGCCGGGGATCGTGACCTGCCGCTGGATTACTGGCTGGCCGATCAGCGCACCGCGACAGGCGAGCAACGCACCCTGCACTTGGCCGACGGCACGCTGATCAACCTCAACACCCACAGTGCGCTGGACGTGCGTTTCGATGATAAGCAGCGCCGCATCGTCCTGCAGGAAGGCGAGATCCTGGTAGAAACCGGCCACGACGACCCACGTCCGTTCATCGTCGAGACCCGCGAAGGCCGCCTGCGCGCGTTGGGCACACGCTTCCTGGTCAAGCGTGAAGACGAAGGCACGCGCCTGAGCGTGTTGAAATCCGCCGTGGCGGCGCATCCCCAGGCCACGGACATCGAACAGATCCTGCGCGAAGGCCAACAAGTGCTGATGCGCCGCGACGGCCTCGGGCCGACTGTTGCCCTGAGCCCCGGCGCCGATGCCTGGACCCGCGGCATGCTGGTGGTGGACAACGCTCGCCTCGAAGACCTGGTCCATGAACTGGGGCGTTACCGGCGCGGCTACCTCGGCGTCGAGCCACAAGTGGCCGATCTGCGCATCACCGGCAGCTTCCCGCTGCACGACACCGACCTGGCCCTGGCCGCCCTGCTGCCGACCTTGCCGGTGCAGGTCGAGCATCACACACGGTGGTGGGTGGTGGTGGGGCCACGGGTTGAAGCCAAGCCCTGAATGGTTTTGTGTCAGTGATGGCCTCATCGCGAGCAAGCTCGCTCCCACAGGATGACTCGTGGGCGACCCGGTCAATGTGGGAGCGAGCTTGCTCGCGATGAGGCCATTCGCCCCACCACAAAGCCCCGCTGCAAAACGAATCTAAATTATTTTCATCCAGCCCTATCACTTTTCGACTTTCATCCGGCACCCAGGCAATTGAGAAATATTTCCATTCAGGAGCCGCCGTATGTCCCGCCCGCTAGACACCCTGTTGCGCCCCAGCCTGTTGGCCGTCGCCATTGCCTTCGCCGTCCCGTTGACCAGCGCCCCGCTGCTGGCCGCCGAACAAGCCACGAGCGTGCGCACTTACAACCTGCCCGCCGCGCCCCTGGCCAGCACCCTGAACCAGATCGCCAGCCAGGCCGGTCTCGCGCTGAGCCTGAATCCGTCCCTGGCCGCGGGCAAGACCTCGGCCCCGGTCCAGGGCCAGTTCGACGCCACCGGCGCATTGCGCGCGGCCTTGCGCGGCACCGGCCTGCAACTGGAACAAAGCAGCGCCGGTACCTATAGCCTGGTGGCCGTGCCGGAAGGCGTCATGGCCTTGCCGGAAACCAGCGTGATCGGTGCCGGTCTCAGTGAAACCGCCTGGGGCCCGACCGAGGGCTACGTCGCCACCCGCACCGCCGCCGGCACCAAGACCGACACCCCGATCGTCGAACTGCCGCGCTCCGTCTCCGTGGTTACCCGCCAACAGATGGAGGACCGTTCTGTCCTCAACCTCAATGACGCCCTGCGCTACACCGCCGGCGTACAGAGCAGCGGCTACGGTTCGGACTCGCGCAACGACTGGCTGCTGGTTCGCGGTTTCATACCAACCCAATTCCTCGATGGCCTGCCGCTGCCCAAGGGCAACTACATCACGCCAAAAATCGAGCCCTGGAACCTTGAACGCATCGCCGTGCTGCGCGGCCCGGCCTCGTCGGTCTACGGCCAGACGCCACCCGGCGGCATGCTGGACATGGTCAGCCGCCGCCCGCAGGCCGAAAGCAGCCATGAAGTCGAGCTGCAGGCCGGCAGCTACGAACACAAGCAGATCAACTTCGACAGCACCGGCAAAGTCGATGACGAAGGCCAGCTCCTCTACCGGGTCAGCGGCACCGTGCGCGACAGCAATGCCCAGGTCGATCACATCCCGGACAAGCGCTACAACCTCGCGCCGAGCCTGACCTGGAACATCAACGACGACACGCGCCTGACCTTCCTGTCCCAGTACACCCGCGACGACACCGGCATCACCGGGCAATTCCTGCCGCTGCAAGGCACCAAGCTGTCCTCGCCGGCGGGCAAGATCTCCCACCACAAGAACCTCGGCGACCCGGATTGGGAATTCTACGACCGGACCTACTACGCCCTCGGCTATGCGTTCGAACACCGCCTGAACGACACCTGGCAGTTCCGCCAGAACCTGCGCTACACCAAGAGCGACCTGGAAACCCAGGGTATCTCCGCTGGCGGAGCGTTTTTTCCTGCGGGCCCGGACCAATCCGTGGACGCCGACGGTAACGTCAAGCGCAGCGCCAGCGTCATCAACGAAGACATCAGCCAGTTCGCCGTGGACAACAACTTCCAGGCCGACTTCCAGACCGGCGCCCTGAGCCACACCCTGCTGCTGGGCCTGGATCACCAGCGCTCCAACAGCAATTCGCGCTGGGATTGGGGTTCAACTGGCGTGCCGACCAGCAACATCCACAACCCGATCTACGGACAGGATTTCTCCAACGTCCAGTACTTCACCATGTACGACTATAACCAGAAGACCCACCAGACCGGCCTTTACGTCCAGGACCAGATCGCCCTGGACAACTGGCGCCTGACCCTCGGCGGTCGTGAGGACTGGATTCACACCGGCACCGAGTTCCACAACCTGAACAACGTCACCAACACCCAACGCGACAAGAAATTCAGCGGCAACGCGGCGTTGAGCTACGTCTTCGATAACGGTGTGACGCCCTACATTTCCTTCGCCCAGTCGTTCCAGGCGGCAGCAGGTTCAACCGTCAGCAGCACCGAAGCGTTCAAGCCGACAGAAGGCGAACAGTACGAAGCCGGTATCAAGTATCAACCGCCTGGCACCAAGACCCTGCTGACCGCCGCGGTGTTCGACCTGACCCAGAAAAACAACTCCGTGACCGAAAACAACGTCACCCGCCAGGTGGGTGAAGTCCAGGTGCGCGGCCTGGAACTGGAAGCCTCGGGCGATGTGACCGACAACCTCAAGCTCATCGGTTCCTACACCTACAACGACAGCGAAATCACCAAGGGCGGCTCGGCGGAAAAAGGCAAGCGCATGGCCCAGGTACCGCGCAACCAGGCCACCGCCTGGGCGGACTACACCTGGCACCACGGCCCGCTGGACGGCTTCGGGGTCGGCGCCGGTGTGCGTTACGTCGGCGACACCTATGGCAACACCACCAACACCGACTGGGGCCATGTTGGCTCCTACACCGTGTACGACGCCTCGGCCCATTACGACCTGGGCCGTTTGAACCGTTCGCTCAAAGGTGTCTCGGTGGCGGTGGACGCGAAGAACCTATTCAACAAGGACTACCTGTCCACCTGCGACGGTTTCTACTGCTACTACGGCGACCAACGCAACGTCGTCGCCAGCGTGAATTACAAATGGTAAACGGTTAGCATTTGCGTAAACCTTTTGAGGGCGCCTGTAACTGGGATCCGTCAGACAAATGAAATCCCTGTGGGAGCGAGCTTGCTCGCGAAGACGGCGTAACAGTCGACATTGATGTTGTCTGGCACACCGCTTTCGCGAGCAAGCTCGCTCCCACAGGTTTCGCAGCGTGACTGACGGGTCTCAGAGATCGTGCCCTCTTGCATTCGGATCGCTCATGAAAAGCAAAACCATTCGCCGCTGGTCTTTCGTCCACACCTGGACCAGCCTGATCTGCACGGTGTTCCTGCTGATGCTGGCGATCACCGGGCTGCCATTGATCTTCCACCATGAAATCGAACACCTGCTGGGCGACGCCCCCGAGCTTCGGGAAATGCCGGCCGGCACGCCACCGCTGGACCTTGCGCAACTGGTGGAAAAAGCCAAGGCCCATCGCCCGGGAGAAGTGGTCCAGTATTTTGGCTGGGACGATGACGAGCCCAACGGCGTCATCACCATCATGGCGCCAACACCAGGGACCGAACCCAACGCCTCCCACACCTTCATGCTCGACGGGCGTACCGGCGAGGCCCTGGAAATGCCCTCGGCCAACGGAGGTTTCATGATGGTCATGCTGCGCCTGCACGTGGACATGTTCGCCGGGCTGCCGGGCAAGTTGCTGTTGGCGTTCATGGGGTTGCTGTTCGTGATTGCCATCGTCTCCGGGGTGGTCCTGTACCTGCCGTTCATGCGCCGCTTGAAGTTCGCCACGGTGCGCCGGGACAAATCCACGCGCCTGCGCTGGCTCGACCTGCACAACCTGATCGGCGTGGTCACGCTGGTCTGGGCGCTGACCGTGGGCGTCACCGGCGTCATCGCGGCATGCGCCGACCTGCTCATCGCCGCGTGGCGCAACGACAGCCTCAGCGCCATGGTCGAACCCTACCGCAACGCCCCGCCACTGACCCAACTGGCGCCGGCCACCCGGTTGCTGGACATCGCCAAAGGCGTCGCGCCGGGCATGGAGCCGAGTTTCATCGCCTTCCCCGGCACGCTGTTTTCCAGCGAGCACCACTACAGCGTCTTCATGAAGGGTGACACCCATCTGACCTCGCACCTGCTCACGCCGGTGCTGATCGATGCCACCACCCTGGACGTCACCGCCGTCGCCGAACGACCGTGGTACATGGACATGATGAGCCTGTCCCTGCCATTGCACTTCGGCGACTACGGTGGCCGGCCGATGCAGATCTTCTGGGCGACCCTCGATGTGCTGACCATCATTGTCCTCGGCAGCGGCGTCTACCTGTGGCTGGTGCGGCGTAAAGCGGCCAAGCGCGCAACCGTCGGCGCGGAGGTCGCCTCGTGAGGCCTCGGCAGTCGAGTTTCTGGAAAGTGTTTGGTATTCCCCTGATGATCGGTGCGCTTAGCGCGGCGGGGTTGTTCAGCGCATTGCTCGGTGATGGAGGCTGGGATGCGGTGAGCTGGGTTGGGCTGGGGATACCGACGGTACTGGGGGCTTGGGGCTTATTCAAACGGGGATGATTTCAACGTGGCACGAAACCTGTGGGAGCGAGCTTGCTCGCGATAGCGGAGCGTCAGTCAACTTCAATGCAAGCTGATTCACCGCTATCGCGAGCAAGCTCGCTCCCACATTGGACGCCACAGGCCAATCGGCCCCTCGCCAGTCGCCTTGGAACTGTCTAGGCTAAGCCCCTGGCCGTTCATCGAGGATACCCGCATGCCCACCCCCACCATGACGCTGTTCCACAACCCCGCCTCACCCTTCGTGCGCAAGGTCCTGGTGCTGCTGCACGAAACCGGCCAGCAAGACCGCGTGGCGTTGCAGCTCAGCCAGCTCACCCCGGTCAAGCCGGACCGGGCGCTGATCCACGACAACCCGTTGAGCAAGATCCCGGCCCTGCGCCTGGCCAACGGGACGGTGATCCATGACAGCCGCGTCATCCTCGACTACTTCGACCACCAGCACGTCGGCAACCCGCTGATCCCCCGGGACGGCGCGTCCCGCTGGCGACGCCTGACCCTGGCCTCCCTGGCCGACGGGATCATGGATGCGGCGGTGATGATCCGCTACGAAACCGCGCTACGTCCTGTGGAAAAACACTGGGACGAGTGGCTCGATGCGCAACGGGACAAGATTCGCCGTGCCCTGGGCCTGCTCGAAGCCGACGCGATTGCCGAACTGGCCTGCCATTTCGACGTGGCCTCCATCAGCGTGGCCTGCGCCCTCGGCTACCTGGACCTGCGCCATCCCGATCTGGAATGGCGCGAGGCCAACCCGCAATTGGCGGCGTGGTTTGCCGAGGTGAGCTTGCGGCCTTCGATGCTTGAGACGGTGCCCAGGATCTAGCTCTGCGTTAGCCGAGCCGGCCTTATCGCGGGCAAGCCTTGCTCCCACATAGACCTCGCTCAATCCGTGGGAGTAGGTTAACTCCCACATGGACCCACTCAACCTGTGGGAGTAGGTTAACTCCCACATGGACCCACTCAACCTGTGGGAGCAAGGCTTGCCCGCGATGGCAGCGCACCGGATCCAGAGGAAACAACCCAGCAATCAGCGCCACCAACTTTTCCCCCTCGCGCTGATCTTCACGCAACCCCAACGACCGGCTCATTTCACCTCTCCCAACTCGAAGTTCATCGCAGCCGCCGGCTTCGCCCCAACCCCATACCAATCCAGCTTGCGGGTCAGCACCATGAACACGCCCAGCAAACCAAACAGCAACAGCGAGCCCATCAGCAGCGCATAGTCCTCAGCGCTCAACAGGCCGTAGAGCAAACCGTACAAACCCGCCAGCCCCGCCGAGAACCCCAGGCCGTGGCTCACGCTGCGCAGCACATGGCAGACATAAAACCCGATCAGCACGACACAGGCACTGGCCGATACCAGGTACGCCAGGGTGAAGCCGATGTGCTCCGACAACGACAACAGCAGCAGGTAGAAGAACGCCAGCGCCACACCAACCAAGGCGTACTGGACCGGGTGCACTGCCAGGCTCTTGAGCACTTCGAAGAGGAAGAAGCCGGCGAACGTCAGGGCAATGAACAGCAGCGCATATTTGATCGCCCGGTCGCTCTTGAGGTACTGGTCCACCGGGTCGATGAAGCTCACCCCGAAGGCTCGGCTGCGGAACGCTTCGCAACCATCGCTCGGCTCGCAGGCTTGCAACGTCTCCAGCAGGTTGGTGGAGAAAAACGAGGTCTGCCAGTCAGCACTGAAACCCTGCTCATTGATCTCACGATTGCTGGGCAGGTAGTTGCCGATGAAGCTCGGGTGCGGCCAGTCCGCCGACAGGTGCACCTTGGTGGATTTGCCCACCGGCAGAATCTGGAACTCGCCCGTGCCTTGCAGCCGCAGATCAAAACCGAAGGTCAGCTCAGGGCCACCCTGGGCGGTGATCATCGGCAGCGGTACATGCACGCCCTGCCCGAGCCAGCCGAGTCGCGAGCCGGGCAGGAAGTCGACGGTCTGCTGGTTCAGCGTCAGGGTCAGCGCATTCTCGATGCCACGAATATCGCTGACGCCGACGCTCAGGTACGGTTCGTCGAAGCGGTAGTCGGCAAAGTCCTTGGCGGCGACACCGTAGCGCTCAGGCACCTTGAAGCGGCCATCAATGCGGTTATCGGCGTGGAACATCCGCGCTTCGTAGATGCCCCGGGCACGGGTCTCGGTGCGGACCTGGCCGTCGAGCTCGAATTGCTCCGGCAAGAAATACAACTCGCCCGTGCGCTCGACGGTTTCCAGGAAACGCACGCCGGTCTTCTCGTTGGTGTTCCAGACCTTCACGCTCTTGCGAAACGGCACCACGATCATCGGTCCGATCAGTTGCTGGTTGTAGCTGGAGCTGCGGGCGATGTCCTGCAGCACACCGTCGCGCAATTCCTGGCGCTCGTCGATGAGGCCGTTGATCATCAACAGCGGGATCATCAGCAAGAGAATCAAGAGGGCGATCATGCCCAGTTTAATGGCGAGACTGCGGTTCATGTGGGGCTCTCCCTGTTCGAATGAGGGAGAGTCTGGGGTGGCTGTGTGAGGCGTTTATGGGGGGAATGTGGAGATTGTGTGGAGAAGCAGAACCAGGCACCTCTGTGGGAGCGAGCTTGCTCGCGATAGCGGTGGGTCAGTGCCAGTTATGCTGACTGACACCCCGCTATCGCGAGCAAGCTCGCTCCCACAAAGGATGGTGCTGAATCAGATAGTAAATGCGGTTTCAGGGCAACCGCAAAACCACCTCCACCCCACCCTCGACATTGCCAATACTGAACTGCCCCCCATGCAACTGCACCACCTCCTCCACGAAGTTGAGCCCCAGGCCGGTGCTCTTGCGGCCGCTGTCCGGGCGCGGCAGGGAGTAGAAGCGTTCGCTCAGGCGCGGCAGCGCGTAGTCGGGAATCGGCGCGGCCTGATTGAACAGGCGGATCTCCACGCGGTTCCCACGGCGCTCGGCGCTGACCCGTAGCAGGCCGTTGACGGGGGTGAAGTCCAGGGCGTTCTCCAGCAAATTGCCCAAGGCCTGGCGCAACAGGAACGGCTCACCCGTCAGCGTCAGGTCGGCAGCGATGTGCTGTTCAACCGTCAACTGGCGACTTTCGATCCAGCCGCCGCGTGCTTCCAGCAACTCAGCCATCAACGCTGCCAACGGCACCGCGACTTCTTCCTCCAGCCCCTGGCGCTGCTCGACCTGGGCCAGGTTGAGCAAGCGTTCGATCAACTGCTGCATGCGCGCACTTTCGTTGTCGATGTTGCTGACAAAACGCTGGTGCTGGGCGGCGGGCATGTCGCTTTGCAGCAGTTCGGCGGCGCCGCGAATCGCCGCCAACGGGCTTTTGAGTTCGTGGGTGAGCGTGTGCACGTAACGCTCGACGTACGCCTTGCCTTCGAGCTGGGTGCGCATGTGCTCCACGGCGCCGGCCAGTTGCTCGAACTCGCCGCCACGATAATGCGGCACTTCCACCCGACGCCCCTGGCTGACCGCTTGGGCATAGATCGTCAAGCGCCGCAGTGCCGCGCTGAGCCACCACGACAGCAAGCCGCCCAGCAACAAGCCCAGGGCGACCAAGCCGGCGCCATAGAGCAGCAGCCGCCGCTCGGTGCGATCGACATAAGGCTGCAAGGAACTGTTGGGCTTGGCGACGGTAACAACGCCGATGATCCGGCCGTTGTCGCGGATCGGCGCGCCGACGTGCATCACCGAAGACGCAGGATCGTCAGGATCGCTGCGGCTCGAACGGGCGCCGTAGTGGCCGCGCAGGGTCAGGTAGACGTCGTTCCAGCGCGAATAATCCTGCCCCACCGCCACGCCACTGGAGTCGAGCACCACCATGCCCTTGGCGTCGGTGACGTAGATGCGATGGCTGACCTGGTTCTTCGGCAGACCCCAGATCGTCGCCGCCGGCTGGCGCTCGCCGTAGGCTCTGAGCAGCTGTGGCCAGCGATTCTGGTTGAGGGTGCCGGCCTTGAAATCGTCCCGCAGGATCTCGGCCATCAGGTTGGCGGTATCCACCAGGGTTTCTTCGGTGGACTGGCGCACGCCGGGGCGGATTTCCTCCATGACCGTGTTGAGCACGAAATAACCGGTCAAGGCGATAAACAACACATACACCAGGAAAATCCGGATCCCCAGCGACATCAGCTGTGCCCCGGGCTGTAGCTGTAGCCCAGGCCCCGATGTGTCTGGATCGGCTCCGCCTCGGCCCGGACCAGGCGCAACTTGGCGCGCACGCTCTTGATGTGGCTGTCGATGCTGCGCTCGTAGCCGGCATCGCTGGCAACGCCCAGGGCATCGAGCAATTGTTCGCGGCTGAAGACCCGCTCGGGTTGCTCCAGCAGACAATTGAGCAGACGGAATTCGTGGCGGGTGAGGTTCAGCGGTGTGCCGCGATAGTTGATCTGCACACGGTCGGCATCGACCTGAAACAGCGCCGTGCTCGACTCCGCCGCCGGACGCGGCGCCACGCGCTTGAGGATCGCCCGGACCCTGGCCGCCACCTCGCGGGGGCTGAAGGGTTTGACCACGTAATCGTCGGCACCGATCTCCAGGCCCACGATCCGGTCGATCTCGCCATCCCGGGCTGTCAGAAAGATGACCGGAACGTCGCTGAAACGTCTGAGATTTTTACAAGTCTCGAATCCGCTGATATCCGGCAGGCCCACATCGAGAATGATCAGGTCCGCCGGGGTGCGTTTCTGGTGCTCGAGGGCGGCCGCGCCAAGGCTCAACCAAGTGGTGTCAAACCCCTCCCCTTGCAGGGCAAACACCAGCGTATCGGCGATGGCGGCTTCGTCTTCGATAATCAGGATATGAGGCATGGCTTGCGAGCCCGGCAGTAAAGTTGCCGGAACGGTGCCGCAAGGCTTGGGGGGAGTCAATCGGCAGTCGAGTTTGTCAGCGGTTGGCGGTCATGCCTAACAGTTCTGATAGTAGGCAAGCGCTGGAAAACGGCTGATGCTAGAGGTCGGTTTTTTGGACTTCAGACGGAGCTCAGTCGATGCCGGACTTCCCTCGCGAAACCGTGCTGTGCCACTACCGCTATGACCCGCTGGATCGTCTGGTCGATTGCGCGCCTTTTGAGCAGGCCAGGATTCAGCGTTTTTACTGCAAAAGCCGATTGGCTACCGAGGTACAGGGCGCGGTGCAGCGTAGCGTTTTCCAGCACGACGATCAGTTGCTGGCGCAACTTCGGCGCGAGGGTGTAGGGGTTGATACTTCCCTGCTGGCGACCGATCAGCAGCGGTCGGCCTTGAATGTACTCGATGCGAACCGGCCTCACCCCCTTGCCTATACACCCTACGGCCATCGCCCGGCGGGAAATGGCTTGCTCAGTTTGCTTGGATTTAATGGCGAGCGGTCGGATCCGGTGACCGGGCATTATTTATTGGGGAATGGGTATCGGGGGTTCAGTCCGGTGTTGATGCGGTTTAACAGTCCGGACAGTCTGAGTCCGTTTGGGGAAGGCGGGTTAAATGCTTATAGCTATTGCGCAGGAGATCCAGTTAACGGGACGGATCCTTCGGGCCATATTTCAATTAAACCATTCATGAGCATTTTCTTTAAAAATCCAACAGGACAAAAATATTCGCTCCCGAAAGGAATCTTAAGACCTGAAGCACTCACCATCAAACAATTAAAAAATAGAGCACGACATGTCCAAAGGCGCAAAAAAATAAAGGACACAACAACCTTGATAAAAGAGAACGAAAGAGCACTACAAAACCAAAACGCCTACACCGTCACCGACGACATTACCGATCTAACAGAAAGTCTGAGAGGCTATGAAATGGCGAAGCGGGGGTATCACTTTGAAGAATACCCAAACCCCTACCTAGAATATCGCGTTCTAATCGACGGAAAGCCACTCCTCGACACATCCCACTTTGACATAACCATATCTCACTTTACGAACCTAAACAGCGTAAGCGCGGTAAAGAAATACAACTACCTAAATTCAACTGCACCACTAGAATTCCAACACATCGAGACAGTTCGACACATACGACAGACTCGAGCCGAATATATAAGAAGGTTTACCGGAATCGACTTATTTCAAAAAATTCGCCAATAACGCCCGCGCATTTCAACTCACTAAGCATCACTACAACAATACCCAAGCCGCTTACACCTCGGAAATCGTCTCATACTTTTTAGGGGTCTTGATCGGCATTCTGGACTACTCCATGGTTATCTCCGACCATCAGCAGTCCGGCTTATCCGCCGTAAACCGCCGCGCCGGGTTCACCGCCGCGCCGAACTCACGCAATGCCTTGGCACCGATTAACAGCGGGTAATTGAAACTGCTGCGGTCGGTCAGGTTGACCTCAACGGTGCGCTTGACATTACCCAGGCACAGCTCCAGATCGACCACCGGGCGCTTGGTGGGGGCGATTTTTTCGTCGTCGTCCTCATCCTCTTCGGAACGGGTCTTGATCTTGCTGATGCGGGCGATCTTGTGTTCGTAGACCTTGTTGTCCGCATCCTTGGTCGCCAGGCGGAAGCGCACCCAATCATCGCCGTCACGGGTAAAGGTCTCGATGTCCTTGGCTGACAGCGAGGCGGTCAGGGCGCCGGTGTCCATCTTGGCCTTGAGCACTTGACCGCCGATTTCCGGCAGCGCGATGTACTCATAGCGCCCGTACAGGGTCGGCTCGGCGGCCAGCACTGGAAGGGCTATCAGGGAAAGCAGGGCGAGGACTGACTTCATGGAGTTAGGGCTTCCATTGTGGGAGTGGGGTTTTAGACCGTGGCTGATGAATTCGTTCGGTTGATTTCGATAGCAATGGTCAAGAGAAACTCCAGCCAAGCGCTACCTCTGTGGCGAGGGGATTCATCCCCGCTGGGGTGCGAAGCGCCCCCTGAGAGCCTGACATCGCGGTACACCTGGCTATTCGAGTTGACTGTTTTGGGGGTTGCTTCGCAACCCAACGGGGATAAATCCCCTCGCCACAAAAAGCCAGCCCAGTTTAGCCAAGCCCAAGTGAAACTTTCGTCCACACGGATTTGGCCTACCACCTGAAGCTTGCTTATCATGGCCCGCCCACCCGTTTGCAAGAGTCATCTATGCGCCGCCTGCTCACCGGCTGTTTCGTCACCCTGCTGCTGTTGCTCAACACCCTGGTGCTGTTCGGGCCGCTGATGGTGTTCGCCCTGCTCAAACTGGTCCTGCCCGGGCGCTTTCGCGACTATGCCTCGTGGGCGGTGATGTGGATCGCCGAGACCTGGGCCGAGATCGACAAGCTGATCTTTGCCCTGTGCATCCCCACCCACTGGGACATCCGCGGCGGCGCAGAGCTGCGCAGCGATACGTCTTACCTGGTGATCAGCAATCACCAATCCTGGGTGGACATCCCCGCCCTCGTCCAGACCCTCAACCGGCGCACGCCGTTCTTCAAGTTCTTCCTCAAGAAGGAACTGATCTGGGTGCCGTTCCTGGGGCTGGCCTGGTGGGCACTGGATTACCCCTTCATGAAACGCTACACCAAGGCGTTCCTGGCGAAAAATCCGGAACTGGCCGGCAAAGACCTGGAAATCACCAAGGCCGCCTGCGAGCTGTTCAAGCGCCAACCGGTCACCGTGGTCAACTACCTCGAAGGCACCCGCTTCACCGCCACCAAAAGCCAACAACAGCGATCGCCCTTCACCCACCTGCTCAAGCCCAAGGCCGGTGGCGTGGCGTTCGTGCTGGCGGCCATGGGCGAGCAACTGGACGCGGTACTGGACGTGACCGTGGTCTATCCGCAAGCGCGCATTCCCGGGTTCTGGGACTTGATCAGCGGCGCGGTGCCGCGGGTCATCATCGACATCCAGACCCGCGAACTGGACCCGGCGTTGTGGCAGGGCGACTACGAAAACGACCCGGTGTTTCGCCAGCACGTGCAGGACTGGGTTAATAAGCTCTGGACTGAAAAGGACCGGCGCATCGCTGAGTTGCGCAACGAAGGGATTGGAACCTAACAGTTCTGATAGTAGGCAGCGGCTGAGAAAGCTCCGATGCTAGAGGCTCGGTTTTTGGACCTTGCACGGAGCACAGAGCATGCCTTCCACTTCTGGCGAAACCGTATTGTGCCATTACCGCTACGACCCGCTGGATCGCCTGGTCCATAGTGCGCCTTCTGCTGAGTCCGGTATTCAGCGCTTTTACTGCAAGAGCCGATTG
Source organism: Pseudomonas sp. Soil_N_39 (assembly GCF_057655955.1). Lineage (NCBI taxonomy): Bacteria > Pseudomonadati > Pseudomonadota > Gammaproteobacteria > Pseudomonadales > Pseudomonadaceae > Pseudomonas > Pseudomonas sp. Soil_N_39. The sequence continues at coordinate 17,688 of NZ_JBDGLI010000025.1, forward strand.
GCCACGGAGATACAGGGCGCGGTGCAGCGTAGTATTTTCCAGCATGACGACCAGTTATTGGCGCAACTTCGGCGCGAGAATGCGAAGGTCGATACGACCCTGTTGGCGACCGATCAGCAGCGGTCGGTGTTGAATGTACTCGATGCGAACCGGCTCCATCCCCTCGCCTATACACCTTATGGCCATCGTCCACCGGGAAACGGCTTGCTCAGTTTGCTTGGGTTTAACGGCGAACGGCCGGATCGGGTGACGGAGCATTATTTGTTGGGAATTGGGTATCGGGGGTTTAATCCGGTGTTGATGCGGTTTAACAGCCCGGATAGTTGGAGTCCGTTTGGGGAAGGGGGGGTGAATGCGTATGGCTATTGCGCAGGGGACCCGAGAAACCGCGTGGATCCATCAGGGCATGTTTGGAGGATCGGGAAATACTTTAGGAGACTATTCAATAGAGTTCCAAAAGCCCACAAAACCACGATTCAAACACCAACAGTTATCGCGACCCAACCAAGCTCACACTCGTTAAACTCGTCACTCATTCAAGCCCAAGACAACACTATAAAAAACCTACAAATAACGACTCCAAAGGATGGGAGACCCGAAGAGCTACTCACACTGCCTGGCGAGCTAGAGAGCCTCCGTCAAAAAAGAATTCGTATTGACCCCTCATACATCCCCGCTAGCTCTACCAACCCTCAACTAACAGAATCACAAATAATAGCAAAGACAATAGAAAACTCAGAAATGAGACGACCTTTAAAAAAACAATACTTCAATGTCGCCCGCAAATTTCACAATCAAAACAAAATCAAGGACTTTAGTCCGCCTCGGGCGACAAAAATAAAATTCTCTGATATCACCGATGTACAGGAATTTATACGCGAGGGATAAAAACCAGTCGGAGGATGACAAAGATCGAAGCTCGGCCGATAGTCTTTGATGCTTGCCCCCCAAACATTAGCAGTTTCGATAGTGAGCAACCGCTGAAAAACCTCCGATGCTGGAGGTCCGGTTTTTTGAATCTTGCATGGAGTTCGGAGCATGCCTTTTGCCCCTCGTGAAACCGTGTTGTGCCGCTACCGCTACGACCCGCTGGATCGTCTGGTCGATTGTGCGCCTTCTGCTGAAGCTGGAATTCAGCGGTTTTACTGCAAGAGCCGATTGGCGACGGAGATACAGGGTGCCGTGCAGCGAAGCGTTTTCCAGCATGACGACCAGTTATTGGCGCAACTTCGGCGCGAGAATGCGAAGGTCGATACGACCCTGTTGGCGACCGATCAGCAGCGCTCGGTGTTGAATGTACTCGATGCGAACCGGCTTCATCCCCTCGCCTATACACCCTATGGCCATTGCCCAGCGGGAAACGGCTTGCTCAGTTTGCTTGGGTTTAACGGCGAACGGCCGGATCCGGTGACCGGGCATTATTTGTTGGGGAATGGGTATCGCGGGTTCAATCCGGTGTTGATGCGGTTTAACAGCCCGGACAGTTGGAGTCCGTTTGGAAAGGGTGGGTTGAATGCGTATGCGTATTGCTGGGGAGACCCTACAAACAGGGAGGACCGGACCGGGCATGTGCCGGGGTTGAGATGGCAATGGATACGACAAAACATAAAACTCATTCTAGGAAAGGAGCCAGAGGTAAGCACATTAAGGGAAAGTCTAAATCCAATCCCACTTCAGAAATCCGCACCCCACACCGCTGCGCAGCAAGATGAATTAATGCAAATAATCGATTCACAAAAAAACATCATCGAACAGCAGCAGAAGACAATAGAGTCACAACACCAGCTACTCGCAAACAACCAGCAACACTTCCAAGCCGAAGTCAACAAACTTGAATGGAGAATCCAAGAATTACACAGAGATTTCAGTACTGCCGCCTGGGTATATCACCGTGAATTCCCACACTCTCCACTTGCAATAAACCAATTAGATATTGACTATGCCTATGGTGAAACCGGCTTACTTTTCCGATCTGCTGTTAGCGAACAATCAGGGCAAGACTCACCAACAGGACGCGTCAGGAAATAACGTTAACGAGTCTCGACCAAGAGATCAGCAAGCCCATTTAATCTGATTTTCTAACTTTTGGTGCAAAACGGGGCCTGATCAGCCCAGATTATTTTGCCCAAGCTTGCCGAACTCATTTAGCAACCGCCACGAGTAAAAACAGCAAATTTTAATTCCAAATCAACATAAAAAACTGTCAACTCTGACAGTATCCCTCGCCAGCCACAGCCGCAAACATGTCGCCGGGACACATTGTGGAGACAACCCAATGCGAAACTTTATAACTGACGGCGGCGCTGGAATGTGCCTGCTGATCATCGGCCATGTTCATGCCGGAGAAGTCACTTGTCCGGCTGCGATACAGATCCATGGCACCACTGAAACAGTAGAAATCCAGGATGACCGCCAATGGCAGGGTCAGGACCTGGAACAGGAGGCCAACCCAGCGGTACAGCAACTCAACGACGCCGAGTTCGCGATCCATGAACCCGACGAAGATGAATTGACACAGAGGAGAGTGACCATCACTTGCAATTACGGCGAGAACAATCTCACGCTGGATTATCAGCCGACGTCTTTGCCCTCAGCGGCCAACCGTTGCGCCAGCCGGGACACCAACACATGTAGACGGATGAACACCGACTACTTCAGCTTGAAATTCTGATACCCCGTGGCGGATTTTAGATGTCGCCACCCTCATCACACCCCCGCGCCGCTCCCCCAAATACCGCCCAGGTTCTGCAACAACGAACCGGCAACCCCCTGTTGACCAAGGTACTGCAGAATAATCGGGGCAAACTGGCCGATCATGCCGCTGTCCATGCCCAGCGCGCTGAAGGCATTGTTCAGGTCACCGGTGTCCTTGACGTTACCCAGCAGGCCGTCGAGCAAGGCATTTTTGTCCGACCCGCCACCGAGCAAACCGCCCAGGCCATTGAGCCCGCCGATGGCGCTGTTTCCGGCGATCTGATCCAGGCCCGGCACACTCTTGCTCAACTCGGAAAACTGCGGCTCGCTGAGCCGATTCTTCGCCAGCCCCAGCATCGCACCGGCGCCGCCGATGGCTTGTTCCGGCGTGATCTTGAGTTCCGATCCCAGGGTGTTGAGCAACCCGGCCGCTTTCGGCGCGGCGGCTACGGCGCCCTCTTCCTCACCCGAGCTGCCCTGCATGGCCGACACCACATTGGCGGCATCGCTGAGGCTGAACTGCGCGAAGGCCGGGCTGGCGGCCAGTATCAACAACCAAGACAGTGCAAAACCTCGTGAAACCTTCATCCGGGACATCCTCTTGAGCATGAAAAAGCCGCCCATAAAGAGCGGCGTAAAGCGTGCGTTGGACTGGTACGGACGATGATTGTTCCTAAACGTATTACATGGGTGGCCGATAGCCATTACAGAAAATTCTTCATAGGCCGTCAGAAGCGTCTGAATTTAACGAAACCTGCACTTTTTATATAGCCAAAAGTTACCAAATATCCCTATACAGTTCTAAATTGACATAAATGATTGCCAACATAGACAGTAGCCCGCCCGACCAAGCCGTGAATCGTCGAACTGAGCCCTGGAGCCTGGCACATGAAAAAAATACTGGCTGGAGGCGCGATCTTGCTTTTGCTGATTATCGGCCCCGTCCATGCCGGTGAAATAACCTGCCCCGCCGTCACTGACATCCATAGAAACATCGAATCGGTGGAAGATATTTTCTTCGTCGATGTACAGGACGAGCACGAATGGGAAAGCGAAAGCCTGGTGGACGTGGTCGACCCGGTATCGTTGCAATTCGAAGGGGCCGAGTACGTTATCCATAGAGATGACGACGAGCATGCGGCCACCCGAGCGACCATCACGTGCAGGTACGGGGCAATCAATCTGAAGTTGGAAGAGCAACAAATCCTGGAACCGGCCTTTTCAAAGTGGGTGAGCAATCGCTGCGAAAGCGCGGATACCCGAATGTGCAGGTTGATGGACGGCGACTATTTCAACTTGATTTATTGATCGGTAATGGCAACCGCGTCACTGTTCCAGTACAACCACTCTAAGCACTCTGCCATCGCCTGCACCATTTACCGTACAGTGCGGTTTCCTCCAGCAGAGTGTGTCCATGAACGTAAAAATCGGCGGCGCCACCCTCGCGGTCATCCTGACCGGCATGCTCATCGTCCTGGGCGTCAACGAATGCCAGCGCGGCCCGCTGAATCCAGAACTGGCCGATGGCACCAGCGAAGAACAAAAGACCTGGATGACCATCGAGCACCGCATCAAGCGCTCCGACCCGACCCTGACCGAGGTGACCGGCGACCAACACACGCTGACCGTGCGCTACCGTCCTGGCACTTGCGCGGATGACTGCGAGCCCTGGGTTCCGCATATGCTGCGGGTTGTCGGCCACGGCCTGGCGGCGCTCAATGGTGCGCCAGGGGGCAAGCAGTACACGCAAGTGACGGTCAAGGCGCGGATCCTTGCCGATGATGACGTGGAACTGGTCTACGACATGCGGGGGTTTGACGCCATCAAGACCCAACAAGGCGGCTACGAAACCTTTGCCGGCATGCCTCGCAGCCTGAGTTTCAGCGCCGACGCCCTGGCCCAGGCGCAAACCTATTGCCAAGGCCCTAGCGCCAAAGGGTTCTACCCTGAATTCTGCGAACGGGTCGAGACCGCAACGGCCCGGCAGTAACCGTGGCGAGGGAGCTTGCTCCCGCTGGGCTGCGAAGCGGCCCCCGCTTCTCGGATACCAACGGCGAGCGCTTCGCACTCGAGCGGGAGCAAGCTCCCTCGCCACAATGGGGCGGTGTACATACGTGAATACTCACGACTAAAAATCTTACAACTACTTGGGAAATCCCTCGCAACAGCGAGCCTTGCTCCAGCCAATCGGCGATGCCTATAGTTCGTCCCGTCGTCCACATGGCGACTCGGGTTTGGCGACTCGAAACACTACGGCCTGAAGTCCAAATTTTATTAATCAATAAAGGCTCTAGCCATGAACCGATACATGCCCCTCACCGGAGTCGACTGCTCCCCCGCTGCCCTGCTCATCGACACCCAAGCCCCCCTCGACGTCCTCCACGAAACCGCCGCCTACCGCATCCGTGCCGTGACCCAACTGTTGGAAAACATCGCCTTTCGCGAAGAGCTCAGTTCCGACGCCGTCGTCCTCCACGACTTCGCCCTGCTCCTGGCGATTCCGTTGCGCGACGGCTGCGATGTGCTGGATGTGATTGGCCGACGCTTGCAGGCACACGCCATGGCCTGACCGCGGCGGCAGTCATCCGACTATCAACGCGCAAGCCCTTATTCCCTCTCGGTCTTGCCTACTGTCAACGTTGACAGTAGGCAGCTGTTCATACGGTCCCTAAGCTGCAGCCGTGACAACGAAAAAACAAGGCTATGGGCAAACCACAGTCCCTGTGCCTTTCATCATTCGGGCAAACAGGAATAATAAAAATGAACGACCGAATCAAAGGAACCGTTAAATGGTTTAACGATGCAAAGGGCTATGGCTTCATTACCTGCGGCAAAGGAGGCGAGGACTTGTTCGTTCATTACTCGGCGATAGCCGGCGAGGGTTATAGAACATTGAAACAGAAGCAAACGGTCTTCTTTGAAATCGAGAAGAGCGACAAAGGCATGCAGGCCACGAGAGTGACGCCGGAATAAAGCGACTTCCATTCCAGAGAACGACCCCATGTCGGCGAACCGCAAAACGCTGCTCTGCCGCTACCATTACGACCCACTGGATCGCTTGGCCGATTGCACACCATCGGCCCAGGCCCGCACCCAGCGTTTCTATCTGAAGGAGCGCCTGATCAGCGAAATCCAGGGTTCGGTACAACGATCGATTTTCCAGCAGGACGAGCAACTCCTGGCGCAACAGCAGCGCCAGAATGACGCTGTCGAAACCACCTTGCTCACCACCGACCTGCAACGCTCGGTATTGCATGCGCTCGATGCCACACAGCCTCATCCTCTCGCTTACACCCCCTACGGCCACCGCTCTGCGGAAAACGACTTGCTCAGCCTGCTGGGCTTCAACGGCGAACGGCCGGACCCAGTGACCAGGCATTATTTGTTGGGCAATGGTTATCGAGCGTTCAATCCGGTGTTGATGCGGTTCAATAGCCCGGACAGGCGCAGCCCATTTAATAAAGGTGGAGTAAACGCTTACGCCTATGCTTTGGGAGACCCTATTAACCACGCAGACCCAACGGGCGAGTTCGCCATATCAATATTGACTGCCGTACAACGCGGTTTAATTGTTGCACTGCACACCATTGTTCCTGCGGGGATGATTCTAGGGCCTAAAGTGGCGGGAGCTGCGCTGGGGGCTACCCGTATCAGTCTGTCTGGGTCCATAGCTAGTGCTGTCGGAGCAATCATGCAGCTGGCAGACAGGCCGATGGGAGCCTATGTTTCGGCCGCAGGCACGGCTGCGTTAGTGGGAGGAGCCGCTGCCCGCGGTGTCATCGCCCTACGCACCGCGCGACAAGCCGGCCCGCTGTGGCCGAAGATAAAAGGAAACCTTTTAACTATTCTGGGAATATCGCAGAAAAAAAAACCACCTGTTCAACCAAGTGCAGCATATAAAAAGCACTCGTCCACCGCCTCCATCCAAAACAATGCCAATGCCAATGCCAATGCCAATGTGCATCAAAAAATTGCGCAAGAAGCCAGCTCAATAAGAGAACCAAGCCGATAAGTAATTAGGTCTATCGTTGGAGATAGACCACGCAGCCGCACCTAACATTTCTGCTAGCTAGACAACCGGCCTTCTGCCTGAACATGATAGTGCTATCTGTATTTCTCACAGAGCAAAGCCCATGTCCTCCACAGATGAAACCTTGCTCTGCCGTTACCGCTACGACCCACTGGATCGCCTGGCCGATTCCACGCCATCGGCCCAGGCCCGCACCCAGCGCTTCTACCTGAAGGAGCGTCTGACCAGCGAAATCCAGGGCTCGGTACAACGATCGATTTTCCAGCAGGACGACCAGCTCCTGGCCCAACAACAGCGCCAGGATGGCGTCGTCGAAACCACCTTGCTGGGCACCGATCAGCAACGCTCGGTATTGCATGCGCTCGATGCCACGCAACCTCATCCCCTCGCCTACACCCCCTACGGTCATCACGCTGCGCAAAGCGGCTTGCTCAGCCTGCTCGGCTTCAACGGCGAACGGCCGGACCCGGTGACCGGGCACTATTTATTGGGGAATGGTTATCGGGCGTTTAACCCAGTGTTGATGAGATTCAACAGCCCGGACAATTTGAGTCCATTTGGAAAGGGTGGATTGAATGGGTATGGATACTGTGCTGGGGACCCGGTGAATCGAAGCGATCCGACAGGACATATACCAAATTTTTTAAAGCCTGTATTGAGACGCCTAAGAATTATAAGAAGACCGCCCCCAGCTACGACCATAGACATTCAACGCTGGAATTCAACCACAACCATAGGCACTCAAAGTTCGGTCTCAACCACAGGCGTTTACGGCATAACACTTCCGGCATCGCCCGATATAAAAGACATACTCGCATCCCCTACAGAGGAGTTTCTAATACTACCCATAGGCCCGGAGCATGAAATTTTACGCGTTGACACAATCGAATTAAAACTATGGAAAGCCAACAGCCAGATAATCCAAAACGAAAAATTCCTAGCCAAACAATTAAACAACCCTACCAACTTTAGATCCAAAATAGAAGAACTCCGCCAACTCATTCAAACAACGCTAGAAGCTAGAGCTGCTTACAAGGCCAATCTGCACAGGTATCAAGTGGGAATCAAGCAAATGACTAACGAGGCCTTCCAAAAAACATCATTCTTTTTTACCTCTCCAGGTGAGCCCCCTACTTACGAGTGGACAATGCAGCACTCACGACATATACGCAATCAAACTTAAGCTTTATTTTGCCGAGCAAAACAGAATCATAATATTTATCTGTAGTTGCTTCGTTCAAGAGTCGATCCACGCCGACGAGTCACAAGCCGTGCTCTGCCCTACCCTTACAACTACTGAAAAAAAATCCAGAAAAAAAGGGCGACATCACTGTCGCCCTTCTCCCGTCTTGCTTCCAACCTTACGCCGCACTGAACAACTTATGCGGATCAATCACAAACTTCTTCGGCACGCCCGCATCGAACTCGCCATAACCCTTCGGCGCGTCATCCAGGCTGATCACCTGCACGCCAACGATTTCAGCAATGTTGATGCGGTCCCACATGATCGCCTGCATCAGTTGGCGGTTGTACTTCATCACCGGGGTCTGGCCGGTGTGGAAGCTGTGGGATTTGGCCCAGCCCAGGCCGAAGCGGATGCTCAGGCTGCCCATTTTGGCCGCCGCATCGACGGCGCCCGGGTCTTCGGTGACGTAGAGGCCGGGGATGCCGATCTTGCCGGCGACGCGGACCACGCCCATCAACGAGTTGAGCACGGTGGCCGGGGCTTCGTGCTTGACGCCGTCATGGCCATGGCCGCGGGCTTCGAAGCCTACCGCATCGACGGCACAGTCGACTTCAGGCTCGCCCAGCAGCGCGGCGATCTGTTCGTGCAACGGGGTGTCGGTGGAGAGGTCGGCAATTTCGAAACCCTGGGCCTTGGCGTGAGCCAGGCGAACCGGGTTGACGTCGCCGATGATCACCACCGCCGCGCCCAACAGGCGCGCGGAAGCGGCGGCCGCCAGGCCAACCGGGCCGGCACCAGCGATGTAGACCGTGCTGCCAGGGCCAACACCGGCGGTGACGGCGCCGTGGTAGCCGGTCGGCAGAATGTCGGACAGGCAGGTCAGGTCGCGGATTTTCTCCATGGCCTTGTCGCGGTCCGGCAGTTTCAGCAGGTTGAAGTCGGCGTATGGCACCAGCACGTATTCAGCTTGGCCGCCGGTCCAGTCGCCCATGTCCACATAACCGTAGGCACCGCCGGCACGGGCCGGGTTGACGGTCAGGCAGACGCCAGTGTGTTGCTCCTTGCAGGAACGGCAGCGCCCGCAAGCGACGTTGAACGGCACCGACACCAGGTCACCGATTTTCAGGTTCTCGACGTCGCTGCCCTTTTCGATCACTTCACCGGTGATCTCGTGCCCCAGGACCAGGCCGGTCTGGGCAGTGGTACGACCGCGGACCATGTGCTGGTCGGAGCCGCAGATGTTGGTGGAGACCACGCGCAGGATGACACCGTGCTCAATCTTCCTGCCGCGCGGGTCCTGCATTTTTGGATAGTCGATTTTCTGTACTTCGACCTTGCCGTTGCCGAGATACACGACACCACGATTACCAGACATGCTTTCACCTCGCTGTTGTTTTTGTGGAACTGCGTTGCCCAGGCAGGCAGCGCGTTGATTGCTCGGGTAGTGCTTGTGTCTTGTTTCTTTGTTGTCTGAAGGGCCTCATCGCGAGCAAGCTCGCTCCCACAGTTGATCGCGTACTCCCTGTGGGAGCGAGCTTGCTCGCGATGTCGTTCTAAAGAACGACCGTGCGATTGGCGTTCAAGAACACCCTTCTTTCGATGTGATACCCCACGGCCCTGGCCAGGGTCAGCCCTTCGATGTCCCGGCCCTTGGCGATCAGGTCTTCGGGATAGTGACTGTGGTCCACCACTTCCACGCCCTGGGCGATGATCGGGCCCTCGTCCAGGTCGTTGTTGATGTAGTGCGCCGTGGCGCCCACCAGTTTCACGCCTTTGTTGTAGGCCTGGTGATACGGCTTGGCGCCCTTGAAGCCCGGCAGCAGCGAGTGATGGATGTTGATCGCCTTGCCGTCGAGCTTGCGGCACAACTCCGGCGACAGCACTTGCATGTAGCGGGCAAGGATCACCAGCTCGGCACCGGTGTCTTCGATCACCTGCCACACCTGTCGCTCCTGGGCCGGCTTGTCGTTCGGGTCCAGGGGGAAATGGTAGTAGGGAATCTGGTGCCAGTCGGCCAACGGCTTGAGGTCGGGATGGTTGGAGACCACGGCTACCACGTCCATGGACAACTGGCCGATGCGCTGGCGGTAGAGCAAATCGTTGAGGCAGTGATCGGCCTTGGAGACCATGATCACCACTTTGGGCCGGTAGTTGGGCGGCGTCAGTTCGAAGACCATGCCGAAGGCTTGCGCACGCTCGGCCAGGCCGGCGCGAAAGGCCTGCTCGTCAAAACCGTCGGGCTGGCGAAACTCCACGCGAATGAAGAAACGCGCCGAGAGCCGGTCGTCGAAGGAATGGTGCTCGGTGACATAGCAGCCCTGCTCGAACAGAAAGCGGGTCACCGCGTCCACCGTGCCGAGCACGCTGGGGCAGTCGGCAGTCAAGATCCATGTGTCTGGGGCGCGGCTCATTGCGGTGACTCCTGTTCGTTATGGATAACCCTCCGCCACACACAGAACCTGTGGCGGAGGATTTATCTGTGGGAGCAAAGCTTGCTCGCGATAAAAACAACGCGGTCTATCTGGAACTCAAGCGCCTGTATCGCGAGCAAGCTTTGCTCCCACAGTTTCGCTCCCACAAAGATTGCAGTGCTTCAGGCCTGCACGCTCAACCCATACTCCGACGCGGCATCCTGCAACCACAGCCACCAGTAATCGGAGAAGCTGCGGCGGATCACCAGTTCCCAGGTGTCTTCGCCGGTGTGGCGGATCACCAGTTGCGACTTGGCGAACACCGTACCCACGGCCTTGCCCACCGGGAAGTTGCTTGGGTGTACATCGTAGCTGGTGGATTTCATCAGCACGTCGCGCACGTTCGGGCCGGACAGCTCGAGGATCTGCTGGCCGCCGCTGACGTTGACGATCTGGATGTGCAGGTCGCCGAGGGCGTCACGCAGTTTCTGCTCGGCGGCGAACTCTTCGCCAGTGGGCACCACCAGCAGCCATTCATCCGGGCCGAGCCATTGCAGGCTGGTTTCACCCTTGACGATGACGGCCAGGGCGCCTGGCAATTCCAGGCCCAGGGCCTTGTGCACGCCGGCGGCGAACGCCGGGTCGTGGCCGTCGCCACGAATAGTCAGGTGACCCAGGAGTTTTTTCTCGCGCACGGTCACGCCGGCGTTCTTGCGACCCTTGCCCACCAGGCTGGCGAGGTCGGCATGGTGCAGCGACGACTCGGCCTTGGCCCCGGTGGTTGGGCGTTGTTGGTACACGTTGACTGCGGTCATATGGAGCACCTGTCTTGAATTCTGCTTTGACCTGCCGATGCGTGGGGCTGTGGGAGCATGGCTTGCCCGCGATGAACGATGACGCGGTCTGATGGTTACCGTGTCGCCTGCATCGCGAGCAAGCTTTGCTCCCACATGCCCCCACCACAGGGCTTAAGGTTTAAATGTTCTGCCGATCCCCCTTCGGATCGAAGAACACCGAAGAAACAATCTCTGCCTCGATCACGCTGCCGTCGGCCAATGGCGCAAACACTCGCTCGCCCATCCGCTTGAGGCCGCCCTTGACCACACCCATGGCAAATGAATAACCCAACGAGTTGTGGGCGTAGCTGGAGGTCACGTGACCGACCATGGTCATCGGGATCGCCTGCTTGGTGTTGAACACCAGTTGCGCACCTTCCGGCAGCCAGACATTCGGGTCGATCGGCTTGAGGCCCACCAGTTGCTTGCGGTCTTCACGCACGCAATCTTCGCGATTCATGCCACGCCAGCCGATCCACGAGAACGGTTTGGTCCGGCCGACGCACCAGCCCATGTTCAAGTCATCCGGCGTCATCGAGCTGTCCGTGTCCTGACCGACAATGATGAAGCCCTTCTCGGCCCGCAATACGTGCATGGTCTCGGTGCCATACGGGGTCAGGTTGTACTTCTTCCCGGCCTCGGCGATCTGCTCGAGCACGCCCATGGCGTAGTCGGCCTGCACGTTGATTTCGTACGACAGTTCACCGGTAAACGAGATCCGGAACACCCGCGCCGGCACGCCGCCCACCAGGCCTTCCTTCCAGGTCATGAACGGGAACGCGTCCTTGTCCAGGTCGATGTCGGTGACATCGCTCAACAGCTTGCGGCTGTTGGGACCCGACAGGGTCATGGTTGCCCAGTGGTCGGTGACCGAGGTGAAGTACACCTTCAGGTCCGGCCATTCGGTCTGGTGATAGATTTCCAGCCATTGCAGCACGCGTGCCGCGCCGCCCGTGGTGGTGGTCATCAGGAAGTGGTTGTCCGCCAGACAGGCCGTTACGCCGTCGTCGAAGACCATGCCGTCTTCCTTGCACATCAGGCCGTAGCGGGCCTTGCCCACGTCGAGCTTGGTCCAGGCGTTGGTGTACACGCGGTTGAGGAACTCGCGGGCATCCGGGCCCTGGATGTCGATCTTGCCCAGGGTCGAGGCGTCGAGCAGGCCAACGCTGTCACGCACGGCCTTGCATTCGCGCTTGACCGCGGCATGCATGTCTTCGCCGTTCTTCGGGAAGTACCAAGGACGCTTCCACTGGCCGACGTCTTCGAACTCGGCACCGTTTTTCACATGCCATGCATGCAGCGCGGTGAAGCGCACCGGTTCGAAGATGTGCCCGCAGTGCCGGCCAGCCACCGCGCCGAAAGTCACCGGCGTGTAGTTAGGACGGAACATGGTGGTGCCCATCTGCGGGATGCTCACGTTCAGCGAACGGGCCGCGATGGCCAGGCCGTTGACGTTGCCCAGTTTGCCCTGGTCGGTACCGAAGCCCAGTGCGGTGTAGCGCTTGACGTGTTCCACCGACTCGAAGCCTTCGCGGGTAGCGAGTTCGATGGCGGCGGCAGTGACGTCGTTCTGCAGGTCGACGAATTGCTTCGGCGCCCGTGCAGTGGATTTTTCGTGAGGCACCTGGAACAGCGCCAGGGTTGGTTCTTCGTGACGGCTCAGGGCTTTGGGCAACACGCCCTCCACCGTTTTGAAGCCGGCTTCGCTGGCCGCGCGCACGCCGCCTTCAAAACCGTCGGCCAAGCTGTCGCCGAGACTGTAGACGCCGTTCACACCGCCAACGCACACACGCTTTTGCGGTGCTTCGCCCGGTACGAAACCGAGGATGTCTTCACGCCAGATCGGCTTGCCGCCCAGGTGCGATGCCAGGTGGACCACCGGGCTGTAGCCGCCGGAGCTGGCCACCAGGTCGCAGTCCAGCCATTCGCCGGGGCTAGTGACTTTGTGAGCGCGAACGTCGATCGCGGCAACACGTGCCCCGGTGACGCGCTTGCTGCCACGGGCTTCGACCACGGCGCTGCCGGTGAGGATGCGGATGCCCTTGGCGCGGGCTTCTTCCACCAGCGCACCACGCGGGTTGCTGCGGGCGTCGGCCACGGCCACCACTTGCAGGCCGGCGTCGAACCAGTCCAGGGCCACGCGATAGGCGTGGTCGTTGTTGGTGCTCAGCACCAGTTTCTTGCCCGGTGCCACGCCGTAGCGACGCACGTAGGTGGACACCGCGCCGGCCAGCATGTTGCCCGGCACGTCGTTGTTGCCATAGACCAGTGGACGCTCGCAGGCACCGGTCGCCAGCACCACGCGCTTGGCGCGAACGCGGTTGATGCGCTGGCGAACCTGGCCGATCGGTGCGCGGTCGCCGAGGTGATCGGTGAGGCGCTCGTGGATGGTCAGGAAGTTATGGTCGTGGTAACCGTTCACCGTGGCGCGTGGAAGCAGTACCACGTCCGGCATCGACTTGAGTTCAGCGACAACAGCGGCCACCCATTCGGTCGCCGGCTTGCCGTCCAGGCTTTCGCGGGAGTCGAGCAGGCTGCCGCCGAACTCTTCCTGCTCATCGGCCAGGATGACGCGCGCACCACTGCGAGCGGCGGCCAACGCGGCGGCCAGGCCTGCAGGGCCAGCACCGACGATCAGCACGTCGCAGTGACGGTTCATGTAGTCGTAGGTGTCCGGATCGTTCTCGGTCGGCGAGCGACCCAGCCCTGCGGCCTTGCGGATGTACTTCTCGTAGGTCATCCAGAACGATTGCGGGTACATGAAGGTTTTGTAGTAGAAGCCCGGCGGCATCAGCTTGCCGCCGACCTTGCCGAGAATCCCCATCATGTCGTTGTTGACGTTCGGCCAGCCGTTGGTGCTGGTGGCGACCAGGCCTTGGTACAGCGCCTGTTGGGTGGCACGCACGTTAGGGATTTGCGTGGCTTCGGTGGCACCGATCTGCAGCACCGCGTTCGGCTCTTCGGCACCGGCGGCGAAGATGCCGCGCGGCCGCGAATACTTGAAGCTGCGGCCGATGATGTCGACACCGTTGGCCAACAGCGCAGCGGCCAGGGAATCGCCCTCGAAGCCTTTGTAGGTCTGGCCGTTGAAGGTGAAGCTCAGCGCTTTGTTGCGGTCGATCCGTCCGCCGTTGGACAGGCGATTGATCTGGCTCATACCTTCTCTCCCAGAGCCTGTGCAGCCGCTTTCGGACTGTCAGCCTTGTCGGTGAACTGCGGCTTTTGGCCGATCTTGTAGGTTTCGAGAATCTCGTAGGTCACGGTGTCACGGGTCACGTTGAAATACTGACGGCAACCGGCGACGTGGTCCCACAGTTCATGGTGCAACCCGCGTGGGTTGTCACGGAAGAACATGTAGTCGCCCCACTCTGCGTCGGTGCAGGCGTTCGGATCCAGCGGGCGCGGGATGTGCGCCTGACCGGATGCATGGAATTCCTCTTCGGAGCGCAGTTCGCCGCAGTGAGGACAGAAGATGTGCAACATAGGGATTTCTCCTGTTAGTGGGCGACGGCAGCAGCGCCGTGTTCGTCGATCAGTGCGCCGTTGTGGAAACGGTCGATGGAAAACGGCGCGGCCAGTGGGTGCATTTCACCCTTGGCCAGGCTGGCAGCGAAGACGTTGCCCGAGCCCGGGGTGGCCTTGAAGCCGCCGGTGCCCCAACCGCAGTTGAAGAACATGTTCGGCACCGGGGTCTTGGAGATGATCGGGCAGGCGTCCGGCGTGGTGTCGACGATGCCGCCCCACTGGCGGTTCATGCGTACGCGGGACAACACCGGGAACATCTCGACGATGGCCTGGACCGTGTGTTCGATCACCGGGTACGAGCCACGCTGGCCGTAGCCGTTGTAGCCGTCGATACCGGCACCGATCACCAGGTCGCCCTTGTCGGACTGGCTGATGTAGCCGTGTACGGCGTTGGACATGATCACGCTGTCGATGATCGGCTTGATCGGCTCGGACACCAACGCTTGCAGCGGGTGGGATTCGATCGGCAGGCGGAAGCCCGCGAGCTTGGCCATGTGCCCGGAGTTACCGGCAGTCACCACGCCGACGCGCTTGGCGCCGATGAAACCTTTATTGGTTTCCACGCCGATGCACACGCCGTTTTCCTTGCGAAAACCGATCACTTCGGTCTGCTGGATCAGGTCCACGCCCAAGGCGTCCGCCGCCCGGGCAAAGCCCCAAGCCACGGCATCGTGACGGGCCACGCCGCCGCGACGCTGGACGGTGGCGCCCATCACCGGGTAGCGGGTGTTTTTCGAGCAATCCAGGTACGGGATCTCGTCGGCCACTTGCTTGGCGTTGAGCAGCTCGCCGTCCACGCCGTTGAGGCGGTTGGCACTGACGCGACGCTCGGAATCACGGATGTCCTGCAGGGTGTGGCACAGGTTGTAGACGCCACGCTGGGAGAACATCACGTTGTAGTTCAGGTCCTGGGACAGGCCTTCCCAGAGTTTCATCGCGTGTTCGTACAGGTGGGCCGATTCGTCCCACAAGTAGTTGGAGCGCACGATGGTGGTGTTGCGCGCGGTGTTACCGCCGCCCAACCAGCCCTTCTCGACCACCGCCACGTTGGTGATGCCGTGTTCCTTGGCCAGGTAGTAGGCGGTCGCCAGACCATGCCCGCCACCGCCGACGATGACCACGTCGTAGACCTTTTTCGGGGTCGGCGTGCGCCACATCCGCTGCCAGTTTTCGTGATGGCTGAGTGAGTGTTTGAAGAGGCCGAAGCCCGAATAGCGTTGCATAGTCATTACTCCAAAACCGACTCAGCGATAAACCGGGAAGTCCGCGCACAGGGCCGCCACTTGCTGGGCGACATTGGCCTCGACATCGGCATCGCCGAGGTTATCGAGAATGTCGCAGATCCAGCCGGCCAGCGTGACGCACTGGGTAACCTTGAAGCCACGGGTGGTCACCGCCGGAGTACCGATGCGCAGGCCCGAAGTCACGAATGGCGATTGCGGGTCGTTCGGCACGGCGTTCTTGTTGACGGTGATGTGGGCGCGGCCCAGGGCAGCATCGGCATCCTTGCCGGTCAGGCCCTGACGGATCAGGCTGACCAGGAACAGGTGGTTATCGGTGCCACCGGACACTACATCGTAGCCGCGCTTGATGAACACGCCAGCCATGGCCTGGGCGTTATCGATCACTTGCTGCTGATAAGCCTTGAAGCCAGGCTCCGCCGCTTCCTTGAAGCACACCGCCTTGCCGGCGATCACATGCATCAGCGGGCCGCCCTGGGCACCCGGGAATACCGCGGCGTTGAGCTTCTTCTCGATTTCTTCGTTGGCCTTGGCCAGGATCAGGCCGCCACGGGGACCGCGCAGGGTCTTGTGGGTGGTGGTGGTGACCACGTCGGCGTAAGGCAGCGGGTTCGGGTACAGACCGGCGGCAACCAGGCCAGCCACGTGGGCCATGTCGACGAACAGCAGGGCACCGACCTTGTCGGCGATCTGGCGGAAACGTGGGAAATCCAGGGTCTTGGAGTAAGCGGAGAAACCGGCGACGATCATTTTCGGCTTGTGCTCGACCGCCAGGCGCTCGACTTCGTCGTAGTCGATCAGGCCGGTGGTGGTGTCGATGCCGTATTGCACCGCGTTGTAGAGCTTGCCCGAGGACGACACTTTGGCACCGTGGGTCAGGTGACCGCCGTGGGCCAGGCTCATGCCCAGAATGGTGTCGCCGGCCTGCAGCAGGGCCAGGTACACGGCGCTGTTGGCCGAAGACCCGGAGTGCGGCTGGACGTTGGCGTAATCGGCACCGAACAACTGCTTGGCGCGCTCGATGGCCAGGGCTTCGACTTTGTCGACGTGCTCGCAGCCACCGTAGTAGCGCTTGCCTGGATAACCTTCGGCGTACTTGTTGGTCAGGCCGCTGCCCTGGGCCTCCATCACGCGCTTGCTGGTGTAGTTCTCCGACGCGATCAGCTCGATGTGATCTTCCTGGCGTTGCTCTTCGGCGTTCATCGCCGCCAGCAGCGCATCATCGTAGCCTTGAATTTGATCTTGTTTGCTGAACATCGCGTCTCTCCCAGCGGCGGCAGTGCGCCTTTCGTCTCGGTGAGGCACGGACCATTCGGTCGTGCCCTTTGGATGCGATGGTATGGCTGGCGCAGGCATGTCAAATGCCTATGGACGCCACGCAAAGGTGCGTTTACGACATGCGCTCAAAGAGTCGGGGAGCAAGGGCTGCGCGATAGCACTGTGGGAGCAAAGCTTGCTCGCGATCCAGGCGCCTCGGTCCATGGAAGACCGCGTCGCTTTCATCGCGGGCAAGCCTTGCTCCCACAGGCATTGTTCCCACTGGCATTGCTCCCAAAAGGCTGCTCCCACAGGGCTATGCAGCGATCTGGCGAACCGCGAGCAAGACCAGGAAATGCGCCGGATAGAGGCCATAGGCCCAACGCCGCATCGCCGGTGGATGAAAACGACCCGCGTGTCGCAAAAGCACCCACCCAAGCCATGGCGCGATCAGGCAGGCCACCAACCCCCAAAGCGCCACCCCATCCCCCAGCCACGCCGCGCCATACAACACCCGCCATTGATTGGCCGCCACGCAGACCAGCCCCGGCAACAAGGCCATATACAAAGGACGCTTGAATACCAGCAACATCGCCAACGGCAGCAACACACCAAAGAAACCGAACATCAGCTGCGACGAAAACAGCGCCGCCAGCAGCAACGCCGTCACCGCCAGGCATCGCGCCTCCAGGGTGGGTGTCTGCCAACAGCGCGCCACAACCAGCCCGAGCACCAGCGTCGGCATGACGTTCAGCGTGGAAGGGCCAGGAATGAACAAGCGGTAGGGGATTTCGCTGACGGCGCTGAATAACAACAACCAGCCCAGGTAACGCCATGGAGCGGTGCTGGCACCGTCGCGCGCCAGGTTCGCCGCCATCGCCAGGCAGAACCACGGGAATGCCAGGCGTCCTGGCACGTACAGCCAATCGACGGAAAAACCGACATATCGCAGGTGATCGAGCACCATCGACAACAATGCCAGCCATTTGAGCAGGTCCAGGGCACCGTCGCGCCGACTCATGCGTGCAGCGGCCCGATGACTTTGTGATTTTCTGACAGAAACATCCGGTGTGTTCCCCCGCTAATCTTGGGTAAAGTGCGCACCAGTATCGACCACGGTGCGACGGACTCAAGCACGCCGAGCCATGATCGACCACGGCGCGACGGACTCAAGCACGCCGAGCCATGATCGACCACGGCGCGACGGACTCAAGCACGCCGAACCATGATCGACCACGGCGCTGTGGACCCAAACACGCCGAACCAGGGAACGCCCCACCCGGGCATTCCGCCAGGGATCTCTTTACCCAGGACTCTCTATTCAAGGAGCAAGGCCATGACCGACAAGAGTCAACAGTTTGCCAGCGACAACTATTCCGGCATTTGCCCCGAAGCCTGGGCGGCCATGGAAGAAGCCAACCAGGGTCACCAACGCGCCTACGGCGACGACGAGTGGACCCACCGCGCGGCGGACGATTTCCGGGCCTTGTTCGAAACCGACTGCGAAGTGTTCTTCGCGTTCAACGGTACTGCGGCCAACTCCCTGGCCCTGTCCTCGCTGTGCCAGAGTTACCACAGCGTGATCTGCTCGGAAACCGCCCACGTCGAAACCGACGAATGCGGCGCACCGGAGTTCTTCTCCAACGGTTCCAAGCTGCTGGTGGCACGCACCGAAAACGGCAAGCTGACCCCCGAGTCGATCCGTGAGATCGCCCTCAAGCGTCAGGACATCCACTACCCCAAGCCTCGGGTCGTGACCCTGACCCAGGCCACGGAAGTCGGCAGCGTCTACACCCCGGATGAAATCCGCGCCATCAGCGTCACCTGCAAGGAACTGGGGCTGAACCTGCACATGGACGGCGCACGCTTTTCCAACGCCTGCGCCTTCCTCGGCTGCTCACCGGCCGACCTGACCTGGAAGGCCGGTGTGGACGTGTTGTGCTTTGGCGGTACGAAAAACGGCATGGCGGTGGGCGAAGCGATTTTGTTCTTCAACCATGACCTGGCCGTAGACTTCGACTACCGCTGCAAACAGGCCGGGCAACTGGCGTCGAAAATGCGTTTCCTGTCCGCGCCCTGGGTCGGCTTGTTGCAGAACGACGCCTGGCTCAAGCACGCCCGCCACGCCAACCACTGCGCGCAATTGCTGGCAGAGTTGGTCAGCGACATTCCTGGCGTGGAACTGATGTTCCCGGTCCAGGCCAACGGCGTGTTCCTGCAACTGTCGGAACCGGCCATCGCCGCGCTGACCGCCAAGGGCTGGCGCTTCTACACCTTCATCGGCAAGGGCGGCGCACGCTTCATGTGCTCGTGGGATACGCAAGAGGCGCGGGTAAGGGAATTGGCGGCGGATATTCGGGAAGTGATGGCGGGTTAGGAAAACCGTCCCCCGGCCTGTCATGCCCCCGTGGTGAAAGGGGCTCACTGTGGGAGCAAAGCCTGTGGGAGCAAGGCTTGCCCGCGATGAAAGCGACGCGGTCTCCCATGGACCGAGTCGTCTGCATCGCGAGCAAGCTTTGCTCCCACAGCTTGCTCCCACAGCTTGCTCCTACAGGTCTTGATCTCACAGGAGGTGCTCACCACTACGCGGATGGGCAGGTCAGAAATCGATCCGCACATCCCCCTTCGGCACGCTGCAGCACGACAGGATGTAACCCTCGGCCTCGTCGTCTTCAGTGATCCCGCCGTTGTGCTCCATCTCCACTTCCCCGCCCAGCTTCAGCACCTTGCAAGTGCCGCAGATACCCATGCCGCAGGCCTTGGGGATCATCATGCCGAGTTTGGCAGCGGCGGCGTGTACGGTTTCGCCCGGCCCCACGCGGATGCTCTTGCCCGAAGAGGTGAATTCCACCAAGTGCAGGTCCGCAGCATCGACTTCCGGCGCGTCGGCCGCCTGTTCGGCCTGTTCCACGGCGTCGGCGCGGGCTTCCGGTGGCGTGGCGCCGAAGGATTCCTCGTGATAACGCTTCATGTCGAAGCCAGCGGTTTCCAGCAGACGCTTGACCGCGTTCATGTACGGCGTCGGGCCGCAGCAGAACACCTCGCGCTCCAGGAAATCCGGCGCCATCAGCTCGAGCATCTTGTGATTCAGGTAGCCGCGATAACCGGCCCAGGGTTCGCCAAGACCGTGCTTTTCGCAGATCAGGTGCAAACTGAAGTTGTCGATCCGCGACGCCATGTGCTCCAGCTCGCGGTGATAGATGATGTCCTTGGGCGAGCGGGCGCTGTGGATGAAGGTCATGTCGACATTGGCGTTGGTGTCGTAGTACCAGCGCGCCATGGACATCACCGGGGTAATGCCGACGCCGCCGCTGAGGTAGAGCACCTTGGGGCTGGAGAAGTCGATGGCGTTGAACAACCCCACCGGCCCGTGCACCGCCAGCTCCTGACCTTCGTGCAGGGTGTCATGCAACCAGTTGGACACTTTGCCCCCCGGCACGCGCTTGATGGTTACCGAGAAACTGTAGGGCACCGACGGCGAGCTGGAGATGGTGTAGGAGCGCATGATCGGCTGGCCTTCGATTTCCAGCTCCAGGGTGACGAATTGCCCCGGCTTGAAAAAGAACATGATCGGCTGGTCGGCCATGAAGCAGAAGGTGCGCACATCCCAGGTTTCCTGGATGACTTTGACGCAACGTACGATATGTCGGCCATTGGCCCAGGTCTGGGTGGTGACCGGGTTCAGGAAGTTATTGGACATGCTGATCTCCACGGCCGACTGTCGGCCTTCATGATGGCGATTGTGCGCAGGCGCCTGGGTGACCATTTACCTATCTGCGACATTCACATACTTATCGCGACCAGCCCTTAACTACCGGGGCTTGCGCGTCGGGAACAGATTGGGCCATGTCGCCCATGGATAAGGTTCGGCCCCTGCGCGGCCCCACACTCGCCCCAACAGATAAACAAAGTTTTCTGCCTTGCGTAGCACAACCGATTAGTCATTTTCACCGGCTCCGCTTAGAGGGCCACGAGGATAAAACGATGGACACCACTACCCTGAGCCTGGGCGATCCGCTGGAACCCGCACGCAAGGCCACCGCGCAAATGCTGCAAGAGCGCGAGCGCACCTTTTCGCTGCCACAACCGTTCTACAGCGATGAGCGCCTGTTCGATATCGACATGCAGGAAATCTTCCAGAAAGAATGGTTGATCGCCGGCATGACTTGCGAAATCCCGGCCAAGGGCAACTACCTGACCCTGCAAGTCGGCAAGAACCCGATCATCGTGATTCGCGGCGCCGACGGCGTGGTCCACGCTTTCCACAACGTCTGCCGTCACCGTGGCTCGCGGCTGTGCACCAGTGAAAAGGGCAAAGTCGCCAAACTGGTCTGCCATTACCACCAGTGGACCTACGAACTGGACGGTCGCCTGCTGTTCGCCGGCACCGAGATGGGCGCCGACTTCGACATGAAGCAGTACGGCCTCAAGCCTGTGAACGTAAAGACCGCTGGCGGCTACATTTTCATCAGCCTGGCCGAAAACCCGCCGGCCATTGATGACTTCCTGTCGACGCTGAACCATTACATGGAACCGTACGACATGGAGAACACCAAGGTGGCGGTGCAAACCACCTTGATGGAAAAAGCCAACTGGAAACTGGTACTGGAAAACAACCGCGAGTGCTACCACTGCAACGCCTCGCACCCTGAATTGCTCAAGACCCTGCTGGAATGGGACGACGTCACCGACCCGCGGGCCGACCAGGCCTTCAAGGACCACGTGGCCGCTTCTGCCGCCGCCTGGGACGCCGAGAAGATCCCTTACGCCCACGCCAGCTTCGGCCTGCGTAACCGTATCGTGCGCATGCCGCTGCTCAAGGGCACCGTGTCGATGACCATGGACGGCAAGCAAGGCTGCGCCAAGCTGATGGGTCGCATCAAGAACCCGGACCTGGGCTCGATGCGCATCCTGCACCTGCCGCACTCGTGGAACCACTGCATGGGCGACCACATCATCGTGTTCACCGTGTGGCCAATCAGCGCCCAGGAAACCATGGTCACCACCAAGTGGCTGGTGCACAAGGACGCGGTCGAAGGCGTGGACTACGACGTGGCGCGCATGCGGGAAGTCTGGGACGCCACCAACGACCAGGACCGTCGCCTGGCCGAAGAGAACCAGCGCGGCATCAACTCCACCGCCTACCAGCCTGGCCCATACTCCAAGACCTATGAGTTCGGCGTGGTGAACTTCGTGGATTGGTACAGCGAGCGCATGCTCAACAACCTGGGGGCGGAACCTGCGCCGTACCTCAAGGGCGTTCCGGTCCAGGGCTAAGTCAAAAGCATCGCGAGCAAGCTCGCTCCCACAGGGGTTCTGTGTCGTTCACAAAACCTGTGGGAGCGAGCTTGCTCGCGATAGCGGTCTCCCGTTCACCCGATTACTGTGAAGACCACCGCACCGAACCATCCTCCCCATAAAACGTCTCGACAATCTCCTCCCCCTTCAGCCGCACCTTCACATACCCGTTCAACACCCGCTGCGGATACGCCTCGTCCCCCGCCAACTGAGTCTCCGACCACAGCACCCGGGCATGCCCGTTCAGCTCGCTGGTGGTGCCGTAAGGGATCGCTCCATGTCCGGCACAGCGCGCGTGCAACCCGCCTTGGGGCGCGTAGCAGATGCCGTTGTGCAAATGCCCCCAATACCAGTAATCCGGCTCGCGCCCCAGGGCATCGCACACCGGTTGGTAAAGCGCAGTCTTGTTGTGCCCGGAAATATCGAAGCCCTGGTGATGACTGAGCACCATCAGTTTCTTGCGCTTGGGCAGGGTTTTCATCCACTCGATCTGCTGGGTGTTGAGGGTACCGTCCATGTACAGGTTCATCGCGTCCGAGGCGTAGGCGCTGTCCAGGCCGACCACCAGCCAGTCGTCGTTGTACAAGGCAAAGTAGCTGGTGCCTTGCTGCACCGGGAAACGCTTGGACAGTTCCTTGAAATAGCCGTGGGCCCCGCTGTACATCTCGTGGTTGGAATTGAGGGTGAACGAGCCGTGCTTGCCTTGGGGCCAGCCGACCATGTCGACGTCTTCCTGGGAATGGGTGCCGGCGTAATACACATCGCCCAGGTGGATGGTGAAATCGGCCAGGGCCAATTGCATCTGGTTGGCCACCGCCACCGCCGGCGCGTGGCTGTCGAACGGCCCGGTGCCCCAGTCGCCAGCGATGGCCAGCACCACGTCGCTGTCCATTTTCACCAGCGCCGGGTTGGTGGCGAACGGCGCGTGATGGCGCAGGTTCTCGATCCACTTGAGCAACGCCTCGCTCCACAGCAGGTCCAGCAGTTCCCACTTGCGACAGCCGAGCAAGGTGCCGTCCTTGAGCACCCGGGTCGGCAGTTCGTCCTCGCTTTGCGGCAAGGGCGTGGCATTGCCGATCTTGAGGATCGACAAGCCGTGGGACAACTCCCAGGGCACGGCCGGTTCGTCGTCCGGCAGGTCGCCATGTTCGATGACGTGCCGGGCCTGGTCGTGGCCTCGCTGCAGCAGCTTGACGATGGCCTGGAACTCCTCGGGTTCCAGGTCGTTGACGAGTTTTTTCCAGGACATTTCCAGACGCGTGACCAACCCGTGCAGGCGGACCTTGACCTTGTCGAACTCATGTTCCCAATGGTGCAGTAATGACATGTGAACGCTCCTTCGTTGTGCCCTGGGCTACAGGGTCTTCATGAATTCGATCAGGGCCCGTTTGTCGACGTCCGACAGCTGCGTGCCATACAGGTGGCCGCCGTTGTGGTTGCCTTCCAGGCGGGTGTCGTATTTGAAATCCGCCGACGCCTTCATTTGCGCGCCGCTGGTGATAAAGCCGACCTTCTCCTGGTCGTAGATGTCGGAGCCGGTGTAGAACACCTGCGGCCGCTGTTCCGGCGCTTGCAGCAAATCCCACAGGGTCGGCACCGAACCGTTGTGCAGGTACGGCGCCCGCAGCCAGATGCCGTCGGTGGGGGTGTTGCTGTAGCTCTGGGTCTTGCGGTAGGCGCCAAAGTCGAACGGCGGTTTCTTGAAGCCGTGGAACGCCGCCACCAGGCCGGTGGTGAAGGAGTTCAGGCGATGGGGATCGGTGCCCAACTGGTCGATGTTGGTGGTGACCTGTCCGGTGTCGCTGCGGCCGAAATCATGGCAGCCAGCGCAGTTTTTCTCCCAGATCGGTTTGCCTTGGGCGACTTTCCCTTGGTCCAGGGCGAACGGCCAGGCCGGGGCCTTGTGGCCCAACAGCCAGTTGGTCACCCGGTTGAAACTCGGTGGCAGCACCGATTCCGGCGTCGCGCCCACGGCCATGGCCGCTGCGTAATTACGCTCGTGGATCTTGTTGTTATTGCCATCCCAATGCAGGTACATGGACTCACGGGGTTTCTGGTTCCAGACCTGTGGCAGATCCACGGTGCCGATGGTGGAGTCATCCGGGAAGCCGAACACCACCATTTTGGTCGGGTTGAAGGTGTCGGTCCGCCCTGGCCCCTGGGCCGGACGCAACTTCTGCCAAGCGTAGGCCTGCTTCTGCTTGAGCAACGCACTCTTGGCCATCGGGATGATCAGGTAACGGTTGTACAGTTTCTCGAAAAAGCCCAGCTGGAACTTGCCATTGATCGCCGCCATCACCGCATCGGGGGTGAATTTCGGGTCGCTGGCACATTCGTAGGCGAACCATTGGAAGGCCTGCAGTTGCAGGGTATTGGCCGGCGCGGAAGCGACCGGCACCGCGACGTCAGTGGCATTGGCCCGGTAGGAGCCGGTGTGGCACAGGGCGCAGTTGGGCTCCACGGTGGGGTAGCCGAGTTGCCGCTTGGCCATGCCGATAGGCAGGTCGTTGCCGTTTTCATAGAGGAACCCGAACACTTCGTAGCCGCCCGGCTTGGGCAGTTTTTCCGGGCACATCTGCGGCAGCACGGCGAACAGGTAGTAGGGAATCCGCGCCTCGATGCCCAGGCCGATGGCGGCGTATTTGTAATGGTCTTCGTCGGAGGCGAAGTCCGGTTGCGGCACCTCTCGGATCATCTGGTACCAGGTCTGGTAGCCGATGAAACCCAGCAGCAATACCACCACCAACATGCCGACCTTGAACCCGTGGCTCTGCCAGCGCAGCGCCCAGCCGGCGCGCCATTCCCGCCAACCGGCGCAAAGCAAGGCCAGCGGACGATTGGCCACCGGGCTGCCCAGGTACAGCAGCACGCCCAGGATCAGGAACATGCTCAGGTCGCCCATCAACATCGGTTTGAATAATTGGCCCTGGTTGTTGGTGTTGATCAAGTAGATCCAGAACACCACCGCCACCAGCCGCGACAGCACGCACAACCACGAATGCACCACGAAACGCGGCGCGTTGAACCCCGAAGGCATGTAGAACAGGCTGATCCCCACCAGCAACATGCCGGCGTTCTCCAGCCAGGGATCGGACAATACGGGGGGCAGGCCGATCATGGACGTCAGCAATGCCGGCGCGAACAGCGCCGGGATCGCGAAGAACATGTTCATGACAATCCCGACCCAGATGATGCGTTGGAACCAGCGGATGTAAGTATTCATGGGCATCCTTTTTCCTTATTCCCGACTCACGAGATGCAGCGCTCTGGTGATCGCCATCGCGAGCAAGCTCGCTCCCACACTGGATGTGTGGCGTGCACGAATTCAGCGGCACATAGCCCCCTGTGGGAGCGAGCTTGCTCGCGATGCAGGCGACTCGGTCTTGCGTCAACCGAGCGCGGTCTTCTCCAAGTGCTCAAGGATGATCGGATACACATCCACCACCGCGTCCTTGCCGAACATGCAGTCGATGTGGCCGTACCCCGGCACTTCGTGGCGGCTGAACAACTGCGGGCCGTGCATCTCGCACAGTCGCTCGTAGGTCTTGAGGGTGCTTTGCGGCAGGTAGCACTGGTTGTCGGCGCCGCTGATGAAGCAGATCGGCAACTTCAATCGATCGAAATGCGGCATGTAGACGTCGTTGCCCTTGAAGTCCACCAGGTGCCCCTTGCGCACGATCAGCGCCAGGTGCTCGAAGGTCTGGATGTTCGACTCGCCGAACAACTCATGCAGGTTGTCGTGCAGGGTTTCGTTGAGGGTGTCGTGGCGATACAGCGAGGCGTACATGAACGTGATGCGATGGCAGACCGGGTTGGTGCAATAGCCCTGAGCCTCGATCCGGGCATAGCCGTTGAGGGCCTTATCGTAAAGTTTGTTGAACCAGCTTTCCTTGGTGTCGGCGTAGGCCGTGAGGGACTTGATGCCGATAGCATCGAGCATCCCCGGCAAGTGCAAACCGGCCTTCAGCCCGGTGGCGGTGGCAACCACCGTGTCGGCGGCGATCTGCGAGCAGACCACCGAGCGCACCCCTTGCAAGCCCGCCAGCATCGACATGAAGAAGGTCGTCGCGCCATAGCAATGCACCACGCATTGCACGTCACGGGCCAGGGTCGCCTGTTGGATCTGCTCGATGGCGGCCTTGAAATCGTACTGGGCCACCTGGTCGCCGTTCCATTCGTTCTTGCTGGCCGGCAGCAGAATGCTCACGCGCAAATCCAGCAGCCAGACGTCGTATTCGTGCTTGCAGAGGTATTCCAGCAGGTTGGTGTGGATGGTGTCGGTGGAGAAAATGTTCGAGCCCACGCCCAGGCCATGGACCAACATCACCGGGCCTTTGGTACCGGCCTGGTAACGGGTCAGGCGCAGCTCGACGTTGTCGTCGGTCGGGAAGAAATGCACCACCGGCGCCGGTGCATCCAGCGGCCGTTTCAGTCGGGGCGGCGCGTCCGGGTTGAAATAGACATCGCCGGCGAAGACACCGCCGTAGCTCTCCCACAGGATCCCGGCAAAGAATTTTCCGAACCGCGCCAATGCCTCCACGCGCTCACGCTCGTTGCGGGCGTTGAGCACTTTCATGGTGGTCATCTGCTTGGCGAAATCGGCCGGCAGGATGTGCATCACCCCGGAGCCGATCACCGCGCCGGTCTTGTCCGGCCCGCGATAGAGCGTGACGTACAGGGTGCTGGTGTCGTGCCAGACGTTCAGCACGCCGTTGTCCTCGGGCACGGTCTTGAAGGCACTGAAGTAATAGTCACTGCCATCTTCGGCGGTCAGCTTCATGTCGTAGTTCATGTGCCGCACGCCGACCTGCTCCTGGTATTGCTCGAACAGGTTGAACACCCCATTGCTGGCGACCAGCGGCTGCGGCGAGAGCAGCGGTGCATCGAGGGTGCCCACCAGGGTCGCGGCGTGTTCCGGCTCCTTGATCAAGCGGTTGAGGTCGGCGGCGGTGATGGTCAGGGTGAATTCGATGGGCGAGTTGTCGGCCTTGCCCCGCCTGGCCGCCGCTTCGTACAGGCTCAGATCGGTGCCCTGGGCCTGGGTGAAGGCCGTGGAGAAGTAGCCTTTCATGGTTTCGGTGAATTGCACGCCGAGGGTCGGCGGCGCCACCGCTTTGCGCGGGGCCGAGGGCAGCGTGTAGTCGATGATCCAGCCACGGTCGGCCGCCAGCAGCCCCATGTTGCGCTCGCTCACCGCCGAAATGGTCAGCAGCGGATTGACCGCCAGGGACGTGGGGATCACCGCACCGTCGGTCACGTACAGGCCCGGGTAGACATCGGTGCCGCTGGCGCCGCTGAACACCTGCCCCTTGTGGTTGACCACCCCTTGCGTCGCGTCTTCGCCCATCACGCAACCGCCCAGGGGATGGACCGAGACGATGCTGTGTTTGAGCAGCTTGGTCCAGATCGGGTTCTCGACCCAGATTCCGCCCAGGGCCTTGGTGCTCTGGTGCAGCCGTTCGTTGCCGAGGGTGACGTTCTCCTGTTCGCCGACGCCAGGCCAGTCGATGCGCAACTGGTCCTTGTTGTCGAGCAGCATGCGGCCCTTGGCGTTGTCATGGCTCATGATCAAGTAGGTCTGCATGTTGTGCAGCGCGCCGTAATACGGCCCGCGCAGAAAGCTCTCGGCTTCGCGACCCTTGTACTTGAGGCTGGCCCCGAAGCCGGTGTCGGTGGGCACGCCAATCATTTCGGCAAACGCCGCCATGCTCGGCACCATGGCACGGCCGAGGGCGCCGGGAATCGAACCTTCCTCGATGACCATGCGGCTGCGCCAGTCGCCTTCGGTGCGCATGTCGATGATCGAGGTGATGCACGGCCCCACCGGTTCCAGCTCCTTGGCCGAATGGGCACCAAAGCCGATGCCGTTGATGACCTGGTCACAGTTGTGGCCGAAGCCGAGGATGTCGCCATTGCCGCTCATGTGCTCGCCCAACTGGTTGGACATGGACAAGCCCTTGGCCCGCGAGCGCAACATGATTTCGGTGGAGCCCAGGGTGCCGGCGGACACCACCACGATATCGGCCCGCACGAACAACGTGGGCGCCGAGAACAGCTCGCGGCCGCTGTCCAGGTATTGGAAGTGCACGATCCAGCCGTCGCCGTCGCGCTCCAGGTGCCGTACCTCGGCCTGGCAGAAAATCTCCGCGCCGTGGTTCCAGGCATCCGGCAGGTAGTTCATCAGCGTGGTGTTCTTGGCCTTGTTGTTACAGCCCGAGACGCAATCGCCGCAGCCGTTGCAGGGCAACTGTTCGACGCCGACGTGGTTGAGGTTGTTGGGCAACTTGTCGAAGGTCACGTTGATCGGCGGCTTGTAGAAATGCGCGCCTTGCTTGAGGTAATCGGCTGACTTCTTATGGGCGTCGAGCTTGGGCAGGTTCGGCTCCGACGCCGGATAGGGGTTGGGCTTGAGCATCTCCCGGGCCCGGGCGTAGCCGTCCTTGAGCAACGTGTCCTGGTGGTCCCGTACCGCCTGCGGCCAACGCAGGTCCTCGAACACGCCAGGCTCAGGCTCCAGCGCAACGTTGGCATTGATCAGCGACGTACCGCCCAGGCCACAACCGACCACCACGTTCTGCTGGGCGTTGACGTGCAGGTCGAACAGGCCGGTGCGCGAACCAATGTGACCGTCGGGATCATGGACTTGCAGTTCTTCGGTGGCCGCCAGCAGGGTGTTGGGGTATTCGCCGGGCTGCATTTCCCGGCCACGCTCCAGCAGGCACACCTTGCGTCCGGCCCGGGACAGGCGCGAGGCAGCAATGCCGCCACCGTAGCCGGAACCGATGACGATCACGTCGTAGTGTTCCTGGATATCACTGATGGGGGTTGAGATCCGTGTCATGTTCAAGTCCTCTCAGGCAGAAGGGGCAACTCTGCGGTTGCCTGCAAATCGATAGGCGCACGAACGCCTGGCTACTGTCCCATGCAGGGGCCAGCGGCAGTCAGCGGTGCTACAGGGGGAAAAACCGGATGCTATAGACGCGCACGCTGATTGGCGGCGCGACGATGGATGCGTTTGTGCAGCGAAGTGGGCGGTGCCGGGACGCAGGTCAGTGGGGGAAGCGGGTGCGTGCGGGGGGGCTGGCTATCCATCATGTGTTCTCCCTGAACCTGATGTGGATAAAGTGGCAATGTCCTTGTGCCATGGAAGTGAAGACAGCCGACAGACCTGCGTCAAGGTGGTTCCTTAGAACTGTATGAAATTTGATCTATCGCGATTTGCGCTATGCCGGCCGTGGCTTGCAGCGTTTGGCGAACAAGTTATCCACATGACCACCCACAGCAAATGGGGACAAGTGTGCGTAGGTTGGGCATTTTTTCTACGGCAAAGTGAATAAAAACCGTGACTTATGGACAACCGCGGTTTTCCTGGCTTATTGGTTGTTTTTTGACCAGAGCTCTGTATGCCCCGAAATTCCTCGGCTGTGGCGGTGAGCGAACACCTTATCCACAGAAGCGCCAACAGTGTTTGGGGGTAATTTTGACGATTCTGTGGAAAACTGTCGCAACGGCTGGTAAATCGGGGTTTTGGTGGGATTTTTCGGGGAAAACCGATCATTCGATCATTTAATGATCAATTCTCTAAACGCCCCGGCCCGTCTGGCTTACAGCGTTGAGCGAACATCTTATCCACAGAAGCGCCAACAGAGATTGGGGGCAAGTTTCAGCTGGAAGGGGTCGTTACTCACAAACAAAAGCCAATAAAAACCGTAACTTAGACTGGCTACTTTTTGATCGAAGGCCTGGAGCGCCTGGTTTGCATGGGGTGCAGCGAGGGGCGAACAGGTTATCCACAGAGGCGCGCACAGGGATTGTGGGTAAACCGAACCTCCCACAATGACTGGGCTTGGCAGGAGCCCCAGGGGCTCCACCAATCCCCTGTGGGAGCGAGCTTGCTCGCGATGAGGGACTGGCAGTCGCCTTCATCGTTAACTGACAGACCGCTATCGCGAGCAAGCTCGCT
Source organism: Pseudomonas sp. Soil_N_39 (assembly GCF_057655955.1). Classification (NCBI taxonomy): domain Bacteria; kingdom Pseudomonadati; phylum Pseudomonadota; class Gammaproteobacteria; order Pseudomonadales; family Pseudomonadaceae; genus Pseudomonas; species Pseudomonas sp. Soil_N_39. The sequence goes on from NZ_JBDGLI010000025.1 coordinate 48,129, forward strand.
CCCACAGGGTTTCTGGTGAAGCCGCCATGGCGATCAAGGCCGATGCATGAGGTACGCCTCCCCCGTCACCCGAATCAGTGGATGCGGGACAACCTGGCAGGTTTTGACGATGCCAAAGCCATGGCGTTCATAAAAACGCCGGGCGCCGGTATTCGCGGCGTAATCGATCAGGCTCAAGCCATTGAGCGCCAGCTGATCGGCACGCTGTTGCGCCAGCTCGAGAAAGCGCACGCCGAGCCCCTTGTTACGCCAGCCTTCATGCAGGGCCAGGCTTGAGATATAGAGGGTGTCGGGCACTTCCATGTCGGCGTAGGGCGCCAGGACCGGATCGGTCACCGGCGCCGCCAGCGGATCCTCGCGGGTCACATAACAGTGCATCATGCCGATGACCTGGCCATTGGCATAGGCGACAAGGCAGTTCTGGTAGGAAAAATCGACGTTCTCTCGAGCATAACGAGCAGCCCCCACGTCCAGAAGGTCCTGCCCTGGCTCTGCCAATTGGCTCCAGATGTAATCCGACGCGCCCTCTGAGGAAATCCGGAACAGACGGGCGATCTCCCGTGCATCCGTGGGCAAGGCCGGGCGAAATTCAACTTCCATCGATGGGCTCCATTTGGCTGACAGCGGTCGTTTTTTAAGCGCAGGCCTGGACGACCCGGTTGGCGCCGTGTGCGACGAGTGTCGAACAGGTTATCCACAGAGAGGCCCACAGGGATTGTGGGTAACACGCATCTCCTCAGGAGCTAGCCTTGTGGGAGCAAAGCTTGCTCGCGATCCAGGCGCCTCGGTACCTAAGAGACCGAGGCGTTTTCATCGCGAGCTAGCTTTGCTCCCACAGGCTCGCTCCCAAGGGGTCATGCGGTGAGTCCGGGCTCAGCGAACCACCCCTTCCTCCACCAACAACTTGAGGATCGCCTCGGCGCCCGCCTCCGGGCTCACGCCCTTGAGCACTTGCCCGCCTCCGCCGCTGGCCTTGGCCGTGGCGGCTTTCATGCGGTCGGCGCCGCTCTTGGCCTTGATCACTTTCAGGCGCTTGGGGCGTGGTTTGGCCGGTTGCAGGGTCGCCACCGCCAGCAAGGTGTCGTCGATCACTTCGACTTCCTCGGCATGCAGCGCCCCGCGCCGAGCCGGGCCGTAGGCGCTTTGTCGAGGTTTTGGCGCAGCGTTATCCACAGTGGCCAGGAACGGCAGGCGCACTTTGAGACGGCGCCGTTGGCCGCGGGGCAAGGCTTGCAGCACCAGGGCCACGCCGTTGTCGATGGACTCGACCTGGGCCAACCCCACCACCAACGGCCAACCGAGGTTTTCCGCCAGCAAAAAGGGCAGCATGCCCGAGCCTTCACCGGTTTCCGCCTGGCTGCCGGTGAGCACCACTTGGGCGCCAGCGTCCCGCAGGTAATCGGTCAGGGCTGGCAGGGCATCGGCCCCGTCGGGATTTTCCAGGACGTGGAGTTCGTCCAGGCCCATGCCCAGGTAGGCGCGCAGCGCCGGTTCGGCCACGTCGCCGGCGTGCAGCACTTGCAGGTCGTTGCCGGCCAGTTGCAGGCCCAGTTCCACGGCCCGGGCGTCCTGTTCGGCGCGCCGGGGCCGACCGGAAGTGGGGTGGGCGCCGATGGACACGAGGCTGATCACTTGGGTACTCATCAACTTATCCTTCTTAAGCCGCATCGCGCTTGGCTTCGTTGCGGTAAGCCTCTACCGCCGCGATCAAGGCCTGGAGAATCGCCGCGCTGTCACCGATCACCGACAGGTCCGCCCGTTTGATCATGTCGCAGCCCGGGTCGAGGTTGATCGCCACCACCTTGTCGCAAGCGCCAATGCCTTGCAGGTGCTGGATCGCCCCGGAAATCCCCACGGCCACGTAGACCCGCGCCGTGACCCAGGTGCCGGACGCACCGACCTGGCGATCGCGGGCCATGAAGCCGTCGTCCACCGCCACCCGCGAAGCGCCTTCGGTGGCGCCCAGGGCCGCGGCAGTCTGGTGGAACAGCGCCCAGTCCTTGACCCCGTTGCCGCCGGAGAAAATGAATTCGGCCTCGGCCATCGGGATCGCACCCGGGTCCACCGCCACCGCGCCAAGATCTTCGATACGCGACAAGCTGCGGGCCACGCTTGTGGATAACTCCACCGGCAAGGCTTCGTGGCGGGTTTCGCTGACCGGTTCGGCACATTCGGCCGCCGCCAGAATCAAGCGCGCCAGCGGTCGGGCCAAGTCTTGCAGGCCCGCACCGGCGCGGCCGATGCACTCCTCGCCCTTGACCTGCCAGACCCGCGTGGCTGGGCGTTCGCCCAGGGCTGCGGCAAAGCGCCGGCCCAGTTCGCCGCCACCGGTGCGGCTGTCGGGCAGCAGCCAATGGCGTGGGTTGAACTGGTTATCCACAGCCCGCAGGCCCTGCACCCGTTGTTCCGGTGCATAACCGCTGAATGCCTCGCCCTCAAGCACCAGCAAGCGGTCGACGCCCGCCGTGGCGAAGGCACTTTCCTTGTGCTCGCCGAACACCACGGCCAGCACCGCGCCGTCGCTGCCGGCCAACTGATGGGCCAGGCCCAGCAGGTCGCGGTCGTGGCTGCTGAGGCGGCCACCGACCATGTCCGGAACGACGCAAATATGGAACGCCGGTTGCGGCACTTGATGCAGCGGCAATTGCACTTCAACGGCAGCGGTGCGTTTGCTCGCACCACCCTGTTGGGCACCGCTGCGATCAATCCGCTTGATGCCGTTGGGGCCGATGAAGCCGATGCCATGGACGTTCTTGCGGATGACGCCGTTGGGCCCCATCCAGCTGTGCTGTACCGGTTGCATGGCCGCGTGCAGCGGGTGCAAGCGGTTGCGGGCGATCCACTCGGCGCGAGGGTCGCGGCGGATGATGTCGCTCATTAATGCACCTCCGCGGGTTCACGTTTGGCTGGGGCCACGGGCTTGCTCGGGGCCGCGTCTTCCAGCAGCGCATCGGCCACCAGTTCGGCAATGTCCTTGATCATCGGCCGCGGTTCGACCACGCCTTCGAGCATCGCGGTGCACTGTGGGCAACCCACGGCCACCAGCTCGGCGCCGGTTTCTCGGATGTCGTCCATGCGCATGTCGGGGATCCGCTGCTTGCCTGGAATGTCAGTGATCGGCGCACCACCGCCACCGCCGCAGCAACGCGAACGGAAACCGGAACGCTGCATCTCCTTGACCTCGATACCCAGGGCACGCAGCACCTGGCGCGGTGCCTCGTATTCGCCGTTGTAGCGGCCCAGGTAGCACGGGTCGTGATAGGTCACGCTGTCGCCCTTGTGCTGGCCGAGGTTCAGCGCACCGGCGTCGATGATCTCTGCCATGTAGGTGCTGTGGTGCTGCACCAGGTAGTTGCCATCGAAGGCGCCGTATTCGTTTTTCAGCACGTGGAAGCTGTGGGGGTCACAGGTGACGATGCGGTTGAAGCTGTATTTGGCCAGGGTCTGGATGTTGCGTTTGGCCAGCAGTTGGAAGGTCGCTTCGTCACCCAGGCGCCGGGCCACGTCGCCGCTGTCGCGTTCTTCGAGGCCGAGCACGGCAAAGTCGATCTTCGCCGCCTTGAGCACTTTGACGAAGGCGCGCAAGGTGCGCTGGTTGCGCATGTCGAAGGCACCGTCGCCGACCCAGAACAGCACGTCGGTGGATTTCTTCTCGCTGAGCAGATTGAGGTTCAGGTCCGCCGCCCAGTTCATCCGCCCACCCGGGGCGAAGCCGCCAGGGTTGTCGGTGGCGATGAGGTTTTCCAAGACCTCGGCGCCCTTGTTCGGCGTCGCGCCTTTTTCCAGGGTCAGGTGGCGGCGCATGTCGACGATGGCATCGACGTGCTCGATCATCATCGGGCATTCCTCGACGCACGCCCGGCAGGTGGTGCAGGACCACAAGGTCTCGGCGTCCACCAGGCCGTTGACGATCGGCTGGTGCGGGTTGCCGCCGTGTTCGCCCACCGGTTTACCCGGATACGGGCTGCCGGCGAATTTCGCATCGGTGCCGCCGGCCAGGCCGACGACCATGTCCTGGATGAGTTTTTTCGGGTTCAACGGCTGGCCGGCAGCGAACGCCGGGCAGGCCGCTTCGCACTTGCCGCACTGCACGCAGGCATCGAAGCCCAGCAGTTGGTTCCAGGTGAAGTCCTTGGGTTTCTCCACACCCAGCGGCGCGGCGGGATCGTTCAGGTCCAGCGGCTTGAGGCCAGTGGAACGGCCGCCACCAAAGCGCTCGGCACGGCGGTGCCAGGCCAAGTGCAGGGCACCGGCGAAGGCGTGCTTCATCGGCCCGCCCCAGGTCATGCCGAAGAACAATTCCGACACGCCCCACAACACACCGACACCCAGGACCGCCGCCACCAGCCAACCGCCGAAGTTCTCCGGCAGGATGCCCGCCACCGGCAAGGTCACCAGGAAGAACGATGCCGAGAAGGCCAGCAGGCTTTTCGGCAGGCGCATCCACGGGCCCTTGGACAACCGGGCGGGCGGATTGCGCCGACGCAGGTAGACGAAGATCGCACCGACGAACATCACGGCCGACATCAACAGCAACGCATAGCCGAGGAAGCGGTTATGCAGGCCAAACCCGTGGACCAGGATCGCCAGCACCACCGACGCCACCGCACCACCGGCCGTGGCCACGTGGGTGTTGGCAATGTATTTGTCCCGCGCCACCACGTGGTGCAAATCCACCATGTAGCGCTTGGGCATGGCAAAGAGACCGCCGATCAGGTCGACCTTGGCCGGTCGTCCCCGGCGCCACATGTTCACCCGCCGCAAGGCGCCGAGGACCGCAAGGCCCAGGGCAGCGAACAGCAGGATTGGAAGAAGGGTGTTCAACATAGGTGTTGCTCCCAAAGACCTCAGGGTCTTGCAGGTCGAGATGCCTTACTCGGTACCTGTGGGAGCGAGCTTGCTCGCGATTGCATTCTGTCAGTCCCATTTACATTGACTGACCCACCGCTTTCGCGAGCAAGCTCGCTCCCACAGGATCATGTGCAAGCCGTTAGAAATCCTTGCACAACCGCAGGGCGTCGTAGATGGCCGCGTGGGTATTACGCTGGGCCACGCAGTCGCCGATGCGGAACAGCAGGTAGCCCTCGCCGCTCTGCTCCAGGCATGGCTGGGGCTTGATCGCGAACAGGGCTTCAACGTCGATCTGACCCTTGTTGCGCGAACCTTCCTTGAGCGCGTAGTAGATTTCTTCGTCCGGCCGCACGCCGTTTTCCACCACCACCTGGTCCACCACGCGTTCTTCCTTGGCACCGGTGTATTCGTTCTCCAACACCGCCACCAGCTTGTCGCCTTCGCGGTAGACCTTCTCCAGCATCATGTCCCCGGTCATGATCACTTCCTTGGGATACATGCTGCGGTAGTAGGTGGGGAACGACGTCCCGCCAATGGCCACGCCCGGCTTGATATCGTCGGTGACGATCTCGACCTGGCTGCCCTTGTCGGCGAGGAAGTCGGCCACCGACATGCCGGTGAACTCGCAAATAGTGTCGTAGACCAACACGTTCTTGCCCGGCGCAACCTTGCCGTCGAGCACGTCCCAGCTGCTGACCACCAGCCCTTCGGCGGCGCCCCAGTGCTCGTTCTGCTCCACGTTCGGATGCCCACCGACGGCCAGCACAACCACGTCCGGACGCAGGTCCATAATGGTCGCCGCGTCTGCCGCCACGCCCAGGCGCAGATCGACTTTCAGCCGCGCCAGCTCCAGCTGGAACCAGCGGGTGATACCGGCGATCTGGTCCCGTTGCGGAGCTTTCGAGGCGGTGGTGATCTGCCCGCCAATGAATTCCTTCTTCTCGAACAGGGTCACATCGTGGCCACGTTCGGCGGCCACACGTGCCGCTTCCATCCCGGCCGGGCCGGCACCAACGACGACCACTTTGCGTTTCGGCCCGGTGGACTTCTCGATGATGTGCGGCACGCCCATGTATTCACGGGACGTCGCGGCGTTCTGGATGCACAGCACGTCCAGGCCTTGGTACTGGCGGTCGATGCAGTAGTTGGCGCCGACGCATTGCTTGATCTGGTCGATCTGGCCCATCTTGATCTTGGCGATCAGGTGCGGGTCGGCGATGTGGGCGCGGGTCATGCCGACCATGTCGACGTAGCCGCCCTCCAGGATCCGCGTGGCCTGGTTCGGGTCCTTGATGTTCTGCGCGTGCAGCACCGGGACCTTGACCACTTCCTTGATACCGGCGGCCAAGTGCAGGAACGGCTCCGGTGGATAGCTCATGTTCGGGATGACGTTGGCCAGGGTGTTGTGGGTGTCGCAACCCGAGCCCACCACGCCGATGAAATCCAGCATGCCGGTGTCGTCGTAATACTTGGCGATCTGCTTCATGTCCTCGTGGGACAAGCCGTCCGGGTGGAACTCGTCGCCGCACAGGCGCATGCCCACGCAGAAATCGTCGCCCACTTCGGCGCGCACGGCTTTCAACACTTCCAGGCCAAACTTCATACGGCCTTCGAAGCTGCCGCCCCATTCGTCGGTACGCTTGTTGACCCGCGGGCTCCAGAACTGGTCGATCATGTGTTGGTGCACGGCGGACAGCTCGACGCCGTCCAGGCCACCGGCCTTCGCACGCCGTGCCGCCTGGGCGTAGTTGCCGATCACTCGCCAGATTTCTTCCGGTTCGATGGTCTTGCAGGTCGCACGGTGCACCGGCTCACGCACGCCGGACGGCGACATCAGGGTCGGCCAGTTGAAGCCGTCCCAGCGCGAGCGACGGCCCATGTGGGTAATCTGGATCATGATTTTGGCGCCATGCTTGTGCATGGCGTCGGCCAGGTTCTGGAAGTGCGGGATGATGCGGTCGGTGGACAGGTTCACCGAGCTCCACCATTCCTGCGGGCTGTCGATGGCAACCACCGACGAGCCACCGCAGATCGCCAGGCCGATGCCGCCCTTGGCCTTCTCTTCGTAATACTTCACGTACCGGTCGGTGGTCATGCCGCCGTCGGTGGCGTAGACCTCGGCGTGCGCGGTGCTGAGCACGCGGTTGCGGATGGTCAGCTTGCCGATCTGGATCGGCTGGAACATTGCTTCAAAAGCCATGGTGCGATCCTCGACTTACAACGGCTTGACGATGAACAGGCCGTCGTCGTGGCCTTCTTCGGAACCGCCGTAGACCTGCTCGGCCACGGTGCGGATCTTGCTGCCGCGAGCGGCGAGGATCTGGTCCATGGCACCGGCGAACCAGCCAGTGAACATGTAGTCGACCTTACGTCCGACCTTGCCGTACACATAGACAAATGCCGAGTGTTCGAGCTTGACGCTGGCGGTGCCTTTGTCCAGGTCGATGTCCTGGATCTTGAACAGGCCCCAGCCACGCTGGGACAGGCGCTTCATGTAGTGCTCGAACACCGCGACGCCTTCCAGGCCATGGCATTCGGCTTCTTTTTCACACCAGTGCCAGGCGGATTTGTAGCCGGCCTTGTAGAGAATCTCGGCGTAGGCGTCGGCGCCCAGCACTTCTTCGATGCCCATGTGGTTGTTGACGAAGAAGTGACGCGGTACGTACAGCATTGGCAGGGCGTCGGACGTCCAGATACCGGTTTCGCTGTCGACTTCGATAGGCAGTTGCGGGGCGATTTTGGCCATGAAAACTTGACTCCGGAAATTCGTGGTATTGCCTGCGGCGCAGAGGGCCGCAGGTAGAGGATTAGCGATGCGGCGGCGGTTATTCGCCCCAGACGTCTTTCAAGACGTTGACCCAGTTCTCGCCCATGATCTTGCGCACCACCCGCTCAGGATGGCCGCGCTTGAGCAGCGTCTCGGTGAGGTTCGGGAACTCGCCCACGGTGCGGATGCCCAGGGGGTTGATGATCTTGCCGAAGCTGGTCAGACGACGGGCGTAGCCCTTGTCGTGGGTCAGCATCTCGAAGAAATCCTGGCCGTGGCCCTGGGTGAAGTCGGTACCGATGCCGATGGCGTCCTCACCGACGATGTTCATGGTGTATTCGATGGCTTCGGCGTAGTCGTCGATGGTCGAATCGATGCCCTTGGCCAGGAACGGCGCGAACATGGTCACGCCGACGAAACCACCGTGGTCGGCAATGAACTTCAGCTCTTCATCGGATTTGTTGCGCGGGTGCTCTTTCAGGCCGGACGGCAGGCAGTGGGAATAGCACACCGGCTTCTTCGATTCGAGGATGACTTCTTCGGAGGTCTTGGAACCGACGTGGGACAGGTCGCACATGATGCCGACACGGTTCATCTCGGCGACGATCTCGCGACCGAAGCCCGACAGGCCGCCGTCACGCTCGTAGCAACCGGTGCCGACCAGGTTCTGGGTGTTGTAGCACATCTGCACCACACCCACGCCCAGCTGCTTGAAGATCTCGACGTAGCCGAGCTGGTCTTCGAAGGCGTGGGCGTTCTGGAAGCCGAAGATGATGCCGGTCTTGCCCTGCTCCTTGGCGCGACGGATGTCGGCGGTGGTTTTCACCGGGATCACCAGGTCGCTGTTCTCGCGGATCAGCTTCTGGCTGGCAACAATGTTGTTGATGGTGGCCTGGAAACCTTCCCACACCGACACGGTGCAGTTGGCTGCGGTCAGGCCGCCCTTGCGCATGTCTTCGAACAGGTCGCGGTTCCACTTGGCAATGATCAGCCCGTCGATAACGATGCTGTCGGCGTGCAATTCGGCTGGGCTCATCAGGCAGTCCCCTTTTATCAGCGATTCATGCGCCGAATCGTGTGCCGGCGCTTTGGGGCCAGCATATGCCTGAGGGCCGTTGCGACCCGGTGCAAAAACGACAGGGGAATTGCCGAAAGCGTCAATCCACGACAATGGGCTACGACAGGCCCACCCAGCCCGTCTGTTCTTTACCCGACGCTTGCGCCAGAATCCGCCGCATCACTGGTTTTCACTGGACTTGAGCGGCAACGCGATGAAATCAATCTTCCTGGCTTTGGCACTGATCAGCACCCTGGCACACGCAACCGAAGACACCGAGCCCAACCCCTGCGACGAAGTCGAAAACGACGTCCAGACCCTTGCCTGCTCGGCCTATGGCAAAACCGCCGCCGAACAATTGCTGGGCGAAAACCTGCAGAGCCTCTTCGAGCGCCTGCAAACCCGCTACGCCAGCGACAAGGCCCAGTTCAACGACATCACTGCCAAGGTCAAGGCCGCCCAACAACTGTGGCAAAAACAGCGCGACGCCGACTGCGCCATCGCCGCCTTCCCGGCCAAACCCGGCAGCGAAGCCTACAAAATCGCCGAAAACGACTGCATGGCCCAGGTGAGCGATGATCGATCGGAGTTTTTGGAGTCGATTGGGCAGGAGTAACCCCACCCTATGGATAACAACTTGATTCCCCATGAAGTCGTCAGCCGTATCGTCGACGGTGCCACGCCCATTCGTGCCTGGCGCGAACACTTGAACCTGACTCAAGATAAAGTCGCCAGGCGCCTGGGTATTTCTCAGCCGGCGTTTGCCCAGCAAGAGTCGGTCACCAGGCCTCGCCGAGCCACCCGCGAAAAAATTGCCGCGGCCTTTGGTATCCGGGCTGACCAGTTGGAGCTGTAAGCTGCCCCCCTTTCGCAAAGAGAGACTCCCATGAAGACCTGCGGCATCGAAATCAAAGGCAGCGAAGCGATCATCGCCGTTGCCTCGCTGGATCAACAGGTGTTGAGCCACGTCGCACTGAATACCAAGAAAATCGCCCTGGACGACGATGACGACGCCGCCAACGTCAAGGCGTTCGCCGCCCAGGTGCGGGCGTTCGTGGCGGACAACGGCATCGAACGCATCGCCATCAAGAAACGCAGCAAGAAAGGCGAGTTCGCCGGTGGTCCGACCACGTTCAAGATCGAAGGGGTTTTCCAGTTGCTGGACGGTTGTGAGGTGACGCTGCTGTCACCGCAAACCCTCAATGCGCAGAGCAAGAAACATGACTTCGCCCTGCCGGCGACGCTGAACAAGTATCAGCATGAGGCTTATAAGGCGGCGTGTTCGGCGCTGATGAAGAAATAGACCTCTCTCAGCCGAACAAGCACATGTGGAGAGTTTTTTGTGGGAGCAAAGCTTGCTCGCGATGGAGGCGATGCGGTCCTTCAGAAAACGAGTCGACTGTTTCGCGAGCAAGCTTTGCTCCCACAAAATCCCTCTCCACACAGGTCACTATGCTCGACCGCTAATCAGGTCAGGACCGATTCTGCTGCTGGCGATACCCCTTCAACCAATCGGCAAACGCCTTGTCCTCCAGCGCATAACCGCCGCGATTGGACTTCCACACCAACTCCTTGTCACGCAGCGCGTCGATGCACGACTGGATGGTCTGGGTACCGGGCACGACTTCGCTGCCCATGCTCTTCAGCACCTTGCCCACCGCCTCCAGCGTGGAATCGGTGAAAGGCGCGAAGGGCTCGTTGTTTTGCGAACGCTCGGCCATGACCTGCAGCACGGCGCGTTGCGGCACCGTCAGGGCGTTCCAGGCGCTCTCGAACTCGGTCCAGACGCCAGCGCGGAGCATTTCGGCGCTGTTGCGCAGCAATTCGCCCAAATGGCTTGCTTCACCCAGCTCCAGCGCAATTTCGCCAATGACGCTGCGCAACATCTCGGGACGGCGCCCAACCAGTTCAAAGGCCTGGTCAAGGTCATCGGCGTTGAACTGGTTGGTCTGGGCCAGGTGTGCGTTCAAATGGGCGGTGTAGGCCTGGATGAAGGCTTTGCCCAATAAAGGGAACGGCGTGATGCTGGACCCGTAGAACGGTTGGTTACGGCTGAGTACCAAGTGCGCGAGCTTGTCGCGATTGGAGCCGGTGAACACCAGCCGCAGGCCGCTGGTATCACCCTCACGCCCCTGGTTGAGCTGATCGCGAGCGGCCTTGAGGCCGAACATCGCATTGACGCCGGCCTCGGTGGTCAACGCATGCTGGGCTTCGTCGATCACCAACACCACGGTTTTACCGGCAGCACTGTGCAGCAACTCCAGCGCCTGGGTCAGCGTCGCGCCTTCGGGCAGTTGCGGCAGGCTGAAATCCCAGGACAACGTGCGCAAGAAACTGAGTTTGTCGATGCCCATGGACTTGGCAAGCTTGCGGATGCCCTTTTCATAAGGCACCAGTGCCCCGGCGATGGCCGAGGCGATCAGGTCGGCAGGGTCCTTCTCCTTGTTGGCCCAAAGGTCGACATAGACCGCGAGCCAACCACGGGTTTCGCATTCGGGAATCAAGTCTTCGCGCAGGAAGGTACTTTTTCCGGTACGCCTTGGCGCGGCCAGGAACAGGCCTGAGGTGTAATCCTGGATCCCGGCGCCAGCCAGCCCATCGACAATATTGCGGGCCAGATCGGGACGCCGGAAAACAAAACCGGGGTGCTTGGACATGGTTTTATACTCAATTATGGCGACAGGTATAATTTATAGTCGTGAGTATAATTGAGGATAAATGCCTGTCAAACCCGCTCCGCCCGTCCGGATCCTCTCAACCAAATACGACTGTCTCTTAGGGGATGATTCCCGTGGACCCATGAGTCAGGGTCTCCCAAAGGTAATGAAATTTGCCTTTGACGGGGCGGTGCTTTTGCAGGAAAAGCGACGTCTGCGGCAGGGAAAGGCCTTCGCGCAGCGCGTAGTGATTGAAGCCTATCTCGAACGTACCGACCGTATCGTTCTTGTATCCATCATAGGCCTTGCATAATTTTGCCTGGCCACCGTTTTGATAGGCACTGTGCAATTCCATCGCCTTAGGGATACGTAACGCGGCCTGACTGATTTGATCCTGATACAAATCAAGCCCCTGTAAACGAGCGCTCTGCGCAACATTGATTATTGCCGCCAAACCATAAGCCGCATGTTCAAAATCCCGACAACTTTCTTGCGTCAAACCTTCTACGTAGGTTTCAGGGTTGCTCCAGTGCGCATTGATTTGCGCGTTGCTGCGCGGACACCACGGAGCGTCTTTCGGACGCGCGCCATCTGAGGAAAGATAGATATAGGACGGAACGAGGCTACGCCACTTCGCAACAGCGTCATCAAGCCATATTTGATTTTTATTGAATACAGCAATATTGAACATCGCTTCAATGGCGCTTGCATGCCAATTTTTGTTATAGCAAACATAACCGCCAGAAAAAGCACGTAGCACATCAGGATAATATTGCCTCGCAAACAGCCGAGTAACCTTGTCTTTTTCCGGTTGGGGCCATCCGTCATAGGAATATTTGACAATCTCAGCAGCCCGAGTAAACAACTCTGCCCCCCAGGCAGCCTGCAAGGGACCATTACTGTTAGTGTGTCCCCCCGTCAGCGTCTCGGCCCATGCGTTAAGGATTTTTCGTACGTTTTCGGCATATCGAGGGTCACCGCTCAACCGCCACAATAACGCCTGTGTGTAGGCCGCTCGTGCGTCTCTAATTTCATCCGAACAGCCATTATTGGGGTTTGAATACGAGCCGCACTCCACAGTCGCCCAAGGAGTGGGCTCGTAGGCTTTATCGGCCAACGGGTCCTGCAAAGCTCTCTCATAAGCACTTTTCCAAGGTTCACGGTAAATATTTTCCTTGATGTACCGTAATTGTTTGAAGTCCACCAAGATACCCGGGTGGGCAATTTCCCCCTGTGCCGCGCGACTCATAAATAGCAACAACCAAAAAAGCCAGACACTTTTTCTCACGCACAGCACCTCGCTTGACGCTTATTCAGCACCCGACGACAACAAGCATTATTGGATTGGCGGACAACGCGTTGCCCGCCGAAACTAACGAAGGACAGTCTTTAAAAAAATCACAGCAGCCGCCACAAACAATCTAAATCAAGATGTTTTTAATTGTTTTCGATGCGCTCGCCATTGAAGCGTTTAATTTCTCGCCACCTGTCGCCGATCCTCCCGCGGGCAGCGCGCGAACCGTGTCCGATAGCTGCGGGTAAAGTACGACGGTGACTCAAAGCCGCAGGCGATGCTCACCTCCAGCACGCTCATGTCGGTCTGGCGCAGCAGCTGCCGGGCCTTTTCCAGGCGCAGGCGCAGGTAGAAGTTGCTCGGGGTGTCGTTCAGGTGCAGGCGGAACAGGCGTTCGAGCTGGCGGCGGGTGACGTTGATCGACTCGGCCAACGCCAAGGTGCTCAGGGGCGGTTCGCTGTGGGTTTCCATCTCGCCGATGACGTGCACCAGCTTCTTGTTGCGAACGCCATAGCGATTGGCGATTTCCATGCGCTGGTGGTCTTTGCGCGGGCGGATGCGGCCGAGCACGAACTGTTCGCTGACCTGGATCGCCAGTTCCGAACCGTGGGCCTGGCCGATCAGATCGAGCATCAGGTCGATGGACGCGGTGCCGCCCGCACACGTGATGCGGCGCCGGTCGATTTCGAACAGTTCCTGGGTCACGCCAAGCTGTGGATAAGACTCCTTGAACGCCTCGATCGCTTCCCAATGCAAGGTCACGCGATGCCCTTCCAGCAGTCCCGCCTCGGCCAGGACCACGCTGCCGGTGTCGATGCCGCCCAGGATCACGCCTTCGCTGTCCAACCGATGCAGCCAGCGCTCCAGTGTCGGGGTGGCGAATTTCAGCGGCTCGAACCCCGCCACCACCCAAAGGGTCGCGCCTTTCTTCAAGGGCTCCAGCGCGGCATCGGCGTTGACCGACATGCCGTTGCTCGCCAGCACCGCCCCGCCATCGATACTCAGCACATGCCAGCGATACAGCTCGCCGCGAAAACGATTGGCCACCCGCAACGGCTCGATGGCCGAAATGAAGCCGATGGCTGAAAAGCCCGGCATCAACAAGAAGTAGAAATCCTGGGACATGGAGCGCACTCGATTGGCGGGTAGCGTGCGGATCTTGATACGCCAGTTGCAAGGGCTGTTCAAGCGCTGCAGGCCCCTATTCGTGAAACAGGACACTAGGTCGCCGCAGTGCAAGAGCACGTCGCCGCTGTGCGTTTTGCCAGGCGTGGGGCTGCGTAACTTGGCATCACCGGCACGCAGATGCCGGAACCCATAACAATAAGCTGCCGAGGAACCCGACATGAAACGACTGATCAGCTCCTGCGTCCTTGCACTCAGCGGTACCGTTTTCCTGAATGGCGCGGTCATGGCGGGCGAGCCCGCCGCATGCCAGAACGTACGCCTGGGCGTGGTCAACTGGACCGACGTCATCGCCACCAGCGCCCTGACCCAAGTGATGCTCGACGGTCTCGGCTACAAGACCAAGCAGACCAGCGCCTCCCAGCAAATCATCTTCGCCGGCATCCGCGACCAGCGCCTGGACTTGTTCCTGGGCTACTGGAACCCGTTGATGACCCAGACCATCACCCCATTCGTCGAGGCCAAGCAGGTCAAGGTGCTGGAGCAACCCAGCCTCAAGGACGCCCGCGCCACTCTGGCCGTACCGACCTACCTGGCCGACAAGGGCCTGAAAACCTTCGCCGACATCGCCAAATTCGAAAAAGAGTTGGGCGGCAAGATCTACGGCATCGAACCTGGTTCCGGCGCCAACACCCAGATCAAGGCGATGATCGCCAAGAACCAGTTCGGCCTGGGCAAATTCCAACTGGTGGAATCCAGCGAAGCCGGCATGCTCGCCGCCGTGGACCGCGCCGTACGGCGCAAGGAAGCCGTGGTGTTCTTCGGCTGGGCGCCGCATCCGATGAACGTCAACGTGCAAATGACCTACCTCACCGGCAGCGAAGACGCCCTCGGTCCGAACGAAGGCATGGCCACCGTGTGGACCGTCACTGCGCCAAACTACGCCGAGCAATGCCCGAACGTCGGTCGCTTGCTGAGCAACCTGACCTTCACCGCCGAAGACGAGAGCCGGATGATGCAGCCGTTGCTCGATCACAAGGATCCCCTCGAATCGGCCCGGCAATGGCTCAAGGATCACCCGCAAGACAAGCAGCGCTGGCTCGAAGGCGTGACCACCTTCGACGGCAAGCCGGCCGCCGACAACCTGAAACTCACCAGTAACTGACCCACCGTTATCCATCTGCGCAGCGCCAAAGGGCTGCGCAGTGACTTACCACGCCTGAAGGAATCCGCACCATGAACCACGACGTCATCATCACCTGCGCACTCACCGGTGCTGGCGACACGACCGCCAAGAGCCCGCACGTGCCGGTCACCCCGAAACAGATCGCCGCCGCTGCCGTCGAAGCTGCGAAGGCCGGGGCCACGGTGGTCCACTGCCACGTCCGCGACCCGCAGACCGGCAAGTTCAGCCGCGACGTGGCGCTGTACCGCGAAGTGATGGAGCGCATCCGTGAGGCGGACGTGGACATCATCGTCAACCTCACCGCCGGCATGGGCGGCGACCTGGAGATCGGTGCCGGCGAACGGCCGATGGAATTCGGCCCCAACACCGACCTGGTGGGGCCGCTGACCCGCCTGGCCCACGTCGAAGAGCTGTTGCCGGAAATCTGCACGCTGGATTGCGGCACCCTGAACTTTGGCGACGGCGACACCATTTACGTCTCCACCCCGGCGCAACTGCGGGCCGGCGCCAAGCGCATCACTGAACTGGGGGTCAAGGCCGAGTTGGAGATCTTCGACACCGGCCACCTGTGGTTCGCCAAGCAACTGATCAAGGAAGGCCTGCTGGACAACCCGCTGTTCCAGCTCTGCCTGGGCATCCCGTGGGGCGCACCGGCCGACACCACCACCATGAAGGCCATGGTCGACAACCTGCCGGCCGATGCAGTGTGGGCCGGCTTCGGCATCGGCCGCATGCAAATGCCGATGGCCGCCCAGGCAGTGCTGCTGGGGGGCAACGTGCGGGTCGGGCTGGAAGACAACCTCTGGCTGGACAAAGGCGTGCTCGCCACCAACGGCCAATTGGTGGAGCGGGCTGGCGAAATCCTCAGTCGCCTTGGGGCGCGAGTGCTCACGCCCGCTGAGGGGCGCAAGAAAATGGGTCTGACTCAGCGCGGCTGACCAAACACTTATCTCCCCCTAGGGACACAACCTGTGGGAGCAAGGCTTGCCCGCGATGACGGTATGTCAGTCGACATCCCTGTTGAATCTACTGCCGCCATCGCGGGCAAGCCTTGCTCCCACAGGGAATCACCGAACTATTTCTTCAGGAAAATCACCATGAGCTTCATCACCGACATCAAGACCTTTGCCGCCCTGGGCAGCGGCGTGATCGGCAGCGGCTGGGTCAGCCGGGCCTTGGCCCATGGCCTCGACGTTGTCGCTTGGGACCCGGCCCCCGGCGCTGAAGCCGCGCTGCGCAAACGCGTCGCCAACGCCTGGGGCGCCCTGGAGAAACAAGGCCTGGCCCCTGGCGCCTCGCAGGATCGCCTGCGCTTTGTCGCCACCATCGAAGAATGCGTGCGCGACGCCGACTTCATCCAGGAAAGCGCCCCCGAGCGGCTGGAACTCAAGCTCGAACTGCACGCCCAGATCAGCGCCGCCGCCAAGCCAGATGCACTGATCGGATCGAGTACCTCGGGGCTGCTGCCAAGCGAGTTCTATGAAAACTCCACCCACCCGGAACGGTGCGTGGTCGGGCACCCGTTCAACCCCGTCTATCTATTGCCGCTGGTGGAAGTGGTCGGTGGCAAAAACACCGCGCCCGAAGCCGTGCAAGCGGCGATGCAGGTGTATGAATCCCTCGGCATGCGGCCGTTGCACGTGCGCAAGGAAGTGCCCGGCTTCATCGCCGACCGCCTGCTCGAAGCGCTGTGGCGCGAGGCCCTGCATCTGGTCAACGACGGTGTCGCTACCACTGGGGAAATCGACGATGCCATCCGTTTTGGCGCCGGCCTGCGCTGGTCGTTCATGGGCACGTTCCTGACCTACACCCTGGCCGGCGGCGATGCCGGCATGCGGCACTTCATGGCCCAGTTCGGCCCGGCACTGCAACTGCCGTGGACCTACCTGCCAGCGCCGGAACTGACCGAGAAGCTGATCGACGATGTGGTGGATGGCACGAGCGAGCAATTGGGCAACCACAGCATTTCGGCCCTGGAGCGCTATCGTGATGATTGCCTGCTGGCAGTGCTGGAGGCGGTGAAGGCCACCAAAGCCAAACATGGCATGGCCTTCAGCGAGTAATCCTGGGCTTTTTGGGCCAGCAGATCTGGCCCCATCGCGAGCAAGCTCGCTCCCACAGGAATTTCGCGGTGTGAACACTATTTTATTTCACTCAGAAGATCCCCTGTGGGAGCGAGCTTGCTCGCGATAGCGCCAGCCCAGTCACCACAACTGTCGGAACCAGGACCATGCCCACCCTCACCACCTACCAAACCCCCATCCTCCCCGAATGGGTCGATTACAACGGCCATCTGCGCGATGCCTTCTACCTGCTGATCTTCAGCTACGCCACCGACGCGCTGATGGACCGGCTCGGCCTGGACAGCCAGAACCGCGAAGCCAGCGGCCACTCGCTGTTCACCCTCGAACTTCACCTCAATTACCTGCACGAAGTGAAGCTTGGGGCCGAGGTGCAAGTGCACACGCAGATCATCGGTCACGACGCCAAACGCCTGCATCTCTATCACAGCCTGCACCTGGTTGGTGGTGATAAAGAGTTGGCCGGCAATGAGCAGATGCTGCTGCACGTCGACCTCGCCGGTCCGCGCTCGGCGCCCTTCACGCAGCAGACCCTGGCCCGGCTCGACGCCCTGCTCGACGAGCAATCCGACCTGCCGCCCCCGGCGTACATCGGCCGGGTCATCGCCCTGCCCCCCGCCCGATAAGCCTTGAACAGGAGATCGCATGAACACCGCCGCCGCTTTTGCCGACTTCCGCCGTTATCCCCTGATCTTCGCGTTGACCGCCGCAACCCCCTTGGCCGACCAGGTGCAAGTGACGTGGGCCGATGGCCGGACCAGCCCTTTTCATCACCCATGGCTGCGGGACAACTGCCCGTGCGCCCAATGCGTCTACAGCGTCACCCGCGAGCAGGTGCTGGAAATCGTCGACGTCCCGGAAGGGATGTCACCCAGGGCGGTCCGTCTCGACACCGAAGGCTGTCTCTGCGTGGACTGGCAGGACGGCCACCAGAGCCGTTTCGACCCGGGCTGGTTGCGCGCCCACGCCTACGACGATCAATCCCGGGCCGAGCGCCTGGCGAACAAGCCGCGGTGCCAGCTGTGGCGGCACGACCTGCCACTGCCGGTGTTCGATTACCCGGCGCTGATGGACGATGCCGATGCGTTGCTGCACTGGTTGCTGGCGGTGCGCGACATCGGCCTGACCCAAGTGCGTGGCGTGCCCACCGAACCCGGTTCGCTGAAACGCATTGCCCAGCGCATTTCCTTCATCCGCGAGAGCAACTTCGGCGTGCTGTTCAACGTGCAGTCCAAGGCCGATGCCGACAGCAACGCCTACACCGCTTTCAACCTGCCACTGCACACCGACCTGCCGACCCGGGAGTTGCAGCCGGGGCTGCAGTTCTTGCATTGCCTGGTGAATGACGCTGACGGTGGCGAGAGCATTTTTGTCGACGGTTTTGCCATTGCCGAGGCGTTGCGCCAAGAAGACCCCGAGGCCTTCGACGCCCTTTGCCAGATCCCGGTGGAATTTCGCAACAAGGACCGCCGCAGCGACTACCGCTGCCTGGCGCCGATCATCGCCCTGGATGCCCTCGGGCAGGTTTCGGAAATCCGCATGGCGAACTTCCTGCGAGGGCCGTTCGACACCTCGGTCGAGCAGATGCCCAGGCTTTACCGTGCCTACCGCCGCTTCATCGCCCTGACCCGCGAGCCACACTTTCGCCTGGTGCAGCGCCTCGAACCCGGCCAGCTCTGGTGCTTCGACAATCGCCGCACCCTCCACGCCCGCAACGCCTTCGACCCGGCTTCCGGAGCCCGGCATTTCCAGGGGTGTTATGTGGATAGGGATGAGTTGCTGTCGCGGATTCTGGTGTTGCAGAGGTAGACCGCGTCATCGTTCATCGCGAGCAAGCTCGCTCCCACATTGAGTTCTGTGAACGCCACAGCCCCCCCTGTGGGAGCGAGCTTGCTCGCGATAGCGCCCAGTCAAACACCCCATCACGTCCTGATTTTCACAGGCAAAAAAATCCCCGATCAAGCCGTGACAGGATCGGGGCAGGAGCGTTACTGGAGGAGCTGTTGCGCGAGGGTGACCAAACCATCGTGATTCAGCTTGGGGCCAGTGTGCCCAGTCCAGGTCTGGGCAAGTTAGCCGAAAACGACGCCTCCATAGTCATTCATGACATTGCGACCATTTGCCCTTGCCGCCGCTTCGGGTGGCTACCAGAATCGAGACACGACCCCAATCCCTGAACAAGGAAAAGCGTCATGATGCACGCCGATTTGATCGACCAGGAAGACCTGCTGGGCCACCTCAAGGCCCTGGGGTTGCAGATACCCAGCGGTGCCACTGCCGAGCAGGCCTGCGAATATGCCGTGCGGGGGCTGGATACGGCCCGCGCCAATGAATTGCGCAAGATGGTCAAGGACATGTACACCAGCGGCGCCACCGTCCTGCCGGCCGTGCGCGAGGCGTTCGACAAGCAGTTGTTGCCGGCGTTGACGCAATACCACCAGACCCATAGCGGCTAGCGGCTGATAAAACCTGTGGGAGCGAGCTTGCTCGCGATGACGGCCTCGCAGCCGGCCAGGGTTTTGTTGACTGAGTACATATCCATTTTTTGCGTAACGGCCGCTTAGGGTTCCGCCCTTACGGCGGCTCACTTTTGGAAAAGCCGGGAGCCGGACCAGCCAAAAGTAAGCAAAAGCGCTTTGCCCCACCACTCGGTGCCTCGCTTAGGCTCGGCATGCCTGAACGAAGGCATTGCTCCGTGAGCCGCCGCGAAGGGCCATCCATGGCCCAGCGCGGCTACCTCGGCATCCATGCCGAGGTGCCCACTGCGCAATACCTTCATTCAGCCAGCGAGGTTAACGGGGCGCCCGAGATCAACGTCCACCACGAGGCGGCCTGATAGCCGACCTGGTTCTTGGTGAGACCGCGTTTCCCCTGTGGGAGCGGGCTTGCTCGCGAAGACGGCCTTACAGCCGACCTCTCTCTCTGGCCACCCCCCAATCCAACTGTGGGAGCGAGCTTGCTCGCGATGAAGGCGCTGAGGTCTTAGAGCCTCACACTGGCAAACGTCGACTCATTACGCGCCTGACTCAGCGCCGACAGCGGCCCGGACAATGGCGACAGCACCAGCGCCTGCGGCAGCGGCATCATTGCCACCTGTTGTGTGGTGTTGGAGCCGACGCGTTCGTCCCTTGGCGGTATGCCGAAGTATTCGCGGTAGCACTTGGAGAAGTGCGGGGTAGAGACAAAGCCGCACACCGACGCCACTTCGATGATCGACATCGGCGTCTGCTTGAGCAGTTGTCGTGCACGAATCAGCCGCAGCTTGAGGTAATAGCGCGACGGTGAGCAGTGCAGGTATTTCTGGAACAACCGCTCCAACTGGCGCCGGGACACGGCGACGTACACCGCCAGTTCGTCCAGGTCGATCGGCTCTTCGAGGTTGGCTTCCATCAGCGCGACGATTTCCTGCAACT
Organism: Pseudomonas sp. Soil_N_39; assembly: GCF_057655955.1. Taxonomy (NCBI): domain Bacteria; kingdom Pseudomonadati; phylum Pseudomonadota; class Gammaproteobacteria; order Pseudomonadales; family Pseudomonadaceae; genus Pseudomonas; species Pseudomonas sp. Soil_N_39. Next base: position 68,560 of record NZ_JBDGLI010000025.1, read on the forward strand.
TCGGCTGGTTGGTGCCAAGCATGTGCTTGAGCGGCACACGCTGGTGATCCTGCTCGTTGCGGATACGCTCGTAGACAAACATTTCAGAGATCGCCGCCGACAGCTCACGACCGTGATCACGACTGATCAAGTGCAGCATCATGTCCAGCGGCGCGGTGCCACCGGAGCTGGTGAAGCGGTTGCGGTCGAGGGTGAACAGGCGGGTGCTCATCGATACCCGCGGGAAAGCTTCCTGCATCGCCGCCAGGCATTCCCAGTGCACGCTGCAATCGAAACCGTCCAGCAGGCCGGCGCAGGCCAGGGCCCAACTGCCGGTGCAGACCGCGCCGAGGCGACGGGACTGGCGGGCCTGGCTCTGCAGCCACGACACGTGTTCACGGGTCACGGTGCGCTGGATGCCGATGCCGCCACAAACGATGACGGTGTCCAGGGGCGGCGCCTTGTGCATGGAGGCGTCGGGGGTGATCTGCAAACCGTCGCTGGCCCAGACCTGGCCGCCATCGACCGTAAGGGTGGTCCAGCGATACAGCTCGCGACCGGATAGTTGGTTGGCCATGCGTAGCGGTTCTACCGCGGACGCCAGGGAAATCAGCGTGAAATTGTCCAGCAGCAAAAAGCCGATGGATTGAGGCGCACGGTTCTGGGGTTGGGCCCCGGAGTTGGACGTCGTCATCGCGGTATCTCCTCACACAAAGCGGGTGATGGCCTCAGGCGGAGGCTCTTGTTATTGCCACGTTCTCTTGCGCGAGACAGGGCTTTATCGGGATAGAGCAATTGCCATGCCTAAAATTGAATGTGTGTTCAATAAATCCTGAAAACGACATCGCGGCCTGTCTATATAAGGCGTGCATCGAGTGCAGGTTTTAGGTGCCATCAGTGGCGGCAGGTACGGATCACAGAAGGCTGTGAGCAGTTCGGTAGCACTTGTGGGAACTGGGCTGCGCGGCTTGCGCAAGGAGTAGCACCACAGGTGCGGGTGACGGACGGTCGAGCGCGATTCAGCGGCTGGCTCGACAACGGGGGGCTTGTCTGTTTGCGACGCGCCAAAAGGTGGCGCATTTGTGGATGGGTGTTCATTTTACGAGCGATTTTCGATCTCGTGAATAAAGGGAATCTGTGTAGGAGCAAAGCTTGCTCGCGATGACAGTATGTCTGTCGACATCCATGTTGAGTCTACTGCCGCCATCGCGGGCAAGCCTTGCTCCCACAGAGTCCCTCTTGTCACAACGGGTTGTGCGAACGCGATTTCAGCACTCCACCGCACTTACCGCCAAACCACCGCGGGATGTCTCTTTATATTTGTCATGCATGTCGGCACCGGTATCACGCATGGTACGGATCACCCGGTCCAGAGAGATGAAATGCTGGCCATCCCCGCGCAAGGCCATTTGGGCGGCGTTGATGGCCTTGACCGCGGCGATCGCATTGCGCTCGATGCACGGCACCTGCACCAGGCCGCCCACTGGGTCGCAGGTCAGGCCGAGGTTGTGTTCCAGGCCGATTTCCGCGGCGTTGCACAGTTGCTCTGGCGTGGCCCCGAGGATTTCCGCCAGGCCTGCCGCCGCCATGGCGCAGGCCGATCCCACCTCGCCTTGGCAACCGACTTCGGCGCCGGAGATCGATGCGTTCTTTTTGCACAGGATCCCGACGGCCGCCGCACCGAGGAAATAATCCACGACGTTGGCGTCGGTGACCGCTTCGCTGAATTTCATGAAGTAGTGCAGCACCGCCGGGATGATCCCCGCCGCACCGTTGGTCGGCGCCGTGACCATGCGCCCACCGGCCGCGTTCTCCTCGTTGACCGCCAGGGCAAACAGGTTGACCCACTCCATGGCGCTGAGGGTCGAGCCGATGACATTGGGCTTGTTCAGCTCCTGCAGGCTGCGGTGCAACTTGGCCGCCCGCCGACGCACATTCAAGCCGCCCGGCAGGATGCCTTCGTGCTTGAGGCCCTGCTCGACGCAATCCTGCATGGCCCGCCACAGCTTCATCAGGCCACTGCGGATCTCTTCTTCGGAACGCCAGACCTTTTCGTTGGCCAGCATCAATTCGGCCACCCGCAAGTTGTGGGTACGGCACAACTCAAGCAATTCTTCGGCGCTGGAGAAATCGTAAGGCAGCTCAGTGCTGTCCAGATCCACCACGCCGCTGGAGGCCTGGGCCTCATCAACGACAAAGCCACCGCCAACCGAGTAATAAGTGTCACGGTGCAGCTCACCGTCGGCACCCTCGGCTACCAGTGTCATCGCATTGGGGTGGAATGGCAGGTTCTCGTCGATCAGGCGCATGTCCCGGGACCAGATGAACGGCACGGGCAGGCGACCGTCGAGCAGCAGGGTCTGGGTTTCACGCAGCAGCTCGATGCGCGGGCCGATCTGCGACGGGTCGATTGCGTCCGGCCACTCCCCCATCAGGCCCATGATCACGGCGTTGTCGCTGCCATGGCCGATGCCGGTGGCCGACAATGAACCGAACAACTGCACCTCGACCCGACGCACATCATGGAGCAGGGCCTTTGCCTTCAGTGCTTCAACGAACAGCGCCGCGGCACGCATGGGGCCCACGGTGTGGGAACTGGACGGGCCGATACCGATTTTGAACAAGTCGAAAACGCTGATTGCCATTGCCGATAACCTCCAGAACAGGCACATCCGGGCGCAGGAGCGTCCGGTGACGGAGCTGCTACGCTCAACGCCGGGATGGCCGCATCATCCGGTTTTTGCCTTGGCGCCCGACGTCTGACACCGACGCAATCATGCCCATCAACGCCGCGGGTCCCCGACCCCGGTTTTACGGCGTTTTTCTACGTGTCAGAGGCCCGTCGGGGGCGGAAAAAATCTGTAAACGACGTCACCGACACTGGATGCGACCATCCCTGTACTGGATACGACCCACCCTGTAGGCGTCAGATTTGCACTGGTACATGATCAGTTACGGCTCGTTTGCAAGGCCGCGTGTCAGAGAGTGCCCACGCGCCACCAACCGCAACATCCAATTAAGCGCGGTTGTCCTGACCGGACAACGCCAATAAAAAACCAGGAGTCCACCCATGAAAGGTTCCAAGCCGTTGTTGTTGGCCGCCATGCTGAGTCTTCCGATGCTGGCCAACGCTGCAGAACCCGAAAAGTGCAGTACCGTCAACTTCTCCGATGTCGGCTGGACCGACATTACCGTGACCACGGCGACCACCAGCGTGGTGCTGGACGCGCTGGGCTACAAGACCAAGACCACCATGATTTCCGTGCCGGTGACCTACAAGTCCCTGGCCGATGGCAAGAACATGGATGTATTCCTCGGCAACTGGATGCCGACCATGGAAAACGACATCAAGGCCTACCGTGAAGCGGGCACCGTGGAAACCGTGCGCACCAACCTCACGGGCGCCAAATACACCCTCGCCGTGCCCCAGGCCTTGTATGACAAGGGCCTGCATGACTTCGCCGACATCCCCAAATTCAAGAAAGAGCTGGACGGCAAGATCTACGGCATCGAACCGGGTAACGACGGCAACCGCCTGATCCAGAGCATGATCGAAAAGAACGCCTTCGGCCTGAAGGACGCAGGCTTCAAAGTCGTCGAGTCGAGTGAAGCGGGCATGCTCTCGCAGGTCGATCGCGCCGCCAAGCGTGGCACCGACGTGGTGTTCCTCGGCTGGGCGCCACATCCGATGAACACCCGCTTCAAGATTCAGTACCTGACCGGCGGCGATGACTTCTTCGGCCCCGATTTCGGTGCCGCTACCGTGGCGACCAACACCCGCAAGGGCTACAGCCAGGAATGCAGCAACGTTGGGCAACTGTTGAAAAACCTGGAGTTCACCGTCGACATGGAAAGCACGCTGATGGGCAACGTGCTCGACGACAAGATGAAACCTGAGGCCGCCGCCAAGGCCTGGCTGAAGAAAAACCCACAGGTACTCGATACCTGGCTCGCTGGCGTGACCACCATTGACGGTAAACCTGGCCTGGAAGCCGTGAAAGCCAAACTTGCGCAATAACTGCCTATGTTATGCCGGGCGAGTTCGCTCGTCCGGGCTGTTTATTCCCTTGCATGCGGACGTTCACTACCATGCTTATTGATCAGAAAATACCCTTGGGCCAGTACATCGCGGGCTTTGTCGAATGGTTGACGCAAAACGGCGCCAACACCTTCGACGCAATCGCGCTGTTCCTGGAAACGATGATTCACGGCGTGACGTTTGCGCTGACCTGGTTCAACCCCCTGGCCCTGATCGGCCTCATCGCGCTATTGGCGCACTTTATCCAGCGCAAATGGGGCCTGACCGTATTCGTCATCGCGTCCTTCCTGCTGATTCTCAACCTGGGTTACTGGCAAGAGACCATGGAAACCCTCGCCCAGGTGCTGTTCGCGACCCTGGTCTGTGTGCTGATCGGCGTGCCGCTAGGCATTGTTGCCGCGCACAAGCCGATGTTCTACACCATGATGCGTCCGGTGCTCGATCTGATGCAGACCGTACCGACCTTCGTCTACCTCATTCCTACCCTGACCCTTTTCGGTCTGGGTGTGGTCCCGGGTCTGATCTCCACGGTGGTGTTCGCGATTGCCGCGCCGATCCGCCTGACCTACCTGGGCATCCGCGACGTACCGGACGAACTGATGGACGCCGGCAAAGCCTTTGGCTGCTCCCGTCGCCAACTCCTGTCGCGCATTGAACTGCCCCATGCGATGCCGAGCATCGCGGCCGGTATCACCCAGTGCATCATGCTGTCGTTGTCGATGGTGGTGATTGCCGCGCTGGTGGGTGCCGACGGCCTGGGCAAACCCGTGGTCAACGCACTGAACACCGCCGATATCGCCCTGGGCTTCGAAGCCGGCCTGGCGATCGTCCTGTTGGCGATCATGCTCGACCGAATCTGCAAACAACCCGACGCCAAAGTAGGGGGTGACGCATGAGCATAATTCGCTTTGAAGACGTTGACGTGATCTTCGCCAGGGACCCTCGCGAGGCCCTCAAACTGCTCGACCAGGGCATGACCCGCAACGAAATCCTGAAGAAAACCGGGCAAATCGTCGGCGTGGAAAAAGCCAGCCTGGATATCGAGAAAGGCGAAATCTGTGTCTTGATGGGCCTTTCCGGCTCCGGCAAATCCAGCCTGCTGCGCTGCATCAACGGCTTGAACACCGTCAGCCGCGGCAAGCTGTTCGTCGAGCACGAAGGCCGGCAGATCGACATTGCGTCCTGCACCCCCGCAGAACTGAAGATGATGCGCACCAAGCGTATCGCCATGGTGTTCCAGAAATTCGCCCTGATGCCTTGGCTGACGGTGCGCGAGAACATCAGCTTCGGCCTGGAAATGCAGGGCCGCCCGGAAAAGGAACGGCGCAAGCTGGTGGATGAGAAGCTTGAGCTGGTGGGCCTGACCCAGTGGCGCAACAAGAAGCCCGACGAATTGTCCGGCGGCATGCAGCAACGGGTCGGCCTGGCCCGCGCCCTGGCAATGGACGCCGACATCCTGCTGATGGACGAACCGTTCTCGGCCCTCGACCCGTTGATCCGCCAAGGCCTGCAAGACGAACTGCTGGAACTGCAGCGCAAGCTGAGCAAGACCATCGTGTTCGTCAGCCACGACCTCGACGAAGCCCTGAAGCTGGGTAGCCGTATCGCGATCATGAAGGATGGCCGGATCATCCAGTACAGCAAACCGGAAGAAATCGTGCTGAACCCGGCGGACGACTATGTGCGCACCTTCGTCGCCCATACCAATCCGCTCAACGTCCTGTGCGGCCGCAGCCTGATGCGCACCCTGGACAACTGCAAGCGCATCAACGGTTCGGTCTGCCTGGATCCGGGCGGCGACTCCTGGCTCGACCTGGCCGAAGGCAACACCATCAAGGGCGCCCGGCAGAACGGCGCGGCCCTGGACCTGCAAAACTGGGCACCGGGCCAGGCAGTGGAAGACCTGGGCCGGCGTCCAACCCTGGTGGACTCCAACATCGGCATGCGCGACGCCCTGCAGATCCGCTACCAGACCGGCAACAAACTGGTGCTCCACGATAACCAGAAAGTCGTCGGGATCCTGGGCGACAGCGAGCTGTACCACGCACTGCTCGGCAAGAACCTGGGCTGAGCCCACGCACACAAAAACGCCGCGAGATGATCGCGGCGTTTTTGTTTGTGCAGGTACTCAAGCTGAACGCGGACTCCTGTGGCGAGGGGATTTATCCCCGCTCGGCTGCGCAGCAGTCGTAAGCCGGCTGACTGGGTTCACCTGTTGCACCGCGGTGTCCGGTTTTGGGGCTGCTTCGCAGCCCAGCGGGGCGGTGCGACGTTTCGCTAAATCCCCTCGCCACAACAGTGTTTACAACCATGGAATGGGTCAGCTAAAGACCCGCCCCACCGCCGCCAACTCCGCCCGCTCCTGCTCGGCCTGCACATCCTGGCGCATGGCCTTGTGCAGCCCGAACATGAAGAACACCAGCACCACCGAGAACGGTAATCCGGCCAGCACGACCATGGTTTGCATGGCTTCGAAGTTACCGGCGAACAGCAGGCCGATGGTCACTAGCGTGATCGCCACCGACCAGAAGATCCGCAACCAGTGTGGTGCATCTTCATCGACGCTACCGCCCTTGCACGAAAGGTTGGCCATCATCACCGCGCCGGAGTCGGCCGGGGTCAGGAACAACACGAAACCGACGAAGATCGACACGCCGATCACGACCTTCGACGCCGGGTAATACTCCAGCAACTGGTAGATCGACATGGACGGCTGCGTCAGCGCCGTCTTGCCCAGTTCCACCGCCCCCTGGTTCATCACCAGGTCCAGGGCCGAGTTACCGAAAATCGACAGCCAGGCCAACGTAAAGCCCAAGGGAATCAACAGCACACCCGCCACCAGCTCGCGCACGGTGCGGCCACGGGAAATACGTGCGATGAACATGCCGACGAAAGGGGCCCAGGAAATCCACCAGGCCCAGTAGAACAGGGTCCACAGGCCCAGCCAGCGATCGGACTTGGCGCTGTCGTCGACATACACGTACAGGTCAAACGTCTTGAGAATCACACCGTTGAGGTAATCGCCGATGTTCTGCACGAAGCCATTGAGCAAGTGCAGGGTCGGACCGAACAGCAAGACGAAAATCAGCAGGCCGCTGAACAGCACGATGTTCAGGTTCGACAAGCGGCGGATGCCGTTCTCCACGCCGGACACCGCAGCGATGGTCGCCACGGTGCTCATCACGATGATCACGATCAGCAGGTTGGTGTTGCTGTGTTCCATGCCGAACAGATTTTCCAGTCCGGAGGCGACTTGCAACGAGCCGATCCCCAGGTTGGTCACCAGCCCCAGCAACGTCACGAACATGCCGAAACCGTCCACCGCGTGACCGGCCGCACCCTTGACCCAGCGCTCGCCCACCAGCGGATACAACGCCGAACGCAGCGCCAGCGGCTGGTTGTGCCGGTAGGCGAAATACGCCACGGCCAGGCCCACCAAGGCGTAGATCGCCCAGCCGTGCAGCCCCCAGTGCAAGAACGTCAGCTGCACGGCCTGGCGCGCGGCCATTTGGCTGCCGGCCACGCCTTCGGGCGGGTTGAAATAATGGTCCAGCGGCTCGGAGGCGCCGAAGTACAGCAAGGAAATGCCAATGCCAGAGGAAAACAGCATCCCGGCCCAGGCGCCGTAGCTGAAGTCCGGGGTGTCATCCTTGCTGCCCAGTTTGAGCTTGCCATAGGAGGAAAACGCCAGGCCGACCACAAACACCAGATAAGCCGCGATCACGACCATGTAGTACCAGCCAAAGCTGCGGGACAACCACGCCTGGGCGATGCCGAGCAATCGGCCGGCCTCCTGCGGGGCGACAATCAGGATGGCTGTCAGCAGCAGAATCAACGCGGTGGAGGTGTAGAACACCCAACCGTTGACCGTCACCTTTTGCGGTGGGGTCTTTATTAGAAAGGCAGAACTCATTGCACGGATGCTCCAGGCAGTGCGAGAGAAGGACAAGGCAACGCGGTACCCGACCAATCGGTCAGTGGGCAGCCGACCGGCGGGTGTTATAAAGACACCCTTAAAGCCCTTGTCCCCTTAATGCGTGGGTCTTGGGTCCTTGATGTCTCGCTTCTGCGCCATTTACGCGTAGGAAATTTCGGCAAATCGCGACGAATTGTCGCAGAGCTTATTCTTTGTTGATTGAACGTTCAATCAAAACAAAATAGACTGGCCCTCGCCATGACGGACTGCACTCGTCCGCCTGCGGGCCTAAGGAGATGTGCTAGATGCCCAAGGTCGGTATGCAACCCATCCGCCGCCAACAATTGATCGAAGCCACGTTGCAAGCGGTCGATCAGGTTGGCATGGGGGATGCCAGCATTGCGCTGATCGCTCGTTTGGCCGGTGTCTCCAACGGCATCATCAGTCACTACTTTCAGGACAAGAACGGCCTGATCGCGGCCACGGCCCAGTACCTGATGAGCGTCCTGAGCGAGAACGTCACCGCGCGCCGCCAAGCGCTGGAGGATGCAAGCCCCCGGGCTCACCTCAAGGTGATCATCGAAGGCAACTTCGACGCCAGCCAGGTCAATGGCCCGGCAATGAAAACCTGGCTGGCCTTCTGGGCCACCAGCATGCACCACCCGTCTTTGCACAGGTTGCAGCGGATCAACGATCACCGTCTGTATTCCAACTTGTGCTGCCAGTTCCGCCGCGTGTTGCCCGTTGATCAGGCACGCAGCGCGGCACGGGGCCTGGCCGCGTTGATTGACGGTTTGTGGCTGCGCGGAGCGCTGTCGGGAGACGCGTTCGACACCGCCCAGGCGCACCAGATCGCTTATGAATACATGGATTTCCAACTGGCCAAAGCAGGGGCGCCAGAGCACACAGAACCGCTCGACTCCTGAACCCCCACCGCAGCGCGTAGTCAGCTGTAAACGACACGCTCGGTGGGCAGCCAACCACTCATGCACTTGCGAGGACTTTATGGCCCGTTTCGAACTGCAAAAACTCTACATCGATGGCGCGTACAGCGATGCCAGCGGCGACGCCACTTTCGAAGCCATCAACCCGGCCAACGGTGAAGTACTCGCCCTGGTGCAGCGCGCCACGTTCGAGGACGTGGAGCGCGCCGTGGTCAGCGCCGAAAAGGGCCAGAAAGTCTGGGCCGCCATGACCGCCATGCAGCGTTCGCGCATCCTGCGCCGCGCCGTGGACATCCTGCGCGAGCGCAACGATGAACTGGCCGCGCTGGAAACCCTCGACACTGGCAAAGCCTATTCCGAAACCAAATACGTCGACATCGTCACCGGCGCCGACGTGCTGGAATACTATGCCGGCCTGGTGCCCGCCATCGAAGGCGAGCAGGTTCCGTTGCGCACCACGTCATTCGTCTACACCCGTCGCGAGCCCCTGGGCGTGGTGGCCGGTATCGGCGCGTGGAACTACCCGATCCAGATCGCCCTGTGGAAATCCGCACCGGCCCTGGCCGCCGGTAACGCGATGATCTTCAAGCCGAGCGAAGTCACCTCGCTGACCACCCTGAAACTGGCCGAGATCTACACCGAAGCCGGCGTTCCAGCGGGTGTGTTCAACGTATTGACCGGCAGCGGCCGTGAAGTCGGCACCTGGCTGACCGAGCACCCGCGCATCGAAAAAATCTCCTTCACCGGCGGCACCGACACCGGCAAGAAAGTCATGGCCAGCGCCTCGAGCTCTTCGCTCAAGGACGTGACCATGGAGCTGGGCGGCAAGTCGCCGCTGATCATTTTCGACGACGCCGATCTGGATCGCGCCGCCGACACCGCGATGATGGCCAACTTCTACAGCTCCGGCCAGGTTTGCACCAACGGCACCCGCGTGTTCGTGCCGAGTCACCTCAAGGCCGCCTTCGAAGCCAAGATCGCCGAGCGCGTGGCGCGCATCCGCGTCGGCAATCCAGAGGACGAAAACACCAATTTCGGTCCGTTGGTGAGCTTCGCCCACATGGAAAGCGTGCTGGGCTACATCGAGAAAGGCAAAGCCGAAGGCGCGCGCCTGTTGTGCGGTGGTAGTCGCCTGACCGACGGCGAATTCGCCAAGGGCGCGTTCGTCGCCCCGACCGTGTTCACCGATTGCACCGATGAGATGACCATCGTGCGTGAAGAAATCTTCGGCCCGGTGATGAGCATCCTCACCTACGAAACGGAAGAAGAAGTGATCCGCCGCGCCAACGACACCGACTTCGGCCTGGCCGCCGGCGTCGTGACCCGCGACCTGAACCGCGCCCACCGCGTAATCCACCAGCTCGAAGCCGGCATCTGCTGGATCAACGCCTGGGGTGAATCGGCGGCTGAAATGCCGGTTGGCGGCTACAAGCAATCGGGCGTGGGTCGGGAGAACGGCATCAGCTCGCTGAACAACTTCACACGCATCAAATCGGTACAGGTCGAGTTGGGCGATTACACGTCGGTGTTCTGATCTGACATGAGGCCTTGAGTGAACGCTGTTGTGGCGAGGGGATTTATCCCCGTGGGGCTGCGTAGCGGCCCCTCTCAAGGCCCCTCATTCTTCAGACAAACCCAGTCGCTGATTTACGACTGCTGCGCAGTCGGACGGGGATAAATCCCCTCGCCACAGGCGACCGCGACCTGAACCCAATTCAACAAGAGGGTGCATTTCATGTCCCAAGAATTCGATTACATCATCATCGGTGCCGGCTCGGCCGGTAACACCCTGGCCACTCGCCTGACCGAAGACGAAGGCGTCACCGTCCTGCTGCTCGAAGCCGGCGGCCCGGACTATCGCCTGGACTTTCGCACGCAAATGCCCGCCGCCCTGGCGTTCCCGCTGCAAGGCCGGCGCTACAACTGGGCCTACGAGACCGATCCGGAGCCGCACATGAACGGCCGCCGCATGGAATGCGGTCGCGGCAAGGGCCTGGGCGGTTCTTCGCTGATCAATGGCATGTGCTACATCCGCGGCAACGCCCTGGATTATGACAACTGGGCCAAGCTGCCAGGTCTGGAAGACTGGACCTACCTGGATTGCCTGCCGTATTTCCGTAAAGCCGAAACCCGGGACATCGGCCCGAACGACTACCACGGCGGTGACGGCCCGGTCAGCGTGACCACGCCCAAGGCGGGCAACAACCCGTTGTTCCACGCCATGGTCGAGGCCGGCGTGCAGGCCGGTTACCCGCGTACCGAAGACCTCAACGGCTACCAGCAGGAAGGTTTCGGCCCGATGGACCGGACTGTCACGCCCAACGGCCGTCGCGCCAGCACCGCGCGCGGTTACCTGGACGTCGCCAAGAAGCGCTCGACCCTGACCATCGTCACTCACGCCCTGACCGACAAGATCATCTTCGAAGGCAAACGCGCGGTCGGCGTGCGTTATCTAGTGGGCGCCGCTGAAGAGCGTGTCGAAGCCCGGGCGCGCAAGGAAGTGCTGCTGTGTTCCGGCGCCATCGCCTCGCCACAGATCCTGCAGCGCTCCGGCGTCGGCCCGGCCAAGCTGCTGGAAAGCCTCGACATCCCGGTGGTCCACGACCTGCCGGGCGTCGGCGAAAACCTGCAGGATCACCTCGAGCTGTACCTGCAATACGCCTGCACCCAACCGGTCTCGCTGTACCCGTCGTTGCTCTGGTACAACCAGCCGGCCATCGGTGCCGAATGGCTGTTCAACGGCACCGGCATCGGCGCCAGCAACCAGTTCGAGGCCGGCGGTTTCATCCGTACCCGTCCGGATTTCGATTGGCCGAACATCCAGTACCACTTTTTGCCGGTGGCGATTAACTACAACGGCAGCAACGGCGTGAAGGAACACGGTTTCCAGGCGCACATGGGCTCTATGCGTTCGCCGAGCCGTGGGCGGATCCAGGCCAAGTCCAAGGACCCGCGCCAGCACCCGAGCATCCTGTTCAACTACATGGCCACCGAGCAGGACTGGCAGGAATTTCGCGACGGCATCCGCCTGACCCGCGAGATCATGCAGCAGCCGGCGCTCGATCCGTTCCGTGGTCGTGAGATCAGCCCAGGCATCGACGTGCAAACGGACGAGCAGTTGGACCAGTTCATCCGCGAGCACGCCGAAACCGCGTTCCACCCGTCCTGCTCGTGCAAGATGGGCACCGACGACATGGCCGTGGTAGACGGCGAAGGCCGCGTGCATGGCATGCAAGGGCTGCGCGTGGTGGATGCCTCGATCATGCCGATCATCACCACCGGCAACCTGAACGCGCCGACGATCATGATCGCCGAGAAAATCGCCGACAAGATCCGCGGCCGCAAGCCCCTGCCACGAAGCACCGCACCGTACTACGTGGCCGGCGACGCGCCAGTGCGCGGCAAGCCGTTGCGTGAAGTGGGGCCTACAGCCCAGTAAGGCGCCACACCGCCATCGCGAGGAAGCTCGCTCCCACAGGGGATTGGTGGTGGACACAAACTTTGTGCCCACCAAAGATCCAATGTGGGAGCGAGCTTGCTCGCGATGAGGCCTGCACATCCAACTTCTTCGCTGACTGCCACACCGCCATCGCGAGCAAGCCCGCTCCCACAAGGGATTGGTGGTGGACACAAACTTTGTGCCCACCAAAGCTCCACTGCGGGAGCGAGCTTGCTCGCGATGGCGTCCAACCTGACACGCCTTGATTCCTTCCCACCTTGATCCCTCCCCCGCCCCAGGCCTACTCTAGAGCCACCGCGTCGACACGCCGCACCTCGCTGCATCGCCACTCAGACAAGGAGGTTTCATGTTCGACTTTTACCCCCGGCTCAAGGAGCGTTTTGCTGCCTTGCGCACGGGCGCTGAATTCTTTTCCCTGCGTTACGTGCGCGAATCCGGCCAGCATTTGTCGGTGCGCAAAAACGTCGCCGAACCGCCCAGCCTGAACCGTGACGAAGGTGCGATGCTCACCGCGCGGGTCAACGGGGTCGAAGCGTATGCCGCCACCAACGACCTGTCCCAGGCCGGCCTGCAAGCGGCACTGGAACGCGCCGAGCAACACGCGCGCCTGCTCAAGCCCCATGCCCTGCTCGACCTGCGCGAACAAGCCGTGTCCAGCGACCGCGCCGATTACTTCTCGCCGCATTTCGACCAGGCCTTCCCACCCCTGAGCGATTGCTACCAATTGCTCGGCGACGAATCGGCCGCGGTGCCCCAGGACGAGCGCCTGGTGAACTGGCAGGCCAGCATTGGCCTGACCCAGGTCGAGCAGATCTACCTCAACAGTGCCGGCGCTGAACTGCGCCAGGCCCAACGCTTCATCTACCCGGCCCTGGAAGTCACCGCCTTCGACGGTAACGACAGCCAGACCCGCACCCTGGGTCGGGAAAATTTCGGCCAGCAAGGCGGCTTCGACGTGATCAGCCGTTGCGGCCTGATCGGTGCCGGGAAAAAAATCGCCGACCAGGCCTTGCAGTTGCTGATGGCGCCGAACACCCCACAAGGCCCCCGCGACCTGCTACTGATGCCCGACCAGATGATGCTGCAGATCCATGAGTCCATCGGCCATCCGCTGGAACTGGACCGCATCCTCGGGGACGAGCGCAATTACGCCGGCACCAGCTTCGTCAAGGCCAACGATTTCGGCCACCTGCAATATGGCTCCAGCCTGTTGAACGTGACCTTCGACCCGGACATTCCCGAAGAGCTGGCGAGCTACAGCCATGACGACGACGGCAGCGCCGCCAGCAAACAGTTCCTGATTCGCGAAGGTCTGTTGCTGCGTCCACTGGGCGGGGCGCTGTCGCAGTTCCGCGCAGGCCTTGACGGTGTCGCCAACAGCCGCGCCTGCGGCTGGAACCGCCCGCCCATCGACCGCATGGCGAACCTGAACATCGAACCCGGTGACCAGTCCCTGGAACAACTGATCCAGGGCATCGAGCACGGTGTGCTGATGCGCACCAACCGCTCCTGGTCCATCGATGACGCCCGCAACAAATTCCAGTTCGGCTGCGAGTGGGGCCAATTGATCGAGAACGGCGAGCTCAAGGGCGTGGTGAAGAACCCCAACTACCGGGGCATTTCCGCGCAGTTCTGGAAGAGTCTGCGCGCCGTGGGCGATGCCAGTACCCTCCAGGTTTTGGGCACGCCGAACTGCGGCAAGGGCGAACCGAACCAGGTCATCCGCGTCGGCCATGCCTCGCCGGCTTGTGTGTTCAGCAACGTTGATGTGTTTGGGGGAGATGCCTGATGAGCACTGTCAATAATCAGGCCGGGGCGTTCAAGGTGTTGGTCGACTGGCTGCGCGATGCCCTTCGTGAGTCTGAACAGTTCACCCTCGGCTACGCCGCCGAGTCCTCGGCCTTCGTGCGTTTCAACCACGGCAAGGTCCGCCAGGCCGGACAGGTGCAACAGGCCAACGTCACTTTCAAACTGATCGACGACGGCCGCCACGCCGATCTGCAGATCACCTTGTCCGGCGACCCCGAGACCGACCTGCAACGCCTGGCCGAAGGCCTGCAGCAGTTGCGCGAAACCTTGCCGCTGCTGCCCGCCGATCCTTACCTGCTACTCAACCCCGAACACTGGCAGAGCCACAACGTGCAGGACCATCCGCTGCCGGACACCGAACAGGCCGTGGCGGAAATCACCCGCGCCGCCGAAGGCCTCGACCTGGTGGGCTTCTACGCTGCCGGGCCCATCAGCCGAGGTTTCGCCAGTTCTTCGGGCGCGTTCGGCTGGCATCAGGCCAACAGCTTCAACTTCGATTTCAGCCTGTTCCATGAGAATGGCCAAGCGGTGAAAGCCCGCTACGCCGGGCATGAATGGAGCAGTGACGGGTTTGCCCAGCGCTTCGAACAGGCCCGCGAGCAACTGGAATTTCTCGGCCGCCCGCTGCGCACGTTGCCACCCGGCGAATACCGCGCCTATCTGGCGCCGGCCGCTCTGGAAGAGATCATCGACATGCTCAGTTGGGGCGGGTTTTCAGCCCAGGCCATTGCCAGCAAACAGAGCCCGTTGCAGAAGTTCTACGCCGGCGAAGCCCACTTCAGCCCCAACGTGTGGCTGAGCGAGCAGGTCAGCGGTTCCTTGAGCCCGGCCTTTTCCGACGAAGGTTATCCCCGCGATGACCTGGGGCTGATCGCCAAAGGCACGGCCAATGCGCAATTGATCAACTCCCGCAGCGCCGCCGAATACGGCCTCGCGGCCAATGGCGCCAGCAGCTACGAATACCCCACGGCGCTGGACATGCAGGGCGGGCAGCTGGAGCAGAAATACATCCTCGAAGCACTGGGCACCGGGCTGTACATCAGCAACCTCTGGTACCTGAACTACTCGGACCAACCGGCGGCGCGCCTGACCGGCATGACCCGCTTCGCCACGTTCTGGGTCGAAAATGGCCAGATCGTCGCGCCGGTCAGTACCATGCGTTTCGACGACAGCGTCTACAGCCTGCTCGGCTCGCAACTCGAAGGCCTGACCCGGGAGCGGGAACTTCTGCTCTCGGGCAGCACCTACAGCCGGCGGGCCACGGCCTCGATGTTGCTGCCGGGGGCGCTGGTCAAGCGGTTGACCTTGACCCTGTAGCCCTAACGCAAGCCTGTGAAGGAGATTACTTGTGGCGAGGGGATTTATCCCCGTTGGGTTGCGAAGCAACCCCAAAGGATGACTGAGTTCAGCCTGACTCAGCGAGGTAATCGCTCTGGGGCTGCTTCGCAGCCCAGCGGGGATAAATCCCCTCGCCACAACGGCGTTCGCACTTGATCAACGTGTCATACAAGAGGTCCCATGCCCAACCGCGCCCCGCTCGACGCCGTCACCGCCCGCTGGCTTCCATGGGTGGTGGCGATTGCCTTCTTCATGCAGTCCCTTGACGGGACCATCCTCAACACCGCCCTGCCCGCCATGGCCAGTGACCTGGCGGAAAACCCGCTGCGCATGCAGGGCGTGATCATTGCCTACATGCTCACCGTGGCGCTGCTGATCCCGGCCTCGGGCTGGATCGCCGACCGCTTCGGCACCAAGAAGATTTTCTTTGGGGCGATCCTGCTGTTCAGCTTCGGCTCGCTGCTGTGCGCCTTGTCCCATTCGTTGGGCATGCTGATCGGTGCGCGGGTGATCCAGGGCCTGGGCGGTGCGCTGATGATACCGGTCGGCAGGCTGGTGGTACTGCGGGCCTACCCGCGTTCGGAACTGGTGCGGATCATGGGCTTCATCACCATTCCCGGCCTGCTCGGCCCGCTGATCGGCCCGACCATGGGCGGCTGGATGGTGGAGTACCTGACCTGGCACTGGATCTTCCTGATCAATCTGCCGGTGGGCGTGATTGGCTGTTATGCGGTATGGAAGTTCATCCCCGACCTGCGCGGCAGCGAGCGCACGCGGTTCGATGGCCTGGGCTTTTTGCTGTTCGGCGCGGCAATGGTGTTGATCACCATTGCCATGGAAGGCCTCGGTGAACTGCACCTGCCACACTTACGGGTGATGTTGCTGCTGTTCGGCGGCATGGCCTGCCTGGCGGCTTATTGGCTGCGAGCCGGGCATATCGAGAACCCGCTGTTCGCACCGTCGCTGTTCAAGACCCGGACCTTCGCCGTGGGCATCCTCGGTAACCTGTTCGCCCGCCTGGGCAGCGGCGCCCTGCCGTTTCTGGTGCCGTTGCTGCTGCAAGTGGCCCTGGGTTACTCGCCCTCCCAGGCCGGCATGAGCATGCTGCCCCTGGCGGCGGCGGCCATGGTCGCCAAGTCCGTGGCCCGGCCATTGATCGAGCGCTTTGGCTACCGCACCGTGTTGACCGGCAACACCCTGGCCCTGGGCCTGATGCTGGCGAGCATGGGCCTGGTCAGCGAACAGACGCCGTACTGGCTGCTGCTGGCGCAACTGGCAGTGCTGGGGGCGATCAACTCGCTGCAATTCACCGCGATGAACACCGTGACCCTGATCGACCTGGACGACGCCAGCGCCAGCAGCGGCAACAGCCTGTTGTCGGTGGTCGCGCAACTGTCCCTGAGCCTCGGTGTGGCCTGCGCCGGCGCCCTGCTCGGCGGCTTCACGGCCCAGGTGGGCAACGACGGGGTGGAGACGGTGCTCGGGGCGTTCCAACTGACGTTCGTGACGGTGGGAGTCATGGCGATGCTGGCGGCGACGATTTTTTCCCAGTTGTCGAAGCAGGATGGGCGGCGGGTCAAGCGGCCGGATGAGCATATCGAGCACTAGGTCGCTTCGTGGTGTGGAGATTTTTGTGGGAGCAAGGCTTGCCCGCGATACAGGCGACTCGGTTTTCCTGGTGGAAATGCGCCGCCTGCATCGCGAGCAAGCTTTGCTCCCACAGCTCCAGAGCTCCCAACGTTTCTGGAATTGCCCGCCCCCCCAGGGCAGGCCCTGCCCCCACAGCTCGTCCAGAACTTTCGAAGAAAGTGGCACGAGGCTGCTACACTGCGCGACATTTTGTTTTGCAGGCCAGTCCCGTGACCACCATTGCCACCGCTTTTAATACTTTGCCGCTGTCCGCCGCCATGCTGGCTAACCTCGAATCACTCGGTTATGCCCAAATGACGCCGATCCAGGCGCAAAGCTTGCCGGTGATCCTCAAGGGCATGGACCTGATCGCCCAGGCCAAGACCGGCAGCGGCAAAACCGCCGCCTTCGGCATTGGTCTGCTGAACCCGATCAACCCGCGCTTCTTCGGCTGCCAGGCACTGGTGATGTGCCCGACCCGCGAGCTGGCCGACCAGGTCGCCAAGGAAATCCGTCGCCTGGCCCGCGCCGAAGACAACATCAAGGTCCTGACCCTGTGCGGCGGCGTGTCCTTCGGCCCGCAGATCGCTTCCCTCGAACACGGCGCCCACATCATCGTCGGCACGCCGGGGCGCATCCAGCAGCACCTGCGCAAGGGTTCGCTGGTGCTCGACGGCCTCAACACGCTGATCCTCGACGAAGCCGACCGCATGCTCGACATGGGCTTCTACGACGCCATCGAAGACATCATCCAGCAGACCCCGGAACGCCGCCAGACGCTGCTGTTCTCCGCCACCTACCCGGTGGGGATCAAGCAACTGTCGTCCAAGTTCATGCGCAACCCCCAGCAAGTGAAAGCCGAGGCGTTTCACTCCGACGCACAGATCGAGCAGCGCTTCTACGAGATCTCCCCCGAGGAGCGCATGGACGCGGTGGTCAAGGTGCTGGCGCATTTCCGCCCGGCCTCCTGCGTGGCGTTCTGCTTCACCAAGCAGCAGGTCCAGGAAACCGTCGATCACCTGACGTCCAAAGGCATCTCGGCCGTCGGCCTGCACGGCGACCTGGAACAGCGCGACCGCGATCAGGTACTGGCGATGTTCGCCAACCGCAGCACCTCGGTGCTGGTGGCCACCGACGTGGCGGCCCGTGGCCTGGACATCGACGCCCTGGACATGGTGATCAACGTCGAACTGGCCCGGGACTCGGAAATCCACATCCACCGCGTCGGCCGCACCGGTCGCGCTGGTGAGAAAGGCATCGCCATCAGCCTGGTGGCGCCGTCCGAAGCCCACCGCGCCCAGGCCATCGAGCAACTGCAGAAGTCGCCACTGAGCTGGGACCAACTGGACAACCTCAAGTCCCAGGGCGGCGGCCCGCTGCTACCGGCCATGAGCACCCTGTGCATCGGCGCCGGGCGCAAGGACAAGGTGCGCCCCGGCGACATCCTCGGCGCCCTGACCGGCGAAGCCGGCATCCCCGGCGCCCAGGTCGGCAAGATCGCGATCTTCGATTTCCAGGCCTACGTGGCCGTGGAACGCGGCATCGCCAAACAGGCCCTGCAACGCCTGAACGATGGCAAGATCAAGGGCCGCTCGTTGCGGGTGCGGATCCTGTAACCGATCACCCACCCGACAAAGATCAAACTGTGGGAGCGAGCTTGCTCGCGATAGCGGTGGTTCAGTCAACATTGACGTGACAGAACTGACGCCATCGCGAGCAAGCTCGCTCCCACATTCAGTCTGTGAGAAAGCTGAGAGGACACCGTTTTGCGCTCTACCGAAGTCGTGATCATTGGCGCTGGCGCCGCAGGGTTGATGTGTGCGCTGACCGCGGCCGCGCGCGGGCGGCAGGTGATGCTGCTGGACCACGCCAACAAGGCCGGCAAGAAAATCCTCATGTCCGGCGGTGGGCGTTGCAATTTCACCAACATGTACACCGAACCGAGCAATTTCCTCTCGCAGAACCCGCACTTCTGCAAATCGGCCCTGGCCCGCTATACCCAGTGGGATTTCATTGCGCTGGTGGCCAAGCACGGCGTGCCCTATCACGAGAAAAAGCTCGGCCAGTTGTTCTGCGATAACAAGTCCAGCGACATCCTCGGCCTGCTGTTGGATGAATGCGACCAGGCCGGCGTCAGCCTGCACCTGGACACGTCGATCACGCAGATCGAAAAAACCGACGGCGGCTACCTGCTGCAAACCACCCTCGGCGCCACCGTCTGCCAGTCCCTGGTGATCGCCACCGGCGGGCTGTCGATCCCGACCCTGGGGGCGACCGGCTTCGGTTATCAGGTGGCGAAACAGTTTGGCCATGCGCTGCTGCCGACCCGCGCCGGGCTGGTGCCGTTCACCATCACCGATCAGCTCAAGGCCCTGTGCACCGAGCTGTCGGGCACCTCGGTCGATTGCCTGGTGAGCTGCAACGACCAGAGTTTTCGCGAGAACATCCTGTTCACCCATCGCGGCCTGAGCGGTCCGGCGATCCTGCAGATTTCCTCGTTCTGGGAATCGGGGGACACGGTGCAGATCAACCTGTTGCCTGACCACGACGTGCCGCAATGGCTGCAGCAGCAACAGGCCGAACGCCCCAACAGCGAACTCAAGACTCTGCTGGGCGAGTTGTTCACCAAGAAGATGGCCAACCTGCTGGCCGACACCTGGTTCGTCTCCAAACCCATGAAGCAGTACACCCACGCGGAGCTGGCGGACATCGCCGAGAAGCTGGCGAGCTGGAACGTCGTCCCCGCCGGCACCGAAGGCTACCGCACCGCCGAAGTCACCCTCGGTGGCGTCGACACCCGGGAAGTCTCGTCCAAGACCATGGAATCGTTGAAAAGCCCTGGCCTGTATTTCATCGGCGAAGTGCTGGACGTCACCGGGCACCTGGGCGGGTTCAACTTCCAATGGGCCTGGGCGTCGGGCTATGCAGCGGCGCAATACGTCTGAGCCAACACAATTCGAGTGTGGACAATAATCCTGTGGGAGCGAGCTTGCTCGCGATAGCGGCGGTTCTGTCACATTGATGTTGACTGAAGCACCGCTATCGCGAGCAAGCTCGCTCCCACAGTGGGCTATGGTGTTTTCTGAATCGCATTCACACGTGAAGGAACACTTTTTGCTGTCAGATGTGATCGCCGCCATTGCGTCAGCGTCATTACTGCCTCAATTTAGCGTCATTGCCCGTCAGGCCCGTGCACTTCATGTCAGCGAACTCGTTTAGCCAGTCTTTGCGTCGCCTTTGGGCGTTGGATAAGTTCAGTTATAGCGTGCGGGTCTTCATCGCCCTGACCGGCAGCATGGGGCTGTGCTGGTACCTGGATGAAATGGCACTGCTGATCCCCTTGTTCCTGGGCATCATCGCCAGCGCCCTGGCCGAGACCGATGACAGTTGGCAAGGCCGTCTCAACGCGCTGGCCGTGACCCTGGTGTGTTTCACCGTCGCGGCGCTGTCGGTGGAATTGCTGTTCCCCTACCCCGTCCTGTTTATCATCGCCCTGGCCCTGGCCGCCTTTGGCCTGACCATGCTTGGCGCCCTGGGTGAGCGCTATGGCGCAATCGCCTCGGGCACGCTGATTCTTTCGGTCTACACCATGATCGGCGTGGACCAGCGCGGCGGCGCGGTCAACGACTTCTGGCATGAACCCCTGCTACTGGTCGCCGGTGCCGCGTGGTACGGCTTGCTGTCGGTGGTGTGGCAAGCATTGTTTTCCAACCAACCTGTGCAACAAAGCCTGGCGCGGCTGTTTCGCGAATTGGGGCGCTACCTCAAGCTCAAATCGTCGCTCCTGGAGCCGATCCGCCAACTGGACGTCGAAGCCCGTCGCCTGGAACTGGCCCAGCAAAACGGCCGGGTGGTCGCCGCGCTCAACAGCGCGAAGGAAATCATCCTGCACCGCGTCGGCAATGGCCGACCCGGGTCGAAAGTCAGCCGCTACCTGAAGCTGTACTTCCTGGCCCAGGACATCCACGAACGCGCCAGCTCGTCTCACTACCCCTACAACGCCCTGGCCGAGGCATTTTTCCACAGCGACGTGCTGTTCCGCTGCCAGCGCCTGTTGCGCCAGCAAGGCAAGGCCTGCCAGGCGTTGGCCGAGTCGATCCAGCTGCGTCAGCCGTTCGTCTACGACCACACCTTCGCCGAGGCCCTCGACGACCTGCACGCGTCCCTCGAACACCTGCGCATCCAGAGCAACCCCGCCTGGCGCGGCTTGCTGCGTTCGTTGCGCGCCCTGTCGGTGAACCTGGGCACCATGGACCGCCTGCTCAGCGACGCGAGCAACCCCGACGCCCTGGCCGACGCCACCGACAGCAGCCTGCTGGACCGCTCGCCGCGCAACCTCAAGGACGTCTGGCTGCGTTTGCGCACCCAGCTCACACCCACCTCGCTGCTGTTCCGGCATGCCTTGCGCTTGCCCCTGGCCCTGAGCGTG
This sequence comes from Pseudomonas sp. Soil_N_39, assembly GCF_057655955.1. Lineage (NCBI taxonomy): Bacteria > Pseudomonadati > Pseudomonadota > Gammaproteobacteria > Pseudomonadales > Pseudomonadaceae > Pseudomonas > Pseudomonas sp. Soil_N_39. Next base: position 90,103 of record NZ_JBDGLI010000025.1, read on the forward strand.
GGCTACGCCGTGGTGCACATGATTCACCCGTCCCAGGGCTATTGGATCATCCTCACCACGCTGTTCGTCTGCCAACCCAACTACGGTGCCACCCGGCGCAAGCTCGGCCAGCGGATCATCGGCACCGCCATTGGCCTGACAGTGGCCTGGGCGCTGTTCGACCTGTTCCCCAATCCGCTGGTGCAATCGTGCTTTGCCATTGCCGCCGGGGTAGTGTTCTTTACCAACCGCACCACTCGCTACACCCTGGCGACGGCGGCGATCACCATCATGGTGCTGTTCTGCTTCAACCAGGTGGGCGACGGCTATGGGCTGCTGCTGCCGCGGCTGTTCGATACCTTGCTCGGCAGCCTGATCGCCGGGCTGGCGGTCTTCCTGTTCCTGCCCGACTGGCAAGGTCGGCGACTGAACAAAGTGCTGGCCAACACGCTGACCTGCAACAGCATTTACCTGCGCCAGATCATGCAGCAATACGCAGCCGGTAAAAGCGACGACCTGGCCTACCGCCTGGCCCGACGCAACGCCCACAACGCCGATGCCGCGCTGTCCACCACACTGGCGAACATGCTGATGGAGCCGGGACATTTCCGCAAAGAAGCCGATGTGGGGTTCCGCTTCCTGGTGCTGTCCCACACCTTGCTCAGTTACCTCTCAGGCCTGGGCGCCCACCGGGGCACCGAACTGCCGGCGGAAATACGCGAACAATTGATCGACGGTGCCGGGGTGAAACTGGCCGCGAGCATCGACGAAATCGCCCGGGGCCTGGCGAGCAAACAACCGATTGCAATCCAGAGCGACGAAGAGGAAGCCCTGGCCAGCGAGCTTGAGCAGATGCCGGATGAGATCGACGAGGGGCAGCGTTTGGTACAGACGCAACTGGGGTTGATCTGTCGGCAGCTAGGGCCATTGCGGACCTTGGCGGCGCATCTGATCAAGGACACCAGCGAGGCTTGAGGACTGTGGTGTTTGGATGGGCCTCATCGCGAGCAAGCTCGCTCCCACAGTGGATTGTTGGTGTACGCAGACTTTGTGTCACAGCAGGCCCCTGTGGGAGCGAGCTTGCTCGCGATAGGGCCAGTCCAGGCCCCCTACATCCCATGCGCCTTCAATAACCGCGCATAACTGCCATCCGCCTTCATCGCCGCAATCTCCCGATCAAACCCGGCCACAATCTGCTCATGCTCCGGGTTCTTCAGGCTGACCAGGATATGCAGGCTGTTTTCACTCAAGGGCTTGGGCAGGAACTCCACGGCGCTGCGCACCTTGGGCGATTCCCGAGCCAGGTAATAGCGAGCGACGAACTCGTCTTCCAGGGTCAGCTTCACACGGTCGGCAGCCAGCATGCGCACCGCCATGGCGAAGTTATGCACCGGGACTTTCTGCATTTTCGGGTCTTCATCGAAGTCCTTGGCATAGGCATAACCGCGCACGACGGCGATGGGATAAGCACGCAGCTGTTGCAGGCTATCAAATTGGATCGCCTCGTCCTTGCGCTTGATGAAACGCACGCGGTTGAGCAGGTATTCGGCCGAGAACCGGCCTATATGGGTCCGTTCCTCGCTGTACCAGGCGTTGACCAGCACGTCATAGCGGCCCTCGCCGATACCCAGCATCGCCCGGGCCCAGGGCACCTGTTCGAAGTCCGTGGCATAGCCGGCCCGCGCCAGGGCGGTGCTGACGATATCGGTCGCCAGGCCGCCATTGATCAAGGTGGAATCGGTAAAGGGCGGCCAGGCATCGGCGACCAGGCGCAACTTCTGTGCGCAAGCCTCGTAGCTCAGCAACAGCAACCCGATCAATGCAAGAGCTCGATGCAATCGCGGCATGCCAAACGTCCTTGACGGGTTCAAAGCCCGGTTTGTTTTTAGCCGAAACTCAACAGGCGTCCTCAGACACCCGGTCCTAACATTAGCTCATTGGAACCGCTGCGCAGGGCTGTCACGAAGATTACACAAAGACGACAGCACCGCGACAAAGGAATGATGGCATTTTGGCCTTTGTCACAGATTTTCCGGTCGCGAGAGCAAGAGACTTCCGGGCCAAGCACGCTTACTATCGGCATCAGGTTCTTCAGGAAATTCAAAAAATGGATATCGAGTGGGTCTGCAAACATCACAGCGACCTGAGCAAGGAACAGCTGTATGCCATCCTCAAATTGCGCGCAGAGGTATTCGTCGTCGAGCAGAACTGCGCCTACCCGGACGTTGACGGGCTGGACCTGGAGGGCGACACCTGTCACCTGATGGCCTGGCACGACAACCACCTGGTGGCCTACCTGCGCTTGCTCGACCCGCACTCGCAAAACAGTGACGTGGTGATCGGGCGCGTGGTCATCGCCCCTCAGGCACGCGGCCAGGGGTTGGGCCACACGCTGATGGAACAAGCGCTCAAGCAGGCCGAGAAACATTGGCCTGGCACGTCGATCTCATTGTCGGCCCAGGCGCATCTGCAGGGGTACTACGGGCGGTACGGGTTTGAAGTGGTGGGGGTGGAATACATGGAGGATGGGATTCCGCACATTGGCATGCATCGGCCCTGAGGTCGCCATCGCGAGCAAGCTCGCTCCCACAGGGGCCTGCGGTGAACAACGATCGACTGTGGGAGCGAGCTTGCTCGCGATGGGGCCAGCCCAGACACCAACAGGTCAGGGATACTCAAGCACCGCCTTGATCCGCTGCAAATTCCCCTCGATCCACCCCCGATCGATCGCCCCCCAATCGCGAATCCGATAGCGCCCGGCATGGTTGCGCGCGCCGTCCTCTTGCTCGAACTCACATGTGATATCCAGGTCAGCCAGCGCGGCGATGGTGTCCTGGGCCGTGCGCCGGGGCATGCCGGTGGCTTCGGTGAGCGCAGGGACGTTGCTGGCCAGGCCGCTGTCGATCAGGTAAGCCACGTACAGGCGACGGTAGAAACTGGTCTTGGTCTTGCTCACGTCCATTCAGTCAGTCCTTGTGAGGTTGCAGGTCCCGCCAGGTCAGGTACACCCGCAGGTCGAATTCCAGTTGGTGATAGCCCGGCAGCATGTGTTCGCAGAGCTGGTAGAAGGCCTTGTTGTGGTCCGACTCCTTGAAGTGCGCCAACTCGTGCACCACGATCATCTTCAGGAACTCGGGCGCCGCGTCCTTGAACAGCGCCGCGATGCGGATTTCCTTCTTGGCCTTGAGCTTGCCGCCCTGCACCCGCGACACCGCGGTGTGCAGGCCGAGGGCGCGGTGGGTCAGGTCCAGGCGACTGTCGAACAACACCTTGTCGATGGCCGGCGCGTTACGCAGGTATTGCTGCTTGAGGTCCAGCGCATAACCGTACAGGGCCTTGTCGCTCTGGATCGGATGCCGACCCGGGTAGCGCTGCTGCAGGTAATCGCCCAGGCGGTCCTGGGCGATCAATTGCTGAACTTGGGCTTGCAGGGCGGCGGGGTAGGCCTGGAGGTATTTGAGCGCGGTCATCAAAGGGCAGCACAGTCACAAGAGGCCGCCAGTGTAGCGAATTCAGGCCAGCACCGCGCTCCAGTCGAAGGGCTTGGCGAAGGCATTGGTGTCTTCGGCCATCAACGGTCGCGCCACCAGGAACCCCTGCACGAACTCACAGCCATGGGTCTGTAGCCACTGATACTGCTCGCGGGTTTCCACCCCTTCGGCGATCACCCGCAAGCCCAACTGCGTACACAGGTCGATGACCGATGCGGCCAACGCGGCATCTCGGGGCGACCCCGGCAAGCGGGCGATCAAGTGCCGATCGAGCTTGAGGGTATCGAGTTCAAGATCGCGCAGATGCGTCAGCGAACAAGGCCCCGAACCGAAGTCATCCAATGCCACGCGCACCCCGAGCTGGCGCAGCAGGCGCAATTGCTTTTGGGTTTCATCGGGATTGCGCATCAGCGCATCCTCGGTCACCTCGACCTCCAACTGTCGCGGCTTCAAGGCGTGGCGCTCCAGGACCTGGCGCAACTCGGTCACCAGGTTCGGCATGCCGAATTGAGTGCTGCTCAGGCTTACCCCCAACACCAGGTCGTCAGCGAACAACCGCTCCCAGACTTTGCGCTGGGCCGCGCTGCGATGATAAATCCAGCTGCCCAGCCGGCTGATCAATCGCGCCTCTTCCAGCAACGGCAGGAACAGGCCCGGTGGCACGTCGCCGACGCTCGGGTGCTGCCAGCGCAACAGCGCCTCGAACCCGCGGATCCGCCCGTCGACGATGCTTACCTGGGGCTGGTAGACCATATTGAAATCGCGGTTCTCGATGGCCGAGCGCACGCTCTCTTCCAGCATCAGCCGTGAACGGGCTCGACCGTTCATTTCGTGGTCGTAAAAACGGTATTGCTGGCGACCGGCACGCTTGGCTTCGTACATGGCGATATCGGACGCCCGTAGCAAGCCATCGAGGTTGGCGCCACAGTCCGGGTACGTCGCGATGCCGATGCTGGCGCCAAGCGCCACGTCCATGCCTTCGATCTGCTGGCAGATCGCGACGCGCTCGATGAGTTTCTCCGCGATCTTGGCCGCCTGCTCGGGAAACTCCAAGTCCAGTAGAGCCGTGAACTCGTCACCGCCCAGTCGCGCCAGGATGTCAAAGGGGCGCAGACACGCCTTCAACTGCTCCGACACCCAGCGCAAGACCCGGTCCCCGGCGTCGTGCCCCAGCGAGTCATTGACCCGCTTGAAGCCGTCGAGGTCCAGGTACAGCAGCACCCAGTTGCTTTCCAGCCGCTCGCTGCGCATCAACAGGTTTTCCGCAGTCTGGTAGAAGCCCCGGCGGTTGAGCAAGCCGGTCAGCGGGTCCGTGACGGCCTGGTATTCGAGCTGCTGGTGCAAGTGGCGAACCACGGACATGTCTTGGAGTGTCACCACCATCGCCTTCTGTTCCGAGGGCAGCGGCGCACAGGACAAGGCCACCGACACCTGCTGGCCGGGCGCCGTGCGCAGCACCGCGTCATGCAATCGCCAGGTTTCACCCCGCCGATAGGCATTGTGGATATCGGAATCGACCCACTCGGGGATGTGCGGTTTCTGCAGGAAATCCAGGAATGGCATGTCCTGCAACTGCTCGGCGGTGGCATTGAGCAAGCGGCAGGTGGACGGGTTGGCGAAGCGGATACAGCCGTTCTCATCCACCACCAGGATGCCTTCGGCGGCGTTGTCCAGCACCGAGGCATTGAAGGCCCTGGCCGCTTCGAGATCCTGGCTCAGGCGCTGCAAGGCCCGGCGATTGCGCTGGTGCTCGAGCAACGCCTGGACCTTGGGCTTGAGGATTTGCGGATCGAAGGGCTTGAACAGGTAATCCACGGCGCCACTGGCGTAGCCCTTGATGACCGCGTCCTGGGATTGCTCGTTGGCGGTCAGGAAAATGATCGGCGTGAGCCGCGTGCGCTGGCTGCCGCGCATCAGGCGCGCCACTTCGAAACCGTCCATGTCGGGCATCTGCACATCCAGCAGAACCAGGTCGATGTCGTGTTCGAGCAGCAGATTAAGCGCCTCGACCCCCGAGGACGCCGTCATGACCTGCCAATCCTGGCGCTGCAACAAGGCCCGCATGCTGAGCAGGTTTTCAGGGTAATCATCAACAATCAAAAGGACAGAGCTGCCTTCGCCGGGCGTTGGTTGCGCGCATTCCATGCTGCTTCTCTTATCGGGCGCCACGTCCGTTTTTACGTAGCAAAGCGGACAAATACTGTCCCCTCACTCTAGACCGGGATTTTGAAAAGCAGTAGGTGTCATCACGCCATCATCCAGACAAAGCCCGAAATAGCCGACTAACGGTCACCCTGCTCAGGCACAGAAACTGCAATGACACCATCGACGAACAATTGACGTCAAACATCCGCCGAACGGTCAACAAAAAAAGCCCAGTCCAGCGTTCCGAAACGCTTCAAAAGGGCGGTTTAAAGCCTCCCGCTACGGCGTACACCTTTACATCTCGACACGCAGGACTTGGACATGATCGATCTCGCAACTTGGAACTTGAGCATTCCCGAAGGCGCCCCACCGGCAACCATTCAAACCTCACAATTGGTTCAAGGCTTCAAGAACCAATATTTCAACTCTGAAACCGGCACCGTGTTTTTCTGGGCTCCCGTGACAGGCGCCACGACGGCCAACGCCATTTACCCACGCAGCGAACTGCGCGAAACCAACGGCGACGGTACGTTGCGTAATTGGCTTTACCCCGCGGCGGATAACAAGCTGGCCGCCACCTTGACCGTCGGCCAAGTGCCCAGCACCGGCAAGCTGGTGATTGGCCAGATCCACGCCAAGGACAGCACCAGCCCCATGGTGAAGCTGGAATACCAGTACAAGACCTACAGTTCCACCGGCAACATCGTCGCCAAGGTGCGCATGCGCCCCGACGACGCAACGGGTCAGGTGATCACCATCGCCACGGGCATCAAACTCAACCAGCCGTTTTCTTACCTGATCCACCTCAACCGCGCAGGTCTGCTGACCATCAACGGTGCCGGATACCAATGGAGCAGCACCGTCAGCAGCACCTGGAGCACCAAGCCGCTGTATTTCAAGGCCGGAGTCTACGTGCAGGACAATACCGGCTACGCCACCGAAGGTGGAAAAGTGACGTTCAGCCTGCTGGACATCGATCACAACCTCTAAGCCTTCCCCCTCGCGCAGCAGCATGGATCGCTGCCTGCTCGTAGCCGACTCGCGCCTTTGCGAGCAACATCGAAGGGCAACGTCAAAAAGCCATCGTTCAAAGAAATTTTGACACTCCCGACTAACGGTCAATTATCTGCGGCACAAAATCGACAATCCCTACTCTGACGGACTGCTGACGCCAACCCTCCGCCGGACGACCGTGCCAATTGCTCGCCCGCGCCCCCTCCTGGCCTCAGCAAAACCGCGTCTTAGAGCCTCCGGCTGTGGCGTAAATCATTTCTTCTTCTCAGAAAGGATCCGAACATGGTCGATCTTGCAACCTGGAACCTGAGCATTCCCGAGGGCAGCCCGCCGAAGACCATCGAAACACCTCGGCTGGTGGATGGGTTCAGGGATAAATATTTCAATTCTGAAGGCAGCACGGTGTACTTCTGGTCACCGGTTACCGGCAGCAAGACTGAAAATGCGATCTACCCCCGCAGCGAATTGCGTGAGACCTACAAAGACGGCACCCTGCGCAACTGGCTGTACCCCGATGCCGACAACCAATTGCGTGCGAAACTGGTCGTCAACCAGGTGCCCAGCAGTGGCAAGATCGTGATTGGTCAGATCCATGCCAAGGACAGCAGCAAACCCATGGTGAAGCTGGAATACCAATACAAGGATGCCACCAGCACCGGGGACATCGTCGCCAAAGTGCGCATGCGCCCCAATGACGACGAAGGCCGGGTCATCACCGTCGCCACCGGTGTAAAACTTAATCAAGCCTTCAGTTACCGGCTCCACCTTGATCGTACCGGCGACCTGGGCATTACTGCAGCGGGTCGTAGCTGGTACACCACCATCAGCTCTACTTGGCGGGTCAAGCCGTTGTACTTCAAGGCCGGGGTCTACGTGCAGGACAACACCGGCTATACCAGCGAGGGCGGAAAAGTGACGTTCAGTGTGCTGGATATCGATCACAACACCTGAAATTTCACTTCCGAAAATCTCGTAGGAAATCCCCTCTTGTGGCGAGGGGATTTATCCCCGCTGGGCTGCGAAGCAGCCCCCTTTCCGCCAGACCCACCGCATGCCCCGGTTTTACGGCGGCTGCGCCCCCGAGCGGGAGCAAGCTCCCTCGCCACAAGGGCCCGGTGCGTCCTACAGGTCGATTTTGGCTTCGAAAATCTCCTTTATAGTTCGGTGGGTCTGCTGGCGTTGGTCAGTGGGCAAGGGTTTCGCAGCCCTGGTGAGTTAGAATCACGACCGTCAAAAATCGACATAGGCGAATCCTGCCTACGTTCGGCTTTTTATGGCGGCTGTGTGTGGGAGATCTTCGGGTCTGCCGGGTTTCTCTAACTCCTCGGTCTGCGAACCCGCACATGGCTGCCACCCAATTTGTTTCGCAGCAAACGGTGGCAAATACTTTTCTTGAGTTAGAGGTTTGTCATGAAAGCCGAACAATTGCTCAGCCGCTTCACTCCACTCACCCCGATCGCCACCACCCAACCCATCCTGTTCATCGACCGCACCGCCCCACTGACCGAACTCCATGCCTGCGCCAGCGAACGCCTGCACGCTACCCTCGATTACCTGACCCTCATGGCCTGCGCCACGTTGCGCGATTCGGCCGCCAGCGACTTCAACACCCTCACCAATGTTGCTCGGATCCTGGTCCAGGATGTCACCGACGTGTTCGGCGTCATCGAACAACGCGGCCTCGAAGACCAATAAAGCCCTCCCGGCGGGAGATGATCCCCTGTGGGAGCGAGCTTGCTCGCGATAGCGCTGGGTCAGCAGCATGGATGGCGACTGACACAGCGCTATCAGGATCTGTGTGTATATCCATTTCTTTGGTAACGGCTACTTAGGGTTCCGCCCTTACGGCGGGTCACTTTTGAAGAGCGCAAAAGTAACCAAAACGCTCCTGCCCCACCACTTTGCACCTCGCCTAGGCTCGGTGTGCCCTCACTCCGGCATTGCTCCGTGGGCCCGCCGCGAAGGGCCATCCATGGTCCAGCGCGGCTATCCCGGCATCCATGCCGGGATGCCCACTCCACAATGCCTGCGTTCGGCCATCGTGGTTAACGGGGCGCCCGAGATCAACGTCCACCACGAGGCGGCCTGACAGCCGACCTGACTCTCCCGGTCGTACACCCTTCAGATCTGTGGGAGCAAAGCTTGCTCGCGATGACGACAGCACATTCGACATCTTCATCGACTATGACACTGCCTTCGCGAGCAAGCTCCCACACTGGATCTTCAGCACCCACAAAATTCATATACACCGCTGGGCCCAATGTGGGAGCGGGCTTGCTCGCGAAGAGGCCAATACATTCAACATCTTCATCAACTGAACCACCGGCATCGCGAGCAAGCTCACCCCTAATCCGCCTGTAAAGTCATCGAGGATGACAGGAGATCATGTGCATATTCTTTTGAGCAGAGCAGGATTAAATCCTATCTTATTCAGGAGGCTCATCATGCGTAGCACTCAACAGTTCAGCATCACGCTGCCTAACCAGATGGCTGACGTAGTGAAAGCCAAGGTGGCTGCTGGCGAGTACGCCACTGAAAGTGAAGTCATTCGTGATGGCCCTCGGGCGCTGCTGGCTCGTGATCGTGCTTTGGAAAACTGGCTCGTAGGTCAAGTAGCCCCAGCTTACGATGCCTTGAAAGCTGACCCCTCGCGCACGCTAAGCGTTGATGAGGTGCGCTCTCGATTGGCTGCAGAACACCAGAACGCCACCGTAAAATCGTAAATGACCCATACCGTCGAGTTTGCACCGCAAGCCCTTGAGCAGTTAGCTGCGCTCTATCGTTACATTGCCACAGAGGCTTCGCCGGAAATTGCCCATCGGTATACCGACGCCATCGTGACCTACTGTAAAGAGCTACAGATGTTCTGTGGCGTATATGCATTTTGTGGCTGCTGAAAATCCAATGTGGGAGCGAGACCCCCACCAAGAGCCAGGTCGGCTATAAGGCCGCCTCGCGGTGGACGTAGATTTTCGCGCCCCATTAACCACGATGGCCGAACGCAGGTATTGCGCAGTGGGCCCACGGAGCAATGCCTTCGTTCGGGCATGCCGAGCCTAGGCGAGGCACCGAGTGGTGGGGCAGGAGCGCTTTGG
>NZ_JBDGLI010000026.1:0-95481 GCF_057655955.1 Pseudomonas sp. Soil_N_39
TTGAATCTCAAGGAGTTTTCCGTTTCGACTGCGCCGGAAGTGGGGCGAATTATAGACGTCCAGAATCTGCCGTCAACACCTATTTTCAGCTTTATTCGGTTTTCAACGTAATACGTGCGAAAGCCTTCTTGCCAGCCTGGCATACGTGAGTAGAACCCAGCTCATATATATAGGTGCGATCCACAACCTCACCATCTATACGCACACCACCCGAACCCAGAAGGTCTCGCGCCACTGCCGCATTCTTGACCAGACCTGCTTTATTAAGGACTGCCGCAATCGGCATATTCTCGGCAGCAGTCAATTCGATCTCTGGCAGATCATCCGGCAGCTCGCCATCCTTCATACGATTACCCGCCGCGCGATGAGCATTGGCCGCAGCTTCCTCGCCATGGAAACGCGCAACGATCTCTTCAGCCAGCTTGATCTTGATGTCCCGCGGATTGGCCCCGGCCTCTACATCAGCACGGAACGCATTGATCTCATCCATGGAGCGGAAGCTCAACAGTTCGAAGTAACGCCACATCAACACGTCAGGAATGGAGACCAGCTTGCTGTACATGACCCCCGGCGCTTCCTGGATGCCCACGTAGTTGCCCAAGGACTTGGACATCTTCTTCACACCATCCAGACCTTCCAGCAATGGCATGGTCAGGATGCACTGCGCCTCCTGACCATAACCACGCTGCAACTCACGCCCCATCAACAGGTTGAACTTCTGATCGGTGCCGCCCAGCTCAACGTCCGCGCGCAACGCGACCGAGTCATAACCCTGCACAAGCGGATAGAGGAACTCATGGATGGCGATTGGCTGGTTGGTTGTATAGCGCTTGTCGAAATCATCGCGTTCGAGCATGCGCGCCACGGTGTATTGAGACGTCAGGCGAATGAAATCCGCCGGCCCCATCTGATCCATCCAGGTGGAGTTGAACGCCACCTCGGTCTTGGCCGGATCAAGAATCTTGAAAACCTGAGTCTTGTAGGTCTCGGCGTTATCGAGAACCTGTTCACGGGTCAGCGGCGGGCGCGTAGCACTCTTGCCGCTCGGATCACCGATCATGCCGGTGAAGTCCCCTATAAGGAAGATGATCTGATGCCCCAGATTCTGGAACTGGCGCATCTTATTAATAAGCACGGTATGACCCAGGTGCAGATCGGGCGCCGTCGGATCGAAGCCGGCCTTGATACGCAGCGGCTGCCCGCGCTTGAGCTTTTCGATCAGCTCGGACTCAACCAACAATTCTTCCGCACCACGCTTGATCAGCGCTAGCTGCTCTTCAACCGACTTCATAACAGACCCGTAAGGCTCAGATTCAAAGGGCCCCAACCATACAAGATCGCACACCAAATACAAGGCATGCCCGGCGCACGGACGCCAATCCACAGAACAGAGCGTTCGTGGGCTTGCTTCGCAGGGGTTTTGGTTATATTTTATACAGTTATTTCATCTTCATCATGTCATTCATCTTTTCCAATTCATCTTTTCAAAAGTCAAAATTACTTATGACCCCAGAACCGTCTAAAGCGCCGCCGCTTTACCCAAAGACCCACCTGCTTGCCGCAAGTGGCATCGCAGCCCTCCTAAGCCTGGCGCTGCTGGTGTTTCCCTCCAGCGATGTTGAAGCCAAAAAAACGACTCTGAGCCTTGAACTGGAAAGTCCTGCTGAACAACTGACACAAGAACAAGACGCCGCCGAAGCCGTTCAAGCCACAAACGAACCGGCCGCCTCTCCTTTTGCACAGATTGAAAACAGCCCGCAAGACACTGCAAAGGCTACCGCCCAGGTAGAAGCGCCTGTCGCGGAAGAAAAGAAAGGACCGGACCATCGCGAAGTGATTGTTGCCAAGGGCGATACGCTTTCCACCCTCTTCGAAAAGGTTGGCCTGCCCTCGACATCGGTCCATGAAATCCTGGCCAGCGACAAGCAAGCCAAGCAATTCGCTCAACTGCAACGTGGCCAGAAACTCGAATTCGAACTCAATCCAGATGGACAGCTGACCAATCTGCACACCAAGCTGAGCGACCTGGAAAGCATCACCCTGACCAAAAATGACAAGGGTTATGTATTCAACCGCGTCACCGCCAAGCCTACCGTTCGCTCGGCCTACGTTCATGGCGTCATCAACAGTTCATTGTCCCAGTCGGCCGCTCGTGCCGGCCTTTCCCATAGCCTGACCATGGACATGGCCAGCGTCTTCGGCTACGACATCGACTTCGCCCAGGACATTCGCCAGGGCGACGAGTTCGACATCATCTATGAGCAAAAAGTGGTCAATGGAAAGAGCGTCGGTAACGGCCCGATTCTCTCCGCGCGCTTCACCAACCGCGGCAAGACGTACACCGCGGTGCGCTACACCAACAAGCAGGGCAACAGCAGCTACTACACCGCCGACGGCAACAGCATGCGCAAGGCCTTCATCCGTACACCGGTTGATTTCGCTCGTATCAGTTCGAAGTTCTCCGCCGGCCGAAAGCATCCGATTCTGAACAAGATTCGCGCGCATAAAGGCGTCGACTACGCCGCCCCTCGCGGTACACCAATCAAGGCTGCGGGCGACGGCAAGGTGTTGCTGGCAGGACGCCGCGGTGGCTATGGCAATACCGTGATCATCCAGCACGGCAATACCTACCGCACGCTATACGGCCACATGCAGGGCTTCGCCAAGGGCGTGAAGACTGGTGGCACCGTCAAGCAAGGCCAGGTGATCGGATACATCGGTACCACCGGCCTGTCCACCGGCCCGCACTTGCATTATGAGTTCCAGGTCAACGGCGTCCACGTCGATCCGCTTGGCCAGAAATTGCCGATGGCCGATCCGATCGCCAAGGGCGAGCGCGCGCGCTTCCTGGCTCAAAGCCAGCCCTTGATGGCCCGCATGGATCAAGAGAAAGCCACCATGCTGGCCTCGAGCAAGCGCTAAGCCATGGCGCTCTATATCGGTGTGATGTCCGGGACCAGCCTGGATGGCTTGGATATCGCACTGATTGAACTGGTCCCGGCGATCAAATTGATCGCCACGCACTACATCCCCATGCCCGCCGTTCTGCGCGCCGAATTGCTCGGATTGTGCAGCAGTGGGCCCGATGAGATCGCCCGCTCCGCCATTGCCCAGCAAAGCTGGGTAAAGCTGGCCGCAGAGGGTATCCATACCCTACTCAACGAACAAAGACTCAAGCCTGAAAACATCACGGCGATTGGCAGCCACGGCCAGACCATTCGCCATGAACCGGCCCGTGGGTTTACCGTGCAAATCGGCAATCCGGCCCTGTTGAGCGAATTGACCGGCATCGCCGTCGTCAGCGATTTCCGCAGCCGCGATGTCGCCGCTGGCGGACAAGGCGCTCCACTGGTACCGGCGTTTCACGAAGCACTGTTCGAAGAACGAGCCGGTCATCGTGCCGTGCTGAATGTCGGCGGCTTCAGCAATCTCAGTCTGATAGAACCCGCAAAACCTGTAGCCGGTTTCGACTGTGGCCCAGGCAACGTATTGCTCGATGCCTGGATCCATCAACAACGAGGCGAGCATTTCGATCGCGACGGCCAATGGGCCGCCAGCGGAAAAGTCGAACCAGTTCTGCTAAAGACGCTGCTCAGCGACCCCTTCTTCGTCACCAAAGGTCCGAAAAGTACCGGCCGCGAGGTATTCAACCTGCCTTGGCTGAGCCAGCACTTGTCGCAGTTGCCAGCCTTCGCCCCGGAGGACGTGCAGGCGACGTTGCTCGAACTGACCGCCCTGACCATCGTCGAATCACTGCAGCATGCCCAGTCGAATACCCAGGAGTTGCTGGTCTGCGGCGGCGGTGCACACAACCAGACGCTCATGAAACGCCTGGCTGAGTTGCTGCCGGATACCAAAGTCAGCAGTACGACGGTGTATGGCGTGGACCCGGATTGGGTCGAAGCCATGGCTTTCGCCTGGCTCGCCCATTGCTGCCTTGAAGGCATTCCAGGCAATCGTCCAAGTGTCACGGGCGCCCGTGGCCTGCGCATACTCGGCGCCATCTATCCAGCCTGAGATCAAAGTTGCGGACAAAAAAATGCCGCAGGCCATAAGGCTCTGCGGCATTTTTATTGAAGCACTCAGATCGAGAACGAAGAACCGCACCCACAGGTCGTGGTGGCGTTGGGGTTCTTGATCACAAAACGCGACCCTTCCAGACCTTCCTGATAATCCACCTCGGCACCTGCCAGGTACTGGAAGCTCATCGGATCGACCACCAGGCTGACCCCTTCGCGCTCGACGATGGTGTCATCGTCGGCCACTTCCTCATCGAAAGTGAAGCCGTACTGGAAACCGGAACAACCGCCGCCCGTCACAAATACGCGCAGCTTCAAACGATCATTGCCCTCTTCATCGACCAGGCTCTTCACCTTGTGCGCAGCACCGTGGGTGAATTGCAAAGCCGTGGGGGTGAAGGTTTCGACGCTCATGCTGAATATCTCCCGGCGCTTACGCCGCCATAATGCGTGATGGCGGGCATTATCCGCTTCTCCTAGAAAATCGGTCAACTATTTGCAGAGCAGCGGCAAACTGCTTTAAGGCAACATCCCCGCATGGGACAGCCCCAGGTGCTCATCCAGCCCGAACAGGATGTTCAGGTTCTGCACGGCCTGGCCGGACGCGCCCTTGACCAGGTTATCGATGACCGACAATACCACTACCAGATCACCGTCCTGCGGACGATGCACGGCGATCCGGCAAACGTTCGCACCGCGCACACTACGGGTTTCCGGATGGCTGCCAGCGGGCATTACGTCGACGAACGGTTCGTTGGCGTAACGCTTTTCAAACAATGCCTGCAGGTCCACCGAACGATCGACGACGGTTGCATACAGGGTGGAATGGATCCCGCGAATCATCGGGGTCAGGTGCGGCACGAAGGTCAGGCCAACGTCCTTGCCCGCAGCCCGGCGCAACCCCTGGCGAATTTCCGGCAGGTGGCGATGCCCTTTGACCGCGTACGCCTTCATGCTTTCCGACGTCTCGGAATACAGCGAGCCGACACTGGCGCCACGCCCGGCACCGCTGACGCCGGATTTGCAGTCGGCAATCAGGCGCGAAGCATCTGCAAGACCGGCTTCAAGCAGCGGCAAGAACCCCAACTGCGTCGCCGTCGGATAGCAACCCGGCACGGCGATCAGTCGTGCCTGCTTGATTTTCTCGCGATTGACTTCCGGCAAGCCGTAGACCGCCTCCTCGAGCAGTTCAGGCGCACCGTGGGGCTGGCCATACCATTTGGCCCACTCATCGGCGTCCTGCAGGCGGAAGTCCGCCGACAGGTCGATAACCTTGGTCCCGGCGGCCAGCAGTTCACCGGCCAGAGCGTGGGCGACACCATGGGGCGTGGCGAAGAACACCACATCGCAGGCGCCGAGGGTCTTGACGTCCGGAACGCTGAACGCCAAGCCGTCGTAGTGGCCTCGCAGGTTCGGATACATGTCGGCGACGGCCAGGCCGGCCTCGGATCGGGAGGTGATGACCACCACCTCAGCCTGCGGATGCTGTGCCAGCAGACGCAGCAGTTCGACACCGGTGTAACCCGTGCCGCCGACGATACCGACCTTGACCATAAACCTGCCCTCAACGAACCCACTGGAAAGCCGTCGATGATAGGGGCCGCAGGGCGCGGCGACAACCGTCAAGGTGACGTGTGGCCGCTCTAACCTCTACTATCGGAGCTACCGTGAACCTGGGAATAACTAAAATGCTCTATCTGTGGCTCAAAGCACTTCACATTGTCAGCATGGTCTGCTGGTTCGCCGGCCTGTTTTACCTGCCTCGCCTGTTTGTCTATCACGCCCAAAGCGAAGACAACGTCAGCAAAGAACGTTTCAGCGTCATGGAGCGCAAGCTGTACCGCGGCATCATGGGCCCGGCGATGATTGCCACCCTGGTATTCGGCATCTGGCTGCTCAGCCTCAACGCCGGCGCCTACTTCACCCAGGGAGGCTGGATGCACGCCAAGTTGACCCTGGTCGTGCTGCTGATCGGTTACCACCACATGTGCGGTGCCCAGGTGAAGCGCTTCGCCCGTGGCGAAAACACCCGCAGCCATGTCTTTTATCGCTGGTTCAATGAAGTGCCGGTTCTGATATTGCTGGCTATCGTAATTCTGGTCGTAGTCCGACCGTTCTAATCTCCAATCAGCATCCATTATCCGGGGTACTTCCAATGTCGTTGCCCGCTCTGCTTGAACAGCGCTTGCGCCTGCCCGTCGTGGCGGCGCCCATGTTCCTGATTTCCAATCCACAACTGGTGCTGGCCTGCTGCCGCAATGGCATTGTCGGCAGCTTTCCGGCGTTGAACCAGCGCGAAAGCAGCGGCTTCAAGGCCTGGCTGGAAGAAATCGAAGCAGGCCTGGCGACCCTGGAAAATCCGGCGCCCTACGCGGTAAACCTGATTGTTCATCACAGCAATCCGCGACTTCAGGCCGACCTGGCCATCTGCATCGAACACAAGGTGCCGATTGTCATCACCAGCCTGGGTGCGGTGAAAGAGCTGGTGGACGCGGTGCACGGTTACGGCGGCCTGGTGTTCCATGACGTGACGACCCGACGGCATGCCGAGAAAGCCGCCGAAGCCGGTGTCGATGGCCTGATCGCCGTAGCCGCCGGCGCAGGCGGACACGCCGGGACCTGGAGCCCGTTTTCCCTGATTGCCGAGATCCGGCAGTTTTTCGATAAGGCCGTGCTACTTGCGGGATGCCTGAACCACGGCCATCAGATTCTGGCCGCACAATTGCTCGGCGCGGATCTGGCCTACTTCGGGACGCGTTTTATCGGTACAAGCGAAAGCCACGCACCTGACGCTTATAAAGAGATGTTGCTCACATCCAGAGCCGCAGACATCGTGCATACTCCTGCGGTATCCGGGGTGCCGGCGAGTTTCATGCGCCAGAGCCTGGAGAACGCCGGTTTCGATCTCGCCGCCCTGCAGAACAAAGGCGAGGTGGATTTTGGCTCGAAACTCAAACCGCTGAACGACGAAGCCAAGGCCTGGAAAACCGTATGGTCCGCAGGCCAGGGTGTGGGTGAAA
This sequence comes from Pseudomonas sp. Soil_N_39, assembly GCF_057655955.1. Lineage (NCBI taxonomy): Bacteria > Pseudomonadati > Pseudomonadota > Gammaproteobacteria > Pseudomonadales > Pseudomonadaceae > Pseudomonas > Pseudomonas sp. Soil_N_39. The sequence continues at coordinate 7,040 of NZ_JBDGLI010000026.1, forward strand.
TCGATGATTTGCCCAGCGTCGATCAGTTGGTGGCGCGCCTGGATGAAGAATACCGTCAGGCACAAGCCCGGGCGGCGCAGCTTGGCGGGCAATGGCCCCGCTGAACCAGCCCGAACAAACAACTACCTAACTTTCAGAGACAAGGATGCCGGGCATGAGCGAAACCCGTTTCAACATCGTATTCGACGGCGGCCTGATGCCGGGCGTCGATACCACCACCGCCAAACTCAACCTCGCCGAGCTGTTCAAGAGCGACGTCGCCGCCATTGAACGACTGTTCACCGGTCGCAAGGTGTCCCTTAAAAGCAACCTGTCCCAGAACGAGGCGCAGCAGTACCTGGAAGCCCTCAACAAGAGCGGAATCGATGCCAGGATCGAAGCCGAACCCGTCGTCCAACTGAGCCTTGGCGAAGTACAGGACGCGCCACGGCAACCGAGCGGACGCCATCCCGATTCGATCGTCGAGCCAGCCTCGCCCTACGCGCCTCCCCGCGCCGAAGTCGGTGAAGCGCTTGCCGAGTACAGCACGCTCAAACCCTTCAGCTTCGACGGACGTATCGGGCGTCTGCGCTACCTCGCCTGGACCATGGTATTGACCCTGGCCATACTGCCTTTGGTCGGCGTGGGCTTCTGGCTAGCCACGGCCTGGTTGCTGGCCTCCGACTCGATCGCGGGACTCATCGTCGGCGGCCTGCTCGCCGCCGTCGTCGTGCTTGCCTTTGCCTTCGTGAGTATCCAGTTCAACGTCCAGCGCCTGCATGATCTCGGCTGGTCGGGGTGGTTGTGGCTGATTAACCTGGTTCCCTTCGTGGGCAGCATCTTCCCGTTCATCCTCATCATCGCTCCAGGCAATACCGGCGCAAACCAGTATGGCCCGCCACCACCGCGCAATACCACGGCGGTCAAGTTGTTGGCCTCGCTCTGGCTGGTAATGATCGTCTTGATTTTCGTGGCCACGTTTGCAGGCATCTTCGGAGCCCTTCAGGAAGACTACGACAGCAGCAGCCTGAGCAGCTACGAAAGCAGCGAGTCCAGCAACGAAACCGCTGAAGAGCCCGCCGCTGAGGCAGCCGAGCCCGCTCCGCCTTCTGTAGACTATGAAGCAGAAGAGGAACAATAAGCGCGCTTCATGCCGGTGACAGCCCAGTCATTTGGCGGCGGGCTGTTGCGATGGAGAACTGCATGACCCGTTACGCACTGATCACTGGCGCTTCCAGCGGTATCGGCCTGGCCATGGCCGAAGCGCTGGCCCGGCGCGGCCGTAACCTGATACTGGTGGCTCGACAGCGTGATCGGCTGGAAAGTATTGCAATCGAACTGACTCAGCGGTTTGGCGTGGAGGTATTGTTCCGGGCTTGTGACCTGGGCGAACCGCTGAGGCTTTCCGGCTTCCTGCTGGAACTGGAGGAAGGCGAGCGGCAGATCGATCTGCTGGTCAATTGTGCTGGCATCGGCACCAGCGGGCCGTTCCTGGGCCAGGACTGGATGACCGAGCAGGACCTGATCGAAGTCAACATCCTCGCCCTGACACGGCTTTGTCACGCCATCGGTAATAGCATGGCGCTGCTCGGCGGCGGCCAGATCCTCAACGTTGCCTCGATCGCAGCATTCCAGCCTGGTCCCTGGATGAGTACTTACTACGCCAGCAAGGCCTATGTACTGCACTTCTCCGAAGCCTTGCGAGTTGAATTGAAGAAATGCGCGATCAAGGTCTCGGTGCTTTGCCCTGGTCCGACCCGGACCGGCTTTTTCTCCAAGGCACAAATGGACGAACAGAAACTCATCGACAGCAAGTTGCTGATGAGCCCGGAGGAAGTTGCCCTGTACGCCGTGCGCGCACTGGACAAGAACCGCGCCATCATCATTCCCGGACGCCGCAATCGCTGGCTGGCCGCACTGCCGCGATTGGGATCGCGATGGCTGGTCCGGACCATCGCCGGCGTGATCAACAAGGCTTATTGCCCGCGCTGATCCCTTCACGTTGAACAACCAGGCGCCTCAACCGGAGCCTTCATGATATTGGACCTCGACAAACCCAACGGAGAAAGCAGCTGTGGATACTCTGTTTACCAAGATCATCAACCGGGAAATCCCGGCAAAGATCATTTACGAGGATGACCAGGTACTGGCCTTCCACGACATCGCCCCGCAGGCACCCGTGCATTTTCTGGTCATCCCGAAAAAACCGATCCGCACGCTCAATGACCTCGCCGAAGAAGACAAGGGCCTGGCCGGGCACATTCTTTTCACTGCCCAGCGCCTGGCGCTGGAATTGGGCTGTGAAGAAGGTTTTCGCGTGGTGATGAATTGCAATGAACTGGGCGGGCAGACGGTCTATCACATTCATATGCATGTGCTGGGTCAGCGCCAGATGAACTGGCCACCGGGCTGATACCCCTGACCCAACGCAAATCTTCGGCGGCCGATTGGGTTAAACTGGCCGCTGTGATTTTTCCCGGAGGTAAGCATGACTACCCAACGTCACTACTCGCCGATTGACCGTCTGTTGCTGCAAGCCGATACCGCGATGCGCACCCTGCTGCCCTTCAGTGGCCAGCCGTACCGCCCATCACCGGCTATCGTGCAACCGGACGCGCAACTGAGTGACGAGCAAACCCGCCATGTCGCCGGATTGATGCGTATCAACCACACCGGCGAAGTCTGTGCCCAGGCGCTGTATCAGGGCCAGGCGCTGACAGCAAAGCTGCCCCAGGTGCGTGAGGCAATGGAGCACGCCGCCGAGGAAGAAATCGATCACCTGGTCTGGTGTGAACAACGCATTCGCCAGCTGGGCAGCCACACCAGCGTCCTGAACCCGCTGTTCTACGGAATGTCATTCGGGATCGGCGCCGTCGCCGGCCTGATCAGCGATAAAGTCAGCCTCGGCTTCGTTGCCGCGACCGAGCATCAAGTGTGCAAGCACTTGAATGAACACCTGGAGCAACTGCCGGCCGAGGATGAAAAGTCCCGGGCGATCCTCGAGCAGATGCGCGTAGATGAAGAACACCATGCCGAGAGTGCGCTTGATGCCGGCGGCTTCCGTTTTCCGGCCCCGGTGAAGTTCGGCATGAGCCTGCTGGCCAAGGTCATGACCAAGAGCACTTATAGGATTTGACGGTGGTTGGATAGCCATCCTCATTCCACGCAAATAGAAAAGGCGACTTCCAGTGGGAGTCGCCTTTTTTCTTTAGCTCAGGATTTCAATGCGGCGAATTGCGGGTTTCGCCATTGAGATCGACTCAACCCAATTCGATGATTTCATAATCGTGGGTGATTTCGACTCCGGCGGCACCGAGCATGATCGAAGCCGAGCAGTATTTCTCGGCGGACAGTTCGATGGCCCGCTTGACCTGGGCTTCCTTCAAGGCTCGCCCCTTCACCACAAAGTGCATGTGGATCTTGGTAAATACCTTTGGATCTTCGGTGGCACGCTCCGCTTCCAGGAAGACTTCGCAGCTTTCGACGGCCTGGCGGGATTTCTTGAGGATGCTGACCACGTCGAAATTGCTGCAACCGCCTACGCCCAGCAGGAGCATTTCCATCGGCCGAACACCCAGGTTCCGACCACCGGCTTCTGGCGGGCCGTCCATGACGACCACATGACCACTGCCTGACTCACCGAGGAACATGGCTTCGCCAGCCCATTGGATGCGTGCCTTCATCGCCAAGACTCCACTGTTAAAAAAGGGTCGCCAGCTTAGCACAGCACCTCGCCCTGACTGCTCTCCGTCTTAGGAAGCTCGTCCTGTCAGTCTGTAGGTAAATTCTCGAATCTATTAAGGACGCCTCTGTTAAGCTGGCGCCAACTCGCTGGCGTATGGCCAGCTTTTATCGATAGCCATTCGCCTCCATAAAAATCAAACCACTACACCGCGCAGTCTTTCGGGATACAACCATGGTTGCCATTACTCCCACGTTCAAGATCAAGAATCTCGACAAACTCTTGATGCATTGTCAGCGTCGCCGCTATCCAGCCAAACACAACATCATTTGCGCAGGAGAACGTTCCGACACGCTGTTTTTCATCATCAAGGGCTCGGTCACTATCCTGATAGAAGATGATGACGGTCGAGAAATGATCATCGCCTACCTCAACTCCGGAGATTTCTTCGGCGAGTTGGGGTTGTTCGAACAGGCGGGCAAGGAGCAGGAGCGCAGTGCCTGGGTGCGAACCAAGATTGAATGTGAAGTTGCGGAAATCAGCTACACCAAATTCCGAGAACTGTCCCTGCAAGACCCGGACATTCTTTACGTCCTCAGCGGACAAATCGCACAGCGCCTGCGCAATACCACCCGCAAGGTCGGTGATTTGGCATTTTTCGACGTTACCGGACGTGTCGCACGTTGCCTGCTGGAATTGTGCAAGCAGCCCGATGCCATGACCCACCCGGACGGCATGCAGATCAAGGTGACCCGCCAGGAGATTGGCCGGATTGTCGGTTGCTCGCGTGAAATGGTCGGTCGCGTACTCAAGGACCTGGAAGAGCGCAACCTGGTCAGCGTCAAAGGCAAGACCATGGTGGTGTTCGGAACGCGTTAAGCCCCCAGCAGCTGGGTCAGCCGTTCCCGGTACAGAGCCTCGAGTCGCGCCACCGCGTGAGGCGCCGGGAATTTTTCGTACAAGGCAATGTGGCTTTCGGCCCGCACTCGCTGCTCCAGGCCACAGGCTTCATTGAAGCGATTGACCGCCGCGACCATGGACTCGCGCTCGTTCTCCAGCAACAGCGCACCATGGACCAGACCCACCGGACGTTGGCCACCCTTGCTCTGGCGCCAGCGCTGAGCGGTGCCGACCATTTTCCGGCCGTCGAGGTTGACGTTGAAGCGCCCGTCGCAAAAGGCCCCTTCCACTTCTCCCAGCGAAGCTACCCCGCCCAATTCATCCAACAACTGGCAGATGGGGTCGCACAACCGGCGATACCCGGTTTCGATGCGGCCGTGGTCGCCTTCGCTGCGTGGTGGGGCGTAGACCAGGGCGATATTGACGGTGGCGGCCGACTGCGGCACCGGCTCACCGCCGGTTTCGCGCAGCAGGACTGGCCAGCCGTGGGCGGCCGATACTTCACAGGCGTGTTCGAACCCTGACAGGCGACTCAAGCGCCGCGGCATGACCAGCGCGCGATCATTGGGTTGCCAAAACAGCAGGCTGAACTCGGCGTCGCCCGCGCAGATGCTGGCCAACAGGTCCTGTTCGGCTTGCAGGCCAGCTTCGACGGTGAGGGAAATCACTGGCGACATGGATCAGTCCAGCGTCGAGCCGCTCACCGGCAGGCCTCGTTCAGGAAAGAACAGTCGCTGCAATTCCGCACCCGGGTTCTCGGCTCGCATGAATGCCTCGCCCACCAGGAACGAGTACACATCGCTGACTTCCATCAGCTCGACATCGGCCCGGTTGAGGATGCCGCTTTCAGTGATGACCAGGCGATCGCGCGGAATGCGCGGCAACAGGTCCAGGGTGGTTTCCAGGCTGACTTCGAACGTGTGCAGGTTGCGGTTGTTCACGCCGACCAGTTTGGTATCGAGGGTTTTCAAGGCTCGCTCCAACTCGTCGCCATCGTGGACTTCCACCAGGACATCCAGCCCGACACTCTTGGCCACGGCCGCCAACTCGGCCATTTTCACGTCATCCAGGGCGGAAACGATCAACAGCACGCAATCGGCGCCCAGCGCCCGAGCCTCGACGATCTGATACGGGTCGATCATGAAATCCTTGCGGATCACCGGCAACTTGCACGCCGCCCGCGCCTGCTTCAGGTAGTCGTCGGCGCCTTGGAAAAAGTCGACGTCAGTCAGCACCGAGAGGCAGGTCGCACCGCCTTTCTCGTAGCTGCGTGCGATGTCGGCTGGAACGAAGTGCTCACGGATCACGCCCTTACTGGGAGAGGCCTTCTTGATTTCGGCAATCACCGCCGGCTGTTTTTTCTTGGCCTGATCGATCAGAGCCTGGGCAAAACCGCGCGGCGCATCCGCTGAACGCGCCAGGTTTTCCAGCTCGGCCAGACTGACGCGAGCACTGCGCTCTGCCACTTCCTGGGCCTTGCGAGCCAGAATTTTTTCCAGAACCGTTGGCACGCTCATCCTTCGTTCTCCACTTTGAATACGGCGGTAAATGCACCCAACTCTTCGAGTTTTTCCCTGGCCAGGCCAGTGTGCAGTGCATCATGGGCCAGTTCCACGCCTTGCTTGAGGCTGCTGGCGTGGTCGGCGGCGTATAACGCAGCGCCGGCATTGAGCACGATCATCTCAGCGGCTTTCTGGCCGTTCTCGGTCTTGCGGCGACCCAAGGCATCGCGAATCAACTCCAGCGACTGGGCCGGGCCATCGACCGCCAGGCCGTGCAAGCTCTGGCTCTTCATGACGAGGTCTTCAGGTTCGACCCAATACTCGCTGATCTGATCATTTTTTAGTTCGGCCACGAATGTGGGCGCCGCCAGGCTGAATTCATCCAGGCCATCTTTAGAATGGACCACCAGCACGTGCTTGCTGCCCAGGCGTTGCAGAACTTCTGCCAACGGCCGGCACAACGCCAGGCTGAACACCCCAACCACCTGATGCTTCACACCGGCCGGATTCGTAAGCGGGCCGAGCATGTTGAATAGCGTACGCAGGCCCAGGTCACGGCGCGGCGCGGCAGCGTGTTTCATGGCGCTGTGATGGGTCTGGGCAAACATGAAACCAATGCCGACATTGTCGATACAGCGCGCGACTTGAATCGGCGTCAGGTTCAGGTAGATGCCGGCCGCCTCCAGCAGGTCGGCACTGCCGCTCTTGCCCGAGACTGCGCGGTTGCCGTGCTTGGCAACGGTGCAACCGGCCGCCGCGACCACAAACGACGAGGCAGTGGAAACGTTGAAGATATTGGCGCCGTCACCACCGGTGCCGACCACATCGACCACACCGTCCAGCGTCTTGAGTTCGACCTTGTCCGCCAGTTCGCGCATCACCGAAACGGCGCCGACGATTTCATCGATGCTCTCGCTCTTCATGCGCATGGCCATCATGAACGCGCCGATCTGCGCATCCGTGCATTGGCCGGTCATGATTTCGCGCATCACGTCGCGCATCTCGTCGGTGCTCAGGTCGAGATGGCCGACGATACGGCTCAGGGCTGTCTTGATATCCATGAAAAGTCCTTAGCGCGTGCCGCCGGTTTGTTTGAGGAAGTTGGCGAACAGCTCGTGGCCCTGCTCGGTGAGAATAGACTCGGGATGAAATTGCACACCCTCGATATTCAATGTCTTGTGGCGCAGCCCCATGATTTCATCCACCGAGCCGTCTTCAAGCTGGGTCCAGGCCGTCAGCTCCAGGCAGTCAGGCAGCGTTTCGCGCTTGACGATCAAGGAGTGGTAGCGGGTGACGGTAAGCGGACGATTGAGTCCCTCGAACACGCCCTTGTCCTCGTGGAATACCGGGCTAGTCTTACCGTGCATGACTTGTCGGGCGCGTACCACATCACCACCGAACGCCTGGCCGATCGACTGATGTCCCAGGCAGACGCCCAGGATCGGCAGCTTGCCGGCGAAATACTTGATGGCCTCGATGGAAATGCCCGCTTCGGTCGGCGTGCACGGGCCGGGGGAAACCACGATGCGCTCAGGCTTGAGGGCTTCGATTTCGGCGATGGTCAGTTCGTCGTTGCGCACGACCTTGACCTCGGAGCCCAGCTCGCCAAGGTATTGCACAACGTTGTAGGTAAAAGAGTCGTAGTTATCGATCATCAGCAACATGGCGTAAGCAACCTATTGAATTCACTGACTTTAAACACAGCCTTCAGAGAGTGACCCGCACGCTGCTGCGCTTGGCGAGGCGATTGATGCCCCGGCGAAGCGGTTCTACAGCGGGTGAAGAAGGCAAATCGGTACAGGTCCGGCGAGGCCGGCGGAGATTGTTCAGGCGCGCCAACGCCAACGGGCGTGTGCCTTGATCATTTGATCCAGAAGTTTGCTGACAATCGACACAGGGGAAGTCTCGTTCATACGTTCCGGCACAGTAGCTTAGCTGGGCGGAGCACGCAATATGACCGTTCTCGAAGGGCTTTGAAACAATCGCGACGTTCCGGATAGATGGCAAAACGCCGAAAGTTTTTGGTACTGTCGTTTCGTTTTCTAACAACAATAAGATAAAAACGGACTTTGCCATGATAAAGAAGACGCTGTTCGTACCGATTGCCGGTTGCTTACTGGCAATGGCCTGCGCCCAGGCGAGCGCCGCCCCCAACCCGTACTCCAAATTCATCGTGTTCGGCGACAGCCTCAACGACGCTGGCCAACTCGCCGACCCGAACGGCCCGCCCGGCTCGACCGCGCGCTATACCAACCGGACCGGTCCGATCTATGCGGACGGCAGCGGTGAAGCCTATTCGGCCAACTCCACCCAACTGCTCGGTGGGCGCCTGGGCTATTCCGCCGACGAGACCGCTGCCTCCACTTCGGCGGTCCGCGCCAACGAAGGGCTGGCAGACGGCAATAACTGGGCGGTGGGCGGTTATCGTACCGACCAGATCCTCGAATCGATTACCGGTGTGTCCGATACCGGCGAGCGCAGCCGTCCCGGCTACCTGCAATCCAATGGCCTGCGCGCCGATCCGAATGCGCTGTATTACCTTTCCGGTGGCGGTAACGACTTCCTTCAAGGCCGGGTATTGAACACCGCACAGGCGAACGCCGCCGCGGACCGCCTGGCCGACAGCGTCCAGGTACTGCAAACGGCCGGTGCCCGCTATGTGATGGTCTGGCTGTTGCCCGACCTGGGCCTGACCCCGGCCCTCAACGGCGGCCCCTTGCAGGACACCTTTTCGCAATTGGGCAATCAGTTCAACCAACAACTGATCACCCGCCTGCAAGGCATCGATGCCGAAATCATTCCACTGAACATTCCACTTTTGCTGAAGGAAAGCTTCGCCGACCCGGCAAAATTCGGCCTCGCCACCGGCGAGAATCTCACCGCGACCTGCTTCAGCGGCAACGGCTGCACGGAAAACGCCACCTATGGCATCAACAGTGCCACGCCTGATCCCACCAAGCTGATCTACAACGACGCGGTCCATCCAACCGAAACCGGGCAAAAACTGATCGCCGACTACGCCTTTTCCCTGCTCGCGGCGCCCTGGGAGCTGACGCTGCTGCCGGAAATGGCCCACTCGACCCTGCGGGCTCACCAGGATGAGTTGCGCAGCCAGTGGCAATCGGACTGGGAGGACTGGCAGGCGGTCGGCCAATGGCGAGCCATCGTCGCCGGTGGCGGCCAGCATCTGGACATGGACAGCCAGGGCAGCGGCGCCAGCGCCGACGGCAGCGGCTACAGCCTCAACGTCGGCGGCAGCTATCGCCTCAACGAGGCTTGGCGCGTAGGTGTCGCCGCCGGTCTCTACCGCCAGGACATGGAGGCAGGCCATAACGATTCGCAGTACAAGCTCAACAGCTACCTGGCCACCGCCTTCGCCCAGTTCCAGCAAAACCGCTGGTGGGCCGATGCGGCGCTGACCGGCGGCAAGCTGGATTATGACAACCTGGAGCGCAAGTTCGACCTGGGCGTCAACGAAGCGCAGGAGAAAGGCGACACGGACGGCCATCTCTGGGCATTCAGCACGCGGCTGGGCTACGACATCGCCCAGCCGGGCAGCGAATGGCATCTCTCGCCGTTTGTCAGCGCTGATTATGCGAAGGTGGAAGTCGATGGCTACTCGGAAAAGAGCAACCGCTCCACGGCCCTGACCTTCGATGACCAGACCCGCGACTCGAAACGCCTGGGCATTGGCTTGCAGGGCAAATACAACATCACCCGGCAGACCCAGGTGTTTGGCGAATATGCCCACGAACGCGAGTACGAAGACGACACGCAAAAGGTCAACATCGCCCTCAACAGCCTGCCGGCCAATGACTTCACGCTGGAAGGCTATACGCCACAGAGCCACCTGAACCGCCTGAGCCTGGGGGTCAGCCACAAGTTGACCAAGGACCTGGCGCTGCGGGGCGGCTATACGTTGCGCAAGGATGATGACATGACCCAGCAAGGGGTGAGCCTGGGGGTCAGCCTGGACTTCTGATCGAGGAGAGCCTGTGGGAGCGAGCTTGCTCGCGATAGCGGGGTGTCAGTCGACCGATGGATTGAATAGGACGCCCTCATCGCGAGCAAGCTCGCTCCCACATTTTGATCGAGTTGCGTGAAGGAACTGTGGCGAGGGAGCTTGCTCCCTCGCCACAGTTGTTTGTTGCAGGCCTTCAGTCGCTGGAGGTCTGCTCGGCCAGCGCCACGGCGCGGAACATAGCCCGGCGTTTGTTCAGGGTTTCTTCCCATTCCAATGCCGGCACCGAGTCGGCGACGATACCGCCGCCGGCCTGCACGTGCAGTTCACCGTTCTTGATGACCGCGGTGCGAATGGCAATCGCGGTGTCCATGTTGCCGTTCCAGGCGAAATAACCCACGGCCCCGCCGTACACCCCGCGCTTGACCGGCTCCAGTTCATCGATGATCTCCATCGCCCGGATTTTCGGCGCGCCGGACAAGGTGCCCGCTGGCAGGATCGCCCGCAAGGCATCCATCGCGGTCAGCCCGGCCTTCAACTGGCCGGTAACGTTGGAAACGATGTGCATCACGTTGGAATAGCGCTCGATGACCATCTTCTCGGTGAGTTTCACCGAACCGATTTCCGAGACCCGCCCGGTGTCATTGCGCCCCAGGTCGATCAGCATCAGGTGCTCGGCGATTTCCTTGTCGTCCGACAGCAGGTCCTCTTCCAGCGCCCGGTCAGCCTCCTCCGTGGCGCCACGGGGGCGAGTGCCGGCGATCGGTCGCACGGTGATCAGGTTGTCCTCGACCCGCACCAATACTTCCGGCGAACTGCCCACGACATGGAAGTCGCCGAAGTTGAAGAAGTACATGTAGGGGGTCGGGTTGAAGCAGCGCAGCGCCCGATAGAGATCGATGGGCGCGGCCTTGAAGTCGATGGACATCCGTTGCGATGGCACCACCTGCATGCAGTCGCCGGCGAGGATGTATTCCTTGATGGTATCGACGGCCCGTTCGTAATCGTCCTGGGTGAAACTGGAGCGGAACACCGGGTCGGTCGCCGACTGCTTGCTGAAATCCAGGCCGGGACGCGGCGTGATCGGCTGACGGAGTTTTTCCAACAGCGTCTGCAGGCTTTTCTGTCCTTGCTCGTAGGCATCTTCCCGGGAAGGGTCGACCAGAACGATGGCGTGCATCTTGCCAGCGAGATTATCGAAGACCACGACGGCGTCGGAGACCATCAGCAATATGTCCGGCACGCCCAGCGGATCGGGGTTTGGACAAGCGCCCAGACGCTTTTCCACGTAGCGCACGCAGTCGTAGCCGAAATACCCCACCAGGCCACCATTGAAGCGCGGCAGGCCGGGGATGGTCGGCACGTTGTAGCGGGCCTTGAAGGTTTCAACGAACGCCAGCGGGTCTTCGACCTCGTGGCTTTCAATTTCGACACCGTCGTGGGTCACGCTGATGCGATGGTCATGGACCCGTAGCACCGTACGGCACGGCAGGCCGATGATGGAGTAACGGCCCCACTTTTCCCCGCCCTGCACCGATTCGAGCAGGTAGGAGTTGGGCTGGTCGGCCAGCTTGAGGTAGATCGACAGCGGCGTGTCGAAGTCGGCCAGGGTTTCGCAGGCAAGGGGGATGCGGTTGTAGCCGGCAGCGGCTAGACGCAGGAATTCTTCGCGGATCATGGGGTGCCTCGTGGCAAGAGGAGCTGACAGTCAGGTATGCAAACGCGCCGGATAACCGGCCAGGATCACGTCAGGCGCGCCAACGCCAGCGGGCCAGGGCCTTCATGACTTTCATCCAGAGTTTGCGAGTGACCACCACGATGGCGTTTCCAGAAGAGGATTGAACAGCGTCGGGCAACGTTATCTCAGCCGCCGGGTCCAGGCAACCGGGAATTAACAGACGCAAATCGTCGATCACCAGCGTCGGAAACTCTTCGGCTATGGGCCGGCCGTGGTTGTAGCCGTAACTCAGCGCTACGCATTTGACCCCTGCCGCCTTGGCCGCCAGCACATCACTGCGCGAGTCGCCGACGAACAAGGATTGGGAGGCCGGGATGTTGGCCATTTTCATCACGAAGAACAGCGCGGCCGGGTCAGGTTTTTTCTGCGGCAAGGTATCGCCGCCGATGATCCAGCGGAAATAACGGCCGATTTTCATCTGGTCCAGCAGCGGTGCGACGAAGCGTTCCGGTTTGTTGGTGATCAGGGCCATTTCCACGCCCTGCTGTTTCAGCCACTTGAGGGTGGACCGCACGCCGGGGTAGACCACTGTCAGTGGGTGATCGCCTTCGTAGGCTTCATTGAACAACCCCAGCGCCCGCTCGGCCTCGGCATCATCGACCCCTTGGGCGTCGATATCATTGGCCAGGGCCCGGCGCACCAACATCGGCGCACCGTTACCCACCCAGTGGCGCACCGAGTCGATGCCGGCGGGCGGGCGTCCGAGCTGGAGCAGCATACTGTCCACGGCCGCCGCGAGGTCCGGGACCGAATCGACCAATGTGCCATCGAGGTCGAACATCACCAGACGCGGCAAGCTGCCGGGGAACAGCTGCTCGAAGCCGCTCATGGGCGCGCCAGGGCCAGTTCGGCGCGCATTTTTGCAATCACCTCTTCGTAGTTCGGTGCGTTGAAGATCGCCGAACCCGCGACGAACGTATCGGCGCCGGCCGCGGCGATTTCACGGATATTGTTCACGTTCACGCCACCGTCGATTTCCAGGCGGATATCACGGCCCGAGGCATCGATCAGCGCACGGGCTTCGCGCAGCTTGTCGAGCGTACCCGGGATGAACTTCTGCCCGCCGAAGCCAGGGTTGACGCTCATCAGCAGGATCATGTCGACCTTGTCCATCACGTACTTGAGCACGTCCAGGGGCGTGGCCGGGTTGAACACCAGGCCGGCCTTGCAACCGCCCTCGCGGATCAACTGCAGGGAGCGGTCGACGTGCAGCGTGGCTTCAGGGTGAAAGGTGATATAGGTGGCACCGGCCTCGATGAAGTCACCAACGATGCGGTCCACCGGGCTGACCATCAGGTGCGCATCGATCGGCGCGGTGACGCCGTACTTGCGCAGCGCTGCGCAGACCATCGGGCCGATGGTCAGGTTGGGTACGTAGTGGTTGTCCATGACATCGAAGTGCACGATGTCGGCCCCGGCGGCCAGAACGTTGTCCACTTCCTCGCCCAGGCGGGCGAAGTCGGCGGAGAGAATCGACGGAGCAATAGCGAAGGGCTGCATGACGCACCTGTTTTGAGCGAAATCACGATGGCGCGCATTGTATACCTCCAGATTTGGCGCGCCCACCGTGACCGTCGATCAATACGCCGCGCGGTAGATCTTCTCGATATCGGCGGCGCTCAGTTGGCGCGGATTGTTGCGCATCAGACGCTCGATCCCCGCCGCTTCCAGCGCCATCGAGGGAATCACGTCCTCGGTCACGCCCAGGCCGCTCAAGCCCTTGGGAATTTCCACGGCGGCACACAGCGCGACCATGGCCTCCACGGCTTCGTCGGCCGCTTCCAGATCACTCAGGTGAGCGGTCTTGAGGCCCATGGCTTCAGCGATGTCGCGCATGCGCTCGACGCAGGCCATTTTGTTCCACGTCATGACATACGGCAGCAACAAGGCGTTGGCGACGCCATGGGACACGTGAAAGCGCCCGCCCAATGGATAGGCCAGCGCATGCACCGCCCCGACCCCGGCATTGCCGAATGCCATGCCGGCCATCAGGCTGGCCGTGGCCATGTCCTCACGGGCTTGCAGGTGCGCGGGGTTGGCATAGGCCTTGGGCAAGGCGCGGGTGATCAGTTTGATTGCGCCGATGGCCAGGGCATCGGTGATCGGCGAAGCATTCAGCGACAGGTAGGCCTCGATCGCATGCACCAGCGCATCGACGCCGCTGGCAGCCGTGACGCTGCGCGGGCAAGTGAGGGTCATCTGTGGGCTGACCAACGCCACGTCCGGCAACAGAAAATCGCTGACGATGCCTTTTTTCAGTTGCGCGGCCTTGTCGGAGAGGATCGCCACGTTGGTGACTTCCGAACCGGTACCGGCCGTGGTGGGGATGGCAATCATGGGCGGGCCTTTGCGCGGCACCTGGTCGACGCCGAACATATCCTGCAGCTCGCCGTGGTACCCGGCATAGACGCCCACGCACTTGGCGATGTCGATGGCACTGCCGCCGCCCAGGCCGATCAGGCCATCGTGACCGCCGTCGCGGTAGGCTTGCATGCAGTCCTCGACAATGGCGATTTCCGGGTCCGGCATGACCCGGTCGAAAATCTCGTAGTCGCGTCCGCCCAGGTGTTGCAGGGCCAGCTCCACGGTGCCGGACTTGACCAGCGCCGCGTCGGTCACGATCAGCGGATTGTCGACATCCAGTCGCGTCAACTCGGCGGCCAGTTGCTCGATGGCAGCGGCACCCGTGATCAGTTTATGGGCGATCTTGAATGAGGAAAGACTCATGTGCGCGGCCTCTTATTCGAGTATGGGCTGGCACAAGGATAGCTCGGTATTTAAGGTTGTCTTCCATTCAGCCCATGAATACACCGCAAATCCATTGTGGGAGCGGGCTTGCTCGCGAATGCGGCGGAACATTCAATATAAATGTCGACTGACACACCGCTTTCGCGAGCAAGCCCGCTCCCACATTGGTTTTGCGTTGGGCCTCAGACCTGGGCAGTACGCAGCTTCTCGCTACGCCCACGCAACCACTCCAGGGTCAGCAGCAGAATCACCGAGAAAGCAATCAGCAAGGTCGCCGCCGCCGCGATGGTGGGGCTGAGGTTTTCGCGGATACCGCTGAACATCTGCCGTGGCAACGTGGCCTGCTCAGGGCCGGCCAGGAACAGGGTCACCACCACTTCATCGAACGACGTCGCGAAGGCGAACAGGGCGCCGGAGATCACGCCTGGGGCTATCAACGGCAGGGTCACCCGACGAAATGCCGTCAGTGGCGAAGCCCCGAGGCTGGCGGCGGCGCGAACCAGGTTGTGATTGAACCCCTGCAAGGTCGCCGACACCGTGATGATGACGAACGGCACACCCAACACGGCATGGACCACGATCAGCGAGAAGAAACTGTTGCCCATCCCCAGCGGTGCGAAGAACAGGTAGCTGGCAACGCCGATGATCACCACCGGCACCACCATGGGTGAAATCACCAAGGCCATCACCAGCGCCTTGCCTGGGAAGTCACCGCGAGTCAGGCCAATGGCCGCCAGCGTGCCAAAGATCATCGCCAGCAAGGTCGCCGCCGGGGCCACGATAATGCTGTTCTTCAACGCCCGCATCCATTCCGCCGAGGCGAAGAAATCGTGGTACCACTGCAGCGAGAAGCCTTGCAGCGGGTACACCAGGAAGCTGCCGGAGTTGAACGACAGTGGAATGATCACCAGCACCGGCAGGATCAGGAACAACAGGATCAACCCGCAGAGTATGCGCAGACTGTAGAACCACACCCGTTCGATGGGGGACATGTAAGGACTCACCATTTTCGATCTCCCCTTAGCTCAGGCGCAGGCGACTGGCGCCCACCAGCCAGCTGTAAATCAGATAAAGCACGATGGTCGCCAGCAACAGCAGCCCGCCGAGCGCCGTGGCCATGCCCCAGTTGATGCTGGTGTTGGTGTAGAACGCGACGAAGTAGCTGACCATCTGGTCGTTCGGGCTGCCCAGCAGCGCCGGCGTGATGTAGTAGCCGATGGCAAGGATGAACACCAGCAGGCAACCGGCGCCGACACCGGCATAGGTCTGCGGGAAGTACACCCGCCAGAAACTGGCGAACGGATGGCAGCCCAGGGAAATCGCCGCTCGCATGTAGGTGGGCGAGATACCTTTCATCACGCTGTAGATCGGCAGGATCATGAACGGCAGCAGGATATGGACCATGGAGATATAGACACCGGTGCGGTTGAATACCAGTTCCAGGGGCTTATCGATGACGCCCATGGCCATCAGGCCACTGTTGATCAGGCCGCCCGACTGCAGCAGCACGATCCACGCGGCGACTCGCACCAGAATCGAGGTCCAGAACGGTAGCAACACCAGGATCATCAACAGGTTGCTTTGGCGCGACGGCAGGTTCGCCAGCAGGTAGGCCAGCGGATAGGCCAACACCAGGCAGATCGCGGTGATCACCAGGCCCATCCAGAACGTACGGGTGAAAATATCCAGGTAAATCGCCTGGTCGGGGGTGGCCGGGGCCAGTTCGCCGAGGTCATCGATGCGGTGATCGACGGCCGCCAGCAGGTAATACGGGGTGACGTCACTGGTGTTGCGGCGAATCACCTGCCAATACGCCGGGTCGCCCCAACGCTCATCGAGGTTTTCCATGGCTTCTTTATAGGAAGCCGGCTCGGTGGCAAACGGCAACGCCCGAGCAGTCTTGGTCAGCAGGCTGCGATAGCCGGCCAGTTCCATGTTCAAGCGCTTGGACAAGTCGCCCAGGGTCTGATTCTTGCGGGCTTCGGCCAGGTCTTCACTGGCAGCCTTGTACACCGGCTCGCCCGGCAAACCGCGTCCGTCCCAGGCCGCGACGGCAGCGACGGTGCGGGGCATGGCGCCCACCACTTCCGGGTTGCTGACGCTTTTGAACAGCAGCGCCACGATCGGCACCAGAAACACCAGCAACAGAAACAGCACCAGCGGCGCGATCAAGGCCTGGGCCTTCCAGCGGTTGACCCGCTCGGCACGCTTGAGCCGCTGCTTAAGGGTGGGGCTGGTGCCCGCGTTCAGTGGAACGGCGATGGCCATGGCGAACTCCGCAAATCTTTTTATCGTTACAGGGGCGGCGGACCGCCTCTGTTCTTTTGAAACACCCGAGTTGATGCAGGAACCTGTGGGAGCGAGCTGGCTCGCGATGGCTGCGGCACACTCAATACTGAGGTGCCTGACAGACCGCTATCGCGAGCAAGCTCGCTCCCACATGGATCTCATCCGGTTTCAGACCGTCGAGTTACTTGGCCGCCCAGGAGTTGAAACGCTGCTCCAGTTGCTCACCGTTGTCAGCCCAGAAGCTGACGTCGATCTGCACCTGGTTGGCGATGTTTTCCGGGGTGGTCGGCATGTCTTTCAGGACATCCTTGGCCAGCAACGGCACAGCCTGGGTATTGGCCGGGCCGTAGGCGATGTTTTCCGAGTAGGTTTTCTGCTGCTGCGGTGCCACCGAGAAGGCGATGAATTTCTTCGCCGCTTCGGCACGGGTCTTGTCCAGGCCGCGCGGGATGGCCCAGGCGTCGAAGTCGTAGATGCCGCCGTTCCACACCACTTTCAGGTTGCTTTCTTTCTGTACCGCAGCGATCCGGCCGTTGTAGGCCGAGCTCATGACCACGTCACCGGAAGCCAGGTATTGCGGCGGCTGGGCGCCGGCTTCCCACCACTGGATGTTTGGCTTGAGCTCGTCGAGCTTCTTGAACGCACGATCCTGGCCATCTTTGCCAGCCAGCACCTTGTAGACGTCTTTCGGCGCTACGCCGTCGGCCATCAAGGCGAATTCCAGGGTGTACTTGGCACCTTTACGCAGGCCGCGCTTGCCCGGGAATTGCTTGGTGTCCCAGAAGTCCGCCCAACTGGTCGGCGCGGTCTTGAGTTTGTCGGCGTTGTAGGCCAGCACGGTCGACCATACGAAGAAACCTACGCCGCAAGGCTGAATGGCACCCTTGACGTAATCCTCGGCCTTGCCGAACAGGGCCGGATCGAGTTGCTCAAACATGTCCTCGTCACAACCACGGGACAATTCCGGGGACTCGACTTCCACCAGGTCCCAGGAAACGCTCTTGGTATCGACCATGGCCTTGACCTTGGCCATTTCGCCGTTGTACTCGCCAGCCACGATCTTGCCGTTGCCGGCCGCTTCCCACGGTGCGTAGAAGGCTTTGACCTGAGCCGCCTTGTTCGCCCCGCCGAAAGACACCACGGTCAGGTCCGGGCCCGCCGCCATCGCGCTTGCCGTACCCATCATGCCCAGTGTCAGGGCTGTGAACTTCAGGGATCTCAACATTTATTGTTCTCTCCACGTGCAGGGTTGGTGTTGGTACAGCAGGGGGCGATCAATTCGCCTCTAAAAGGGGATCGAGCGCACGCACATGCTCGACTTGCCAGCCAAGCGGAACCACGTCCCCGACGGCGAGCGCGGGATCGAGCTCGGCAATCGGCTGTTTCACGAAGAAGTCGTTCTTGCCGCAGACTTCCAAGCGAACCCGGACGTGGTCGCCCAGATAGATGAATTCCGCCACCCTCCCTGAGAAGCGGTTGACACAGTGTTCGCTGACGCCGTTGAGGCTCACCCGTTCCGGACGGATCGACAGGGTCACCGGCTCGCCGGGCTGGCCGACGTTCACCGCCAGGGCCTCGACTTTCTCGCCGCGCGCCAGCTCCACCAGGCAACGATCGCCAGTGTGGCTGTGCAGGCGACCGTTGAGACGGTTGTTTTCGCCGATGAAGTTGGCGACGAAGGTATTTTTCGGCTCTTCATACAGGGTGCGCGGTGGGGCGATCTGCTGGATTTCGCCCTGGTGGAATACCGCCACGCGGTCGGACATGGTCAAGGCTTCGCCCTGGTCGTGGGTCACGTAGACCACGGTCACGCCAAGGCGCTGATGCAGGTGCTTGATTTCCATCTGCATGTGTTCGCGCAATTGCTTGTCCAGCGCACCAAGAGGTTCATCCATCAGCACCAGCTGCGGCTCGAACACCAGCGCCCGGGCCAGGGCCACCCGTTGTTGCTGGCCGCCGGACAATTGCGCCGGGTAGCGTTGGGCGAAGCTGTCCAGCTGGACCATGCTCAGGACGCGCTTGACCCGATCGCTGACGTCGCTCTTGTTCAGGCCTCGCACGGTCAACGGGAAAGCGAGGTTCTCGGCGACAGTCATATGGGGGAACAAGGCGTAGTTCTGGAACACCATGCCGATGTCGCGCTTGTGTGGTGGCACATTGTTGATCGAGCGCCCGGCCAGCAGGATCTCGCCGGCGGTTGGGGTTTCAAACCCGGCGAGCATCATCAGGCTGGTGGTCTTGCCGGAGCCTGAAGGCCCAAGCAGGGTCAGGAATTCGCCTTTGCGAATGTCCAGGTTAAGGTCTTTGACGATCAGGTTCTCGCCGTCGTAGCTCTTCTGCACACCACGAAAGCTGACCAGCACATCGCTGGCCCCCGCGCTTGAATCGACCTGGCTCATACCCGCACCTTTTGTTTTGATGACTGCTTGTGAATCAAGCCTAGTGGAGCCTGGGGTCCGCGCAAATCGGGACGCAGGAGAGAATCGCCTCAGCCGGATGGAAGAGTCGGGGTAGGGATTTCCCTACAAGGATGGCGGGATTGGGTAAATGCAGCGGCGAGTTTTAAGCGGCAAGCTGCAAGCAGGGGCAAAAAGCGCTGTTGGGGTGTGTCGCAAATGGATATGCCAACACAAAACCCAGGGGGAATGGTGAAGTTCAGAGCAACTTGTGCTCCATCGCATATTTCACCAACTCCGCCAATGAGGTGATGTTGAGCTTTTGCATCAGCCGCGCCTTGTGGGTGCTGATGGTCTTGCTGCTCAGGGCCAGTTGCTGGGCGATGTCGTTGACGTTGGCGCCCTGGGCCAGGCGTTCGAAGACTGAGAACTCGCGCTCGGACAGCAGCGAGTGCAGCGGACGCGCGTCGGTCAGGCCGACTTCGAAGACCATACGGTCGGCCAGGTCCGGGTCGATGTAGCGCCCGCCGGCCGCGACCTTGCGAATCGCCATGAGCAGAAGGGCCGGGTCGCTGTCCTTGGTCGCGTAGCCAGCGGCCCCTACTTTCAATGCACGGGCGGCCATTTGCGCCTCGTCATGCATCGACAGCACCAGGATGGCCGGTGGATTGTTCAGCGCCCGGATCCGTGGGATCGCCTCCAGCCCGTTGACACCGGGCATGGAAATGTCCAGCAGCACCACTTCGCAGGGCACGTGACGCAGGGTTTCGAGCAATTGTTCGCCATTGCTCGCCTCTCCCACCACCACCAGATCCTTGGCCAGGCCGATCAACTGTTTGATGCCTTCCCGGACGATGGTGTGGTCTTCGGCTACCAGTACACGGATCACATTGCTCTCCAGATTCAGGGGCTCATCGCAAACGTGTTCGCAATGGCTACTTTACGCTCTACATCCTTGCCAACAGATCCATCGCTATCGCGAGCAAGCTCGCTCCCACATTGGATGGGTGATTGAACACAGGTGTTGAATCCACCCCGCAACCATGTGGGAGCGAGCTTGCTCGCGATAGGGCCAGCCCAGGCGACCCAAGACCATCAGACCTCATGCAACGGCACCCGCACCGACAAGGTCGTCCCCTCCCCCGGTTCACTGTCCAGGGTCAATTGACCGCCCATGATCAGCACCCGCTCACGCATGCCGACCAGACCAAAGGACGTCGGCCGGCTGGTATCGGCAATAAATCCTACACCGTCGTCGCTGACCGTCAGACATAAATCAGCGCCTTGTTGAGCCAGCGTCAACTCCACGGTATGCGCCTGGGCATGGCGCATCACGTTGGTCAGCGCCTCCTGGAGAATCCGAAACAGGCCGATGGCCTTGGCATCGCTCAAGGGCGGCAGATTGTCCGGCACCTGCACCAGGCAAGGAATCTGCGTACGCGCCTCGAAGCGCCGGGCCTGCCATTCGATGGCTGAGGCGATACCGGCATCCAGGATCGGCGGGCGCAACGCCGTCGCCACGTCCCGCACCAGTTGGAACAACTGGGCAATCAAGCGCTTCATGCTGTTAAGCCGCTCATGCAGGCCCGGGTCGAGTTGCGCGTAGGCCAATTCACACATGGAAGTTTCAAGCTTCAACACCGTCAGCATCTGGCCCAGCTCGTCGTGGACTTCCCGGGCAATACGGGCTTTTTCCTCTTCCCGCACGCTTTCCAGGTGCGCCGACAATTCGCGCAGCTGCTCCCGGGAACGGGCCAGTTCCAGCTCGATGCGCTTGCTGTCGGTGATGTCCCAGACGATACCGTCCCAGACATAGGCGCCATCCTCGAGACGACGGGTGATCGCTTTGATCTCGGCCCATCGTTCCTGGCCTTCGCGGGTCAGGATGCGGCCCTGCCATGACCAATCGCTGTCGGTGTCCAGCGCCTGGTCCTGGGTGCGGTGATAATCGGCCTTGTCCTCCGGGTGCACCAGGCTGCGTAGCCCGGTGTCGCTGCGGGCCAGGGTTGCAGGGGAATAACCCACCAGGCTTTCGCTGCCTTCGCTGATGTAGGCAAAGTCGATCTGGCCGGTCACCGGCGCCCGCTCCAGGCGAAAGACCAGGCCCGGCACATTGGCGGCGATGCCTTGCAGCCGCGCCTCGCTTTCGCGCAACGCCGCCAGCGCACGTCGGCGCTCGGTCACATCATTGAGGTAGACCACCAGGTATTCGGCGTCACGAAAACGCAGGAAGCTCAGGGACACGTCGGCCGGCAGGATGCTGCCGTCGGCTCGCACGCACTCGGTTTCGAAGCTCTGCGGCCCCTCTTCACTGGCCCGGGCGCGTTTCCACAGGTTCAACCAGCGGTCCATGTGCAAGCCCGGCTCGAAGTCGATCAAGGGCCGGTCGATGATGGCGCCCGAAGCGTAGCCAAGCATGGTTTCGGCCGCTCGGTTGGCGTAGCGCACGTGGCTGTCCCAATTGACCCACAGAATGCCGACGGTGCTTTGGTCGATGGAAAACTGCGTCAGGCGCAAGGCTTCTTCGCTGGCAGCACGCTGGGCGATGTCTTCCCTCGCGGCACGCAGACGGCGCTCCAGGCCACGTTGCTGGCGGCGCTGCCAGAACACGATGGCGACACTGCTGAGCAGCAGGGCCAGGATCAACAGGGTCAGGTTCTGCCAGAAACCCGGGGTTTCGGTCAGGCGTGGGTATTTGGGCTTGAGCCAACGGCTGTGCAACTGCTCCAGCTCCTTGGCCGGGATCGCCTGCAAACCGCTGTCGATGATTTCTGCCAGCTCCGGCCAGTCCCGGCGTGTGGCCACCCGTAGCAACTGCGGCAGACCAATGTCGCCCACCACCGCCAGCTCGGCGAATTCGGGCTCGACCATCAACCGCCCCAACTGCGCTTCGTCGACCACCGCGTATCGGGCCTGCTGGGTCAGCAGCAATTGCAGGGCCTCACGCTCCATCGGCACGCCTTGCAGGTTCAGCGTCGGGTAGTTGCTGCGCAGGTAATCAGCCGTGGCGCTGGGCATGCGCACCGCGACACGGGCCTGGGCGTCGAGTTTTTCCAACTCCACCCCCTCAGCCCCTTTCTGCGCACCGACGATCAATTGCGGCACGCGCATGTAGGGATCGGAAAACTGCCAGAGCTTGAGCCCGCCCGGGGATTGGGTCAGGCCCGGAGCGACGTCCACCTCGCCAGCACGCACCGCGGCTTCCAGTTGCGCCACGTCCTGGAAATTGCGCCAGGTCAGCTCGACGTTCAAGGCCTTGCCCAGCCACTGCATCAACTCGACGTTGGTACCGGACAACCGCTGTAAACGCCGGTCGTATTGCGCATAGGGCGCCTGCAAGACCAGGCCGACCCGCCATTGCGGATGTTGCACCAGCCATTGGCGCTGCCCTGCATTCAATTGCACCCCTGGCGCCGACGGCGCGGGCGCGGCCCACGCCATCAAGGGAAGCCATAAACAGCCGATAACCCACAGGCAGCAAAAACGCATCATCGAAGTCTCATGCACTGACAAATACTGACCAACCCATTAGGCTGCCGGAAATACTTCTGGTCATGGAATATCCGATGCCCTCTGTTTATCGCCTGGCGTTGCCAACATTGTGCCTGTCGCTGATCCTGCCAAGTGCCTTTTCTGTCCAGGCCAGCGAAACGGCCCCCCCCGCCGAGCAATCTGCCCAAGAAAAAACCGTCGAGCGCCAGCCTTTGCTCGAGCGTAGCCAGGAAGAAGCGGCTGCACTTGGACGAAAAATCCCGCCCCAGGAACAGCAACAGTTGCAGACCGGCAGCGACACCTTCCTGGCGCTGTGGAAACCGGCCAATACCAGTGAACCCAGGGGCGCGGTCATCATAATCCCCGGGGCCGGTGAAACAGCTGACTGGCCTCAAGTCGTCGGCCCATTGCGCAAAAAGTTGCCCGATGTCGAATGGAGCAGCCTGAGTATCACCCTGCCGGACCTGCAAAGCGACGTCATTGCACCACGCGTAGTGGAAGCACCGCCCGAGACCAAACCGGCCGACACCGCTGCCGCGGCACCGGACGCCACCACTTCGGCGCCGATCGAACAGGTCGCAGGCGGCGAAGCCGATGCGGTGGATCCGGTCGTTGCGCCAAACGATGAAGAGCACGCCAAGGCCGACGCCGAGCGCATCTTCGCCCGTATCGATGCGGCGCTGGCCTACGCCGAACAGCAAAGCGCACGCCGCATCGTGCTGCTGGGCCATGGCACCGGCGCCTATTGGGCCGCGCGTTACTTGAGTGAAAAGCAGCCCTCGCAAGTCGAACGCTTCGTGATGGTGGCTGCGCAGACGCCGGTCACTGCCAACCCCGGCCTGGCCGAACTGACCCCAACCTTGAAGCTGGCGACCGCCGATATCTTCTACATGGACAAACCGCTGGATCGCAACGCGGCGCTGGAGCGCTTGCAGGGGAGCAAGCGCTTGAAAGGTTCGACCTTCAGCCAAGTGTCCCTCAAGGCCCTGCCGAACCCGTCGGCGGAGCAGGAACAGCTGTTTCGGCGGGTTCGGGGTTGGTTGAATCCGCAGAAGCCGGGGGAGTAAGGGCCGGCTCTGCCCCCTTCACCGTGGCGAGGGAGCTTGCTCCCGCTGGACCGCGAAGCGGTCCTCAAACCAAGCGCCGCGGCTCTTCAAAGAGCGATCGCATTAACCGGATTGCGACTGCTGCGCAGCCGAGCGGGAGCAAGCTCCCTCGCCACGGGGTGACGCTACCGAAAATCCCGCCGTTCCCGAATCAGTCGATAGGCGTTATGCAGCTCTCGGGTTTTATCGGTGGCCTCACGCACCTGCAACGGTGTCGCGCCGCTGCCGGCAATCTTGTCCGGGTGATGCCGACTGAGTAGCCGCCGGTAAGCGCGCTTGATCTGCGACGGTTCGCTGGTGGCCGAAACCCCCAGCAAGCGCAGGGCTTCCTGATAGGTCACGCCGGCGTTGGGCCGCGACAGTTTCTGCGGTTCGTAATCGGCCGCCAGCGCCTGGACCTGTTGCGGCGTCCAGCCTAACCAGCGGCCCCATTGGGCCACCAGCTCCCGCTCACTGACACCGGCACGCCCATCGGCCCAGACCATCCGCCAACAGGCGCGCAGCACCCCTTCAGCCGCATGGGGCTGGACGGCCAGGCGGCGCATGTAACCGCGTAAGCGATCGTTTCCGGACTTGCCACGGTTGAACGCCGCGATAGCCCGGCGCTGCGCAGATTCGCTCAGGTCCAGCGCCCGCATCTCCTGGCGAGCCTGCTGGATGTGGCCGTCGACCACACGCCCATCGCATTTGGCCAGGCGTCCGAGCAATACAAACAACAACTCATCGTTGCGCAACGCCGGGCGGCCGCCCAGCCGCTCACGTATTTGTGCCCAGCCCTGCAAGTTCAGGCGCCGGTCTAACGCCTGTCCCAACAACGCACCAAGCATGGCCCCCGGAATGCTGGCTATGGCAAAACCCGCCCCGGCTCCAATCAGAGTCCCTGGCCACCACATATCAACCGCTCGCTTCTATCAAGGTTTCGACCTGCGCCAACCGTTCATGGGTACCGACATCGACCCAATGCCCTTTCAGGTGCTCGCCACTGACGCGCCCCTCAGCCATGGCCGTGCGCAACAGCGGTGCGAGCTTGAAGGCACCGCCTGTGCAACCGTCGAACAACCGCGGGTGCAGGACGGCGATGCCGCTATAGGTCAGGTTGTCGGCAGGCGCTTGCCCATCGTGAACCTTTCCGTCGGCCAGGATGAAATCGCCGTCCGGGTGATGCTCTGGATTATCGACGAGCACCAGGTGTGCCAGCCCTTCTAGCGGCCTGCGCAAGGCGCTGAAATCGTAGTCGGTCCAGATATCGCCGTTCACCACCACAAACGCGTTATCGCCCAGCAGCGGCAAAGCCCGGAAAATCCCACCGCCGGTCTCCAGCGGCTCGCCTTCGGGCGAAAACCGAATGCTCACGCCAAAACCTGAACCGTCCCCCAGGTGATCTTCGATCTGCTGGCCGAGCCAGGCGTGATTGATCACGATCTCCGAGAACCCGGCCTTGGCGAGCGCCCGCAAGTGGTACTCGATCAAGGGGACGCCACCCACGCGAATCAACGGCTTTGGCGTGGTCAGGGTCAAGGGGCGCATGCGCTCGCCCTTGCCCGCCGCCAGGATCATCGCCTTCATGCCGTTGCTCCGGCCGATTGGCGCAAGCTGCCAAGCAGCTCTTCGAGCGGCGCCAGTTCAGGACGCCGGGCAATGACCGCTTCTATATAAGCAAAGAAGCGCGGCACATCGCCTAGGTAACGTGGCTTGCCATCACGGTGGCAGATGCGCGCGAAGATCCCGATGACCTTGAGGTGACGCTGCACGCCCATCAAATCGCTGGCCCGCAGGAAATCCTCGAGATCCGGCTGGACGGGAATGCCGAGGACGCCGGCCTGTTGCCAGTAAGTCTCCAGCCAGCCACGCACACGCGCTTCGGGCCAACTGAGGAAAGCATCCTTGAACAGGCAGGTCACGTCATAGGTGACCGGGCCATAGACCGCATCCTGGAAGTCCAGCACACCGGGGTTCGGGACGCTGAGCATCAGGTTGCGCGGCATGTAGTCGCGGTGCACCAGCACTTTGGGCTGGGCCAGGGCACTGTCGATCAACAGCTCGCTGGCCTGTTGCCAGAGTTGCTGCTGGGCCGAATCGAACTCGATGCCCAGCTCGCGCTTGACGTACCACTCGGGAAACAATTCCAGCTCCCTACGCAGCAACGCGACGTCGTAGCTCGGCAACGGCGCGACCATCGGCAGTTGCTGGAAAGCCAACAAGGCTTGCAGGGCATCAGCGAATAAATCGTCGGCATTTTCGCCGTCGATCACATCCAGATAGGTCTGATTGCCCAGGTCATTGAGCAAAAGAAAGCCGCGATCGAGGTCTTCGGCATAAATTTTCGGCACGTTGATGCCGGATTTCGCCAGCAAAAAAGCAATATCCACGAAGGGTTTGCAGTTTTCCTGGGGCGGTGGCGCATCCATCACGATCAAACTGCGGCCCTCGCCTTCCCAGCGGAAGTACCGCCGGAAACTCGCGTCACTGCTGGCGGCGGTCAACGTGGCCGGGGGTACGGCGCCCCAGCCCTGTTGAGTGAAAAGGATCGGCAGTTGTTCATCGAGCCAAAGTTTCAGGTGTTGCAAGCGTACATCTTGGTCGGGCATTGCAAGGGTCTCCGACGGCGCTAGCCGTCAAGCGGGTCATGCTTTATTATCCAGCATCTTTTTCAGACCATCGAGAGGCGTGCGGCCCACACCGCGGGCAGATGGCACGCAGGAAGCCCGGACTAATAAGATGGCATTGAAATCCCCCGCGTTTCGTAAAAAATTTCCGTTGCTGGTCACCGGCAGTCTGCTGGCCCTGCAACCCCTGGCCTCTTCATTCGTCGTCGCGGCGCAGCAGTATGACTGCTCCGTCTCCGCTTCGGGTGCCTGGGACTGTGCGCCCAAGACACCGGCCGCCGCGTTACCGCCGCGTCCCGTGCATGACGGCAGCGCGGTTTCCGATAGCGGCGCGGCTGCGGCCGACAGCAGCTCGGGCGAGGTCGCCGGCGAAAAGCCGATGCTCGTTACCGAAGCCAAGGGCCGAGGTCTGAAGTCGCGCAGTGCAGACTACAGCCACCTGGATTGGGTTCCACGAGAGAACCTCACCCCGGCGCAACTGGCTGAAACCGGTCCGTACTGCGCCGGTGCCTATATCGAGCCGACGCGTCCTGGCATGAATGACAAGACCGCCAAGAGCGACGCCCCCACCTTCCTCGGCGCCAAGGCGTCACGCTATCAGCAGGAAGAACAGGTGGCGACCCTGGCCGGTGACGTGGTCATGCGCCAGGGCAGCATGCAGGTCGAGGCCGACGAGGCCAGCCTGTACCAGGCCGAGAACCGTGGCGAGCTGAGCGGCAACGTGCGGGTTCGCGACAACGGTACGCTGATCGTCGGCGACCACGCCGATGTACAACTGGACACCGGCGAAGCCAAGGTCGACAACGCCGAATACGTGATGCACAAGTCGCGCATCCGCGGTAACGCGCTGTACGCCAAGCGCGCCGAGAACGCGATCATCCGTCTCAAGGACGGTACGTACACCACGTGCGAGCCGGGCAGCAACGCCTGGACGCTCAAGGGCAACAACATCACCCTGAACCCGGCTACCGGCTTCGGCACCGCGACCAACGTGACGCTGCGGGTCAAGGACATTCCAGTCCTGTACACGCCTTATATCTATTTCCCGATCGACGACCGTCGCCAGTCCGGCTTCCTGCCGCCGACCATCGGCAGCGGCACCGATACCGGCTTCCTGCTGGTCACCCCGTACTACTTCAACCTGGCACCGAACTACGACGCCACGTTGTACCCGCGCTACATGAGCAAGCGTGGCCTGTTGATGGAAGGCGAGTTCCGCTACCTGACCAAGTCCAGCGAAGGTCAGTTCGGTGCGGCTTACCTTAATGATGAAGAAGACGAGCGCGCCAAGCAGTCCGACTACAGCAAGACCCGCTATATGTACAACTGGCAGCACAAGGGCGGGCTCGATTCGCGCGTGCTGACGGAAGTCGATTACACCAAGATCAGCGATCCTTACTACTTCCAGGATCTGGAGACCGATCAGATCGGCGTCGAGTCCAGGGATTATGTAAACCAGCAAGGGGCCATCAGCTATCGGGGTGATAATTATGTTGCCCGCTTGAATGCCCAGGCTTATCAGATGGCGACGATTTCGAAGATCACGCCTTATAACCGTCTGCCTCAAATAACCTTTGATGGCGCACTACCTCAGCATCCCTACGGCCTGGATTTCGCTTACAAGACGGAATTGGTTCGGTTTGATCGGGACTTGAGGAATGGCCTTTACAGCAACGAAGAAGGTGATACAACACCGTGGCTGGATAACAACATCCGCGGCCTTGCGCGGGCTAATGGCAATCGCCTGAATTTGGCACCGGTCATGAGCCTGCCGATGGAAGCGACCTATGGCTACATCAAGCCGTCTCTGAAATACCAGTACACCCAATATGATTTGGATCTGGACAGCAGAGGTAAATCGCAGGTTGCTTCGCAGAGCGCCGAGGCCGATCGTCTGCGCGGCACCTACAGCAGCAGCCAAAGCCGTGGCGTTCCGATCGCCAGCATTGACAGTGGCCTGTATTTCGACCGCGACACCCAGTGGTTCGGCACCAACTATCGCCAGACCCTGGAACCACGCCTGTTCTACCTCTATGTACCAGAGAAGGATCAGAGCGACATTCCGGTCTTCGATACCAGCGAATCGACTTTCAGCTATTCCTCGCTGTTCCGGGACAACCGCTTTACCGGTTCCGACCGTGTCGGCGACGAAAACAAACTGTCCTTGGGCGTAACCAGCCGCTGGATCGAAGAAAACGGCTTCGAACGCCAACGCGTCAGCGTCGGCCAAGCCCTGTACTTCAAGGATCGCGAAGTGCAGTTGCCAGGCATCGATTTCAAGACACGCGAGGACGCCAAGTCGGACGTTTCCCCGTATGCCTTGGAATACGAATACCGCTGGAATCGCGACTGGCGCACCACCGCCACCTACAACTGGGACCCAGACACCCGCAGTCCTCGCTCGGGTAGCGCGATGTTCCATTATCAGCCGGAAGACAACCCGAACAAGGTCATCAACGCTGGCTACCGCTATCGCAACGACCAAGTCCGCTACGACGAGGCTACCGGTCAGTGGCAAGTGGGCGGCGGCGACTACGGCACACCAGGCACACCTGGCTACGTGAAAGACTACTACAAGATCAAGCAGCACGACTTCTCGGTCATCTGGCCGATCGTGCCGCAGTGGAACGTCATCAGCCGTTGGCAGTATGACTACAACCGCAACCGTACCCTGGAAGCCTTCGGTGGTTTCGAATACGACAACTGCTGCTGGAAACTGCGCCTGATCAACCGTTACTGGGTCGACTATGAAGAGTTCAGTCAGGCCGCCCCGGAAAACGAAAAAGGCGACCACGGC
Organism: Pseudomonas sp. Soil_N_39; assembly: GCF_057655955.1. Taxonomy (NCBI): domain Bacteria; kingdom Pseudomonadati; phylum Pseudomonadota; class Gammaproteobacteria; order Pseudomonadales; family Pseudomonadaceae; genus Pseudomonas; species Pseudomonas sp. Soil_N_39. The sequence continues at coordinate 36,236 of NZ_JBDGLI010000026.1, forward strand.
GTCTTCCTCCAAATTGTTCTGAAGGGACTCGGCGGCCTGACCGGCGCCAAGGTAGAGAGCTTCCTCGACAAAGGCATCCAAGGTTATCGTGAACGTGAAGATCAAGCTTTCTGATTGTCTGCGCCCGCTGATGCTGGGCGCGCTGTTCCTGGGTACCGCGGCCAACGCCGCGGTACAGTCCATCGATAAAGTGGTGGCCATCGTCGACAACGACGTGGTCATGCAGAGCCAGCTGGACCAACGCGTCCATGAAGTGCAGCAAACCATCGCCAAGCGCGGCGGTGGCCTGCCGCCTCCGGGCGTGCTGGACCAACAAGTGCTCGAGCGCCTGATCGTCGAAAACCTGCAATTGCAGATTGGCGAACGTTCCGGCATTCGCATCACCGATGAAGAACTGAACCAGGCCGTGGGCACCATTGCCCAGCGCAACAACATGAGCATCGACCAGTTCCGCGCCGCCCTGGCTCGCGACGGCCTCTCCTACGAGGACGCCCGCGATCAGATCCGCCGCGAAATGGTCATCAGCCGTGTGCGCCAGCGCCGTGTCGCCGAACGCATCCAGGTGTCGGAGCAGGAAGTGAAGAACTTCCTTGCGTCCGACCTGGGCAAGATGCAGCTTTCCGAAGAGCTGCACCTGGCGAACATCCTGATTCCTACCCCGGAAAGCGCCAACTCCGAAGCCATCCAGAGCGCTTATCGCCAGGCAATGGATGTCTACCAGCAGCTCAAGCAAGGCGCTGATTTCGGCCAGATGGCTATAGCCAAGTCGGGCAGCGACAACGCCCTGGAAGGCGGCGACATGGGCTGGCGCAAGCCCGCTCAACTGCCACCTCCGTTCGACCGTGAACTGAGCGCCATGGCCGTGGGCGACATCACCCAGCCAGCACGCACGCCAGGCGGCTTCATCATCCTGAAAGTGCTGGAAAAACGCGGTGGCGGAACCCAGGTCCGTGACGAAGTACATGTTCGCCACATCCTGATCAAGCCAAGCGAGATTCGCAGCGAAGCCGAGACCAAGCGCCTGGCCGAGAAACTCTACGACCGCATCGAAGCGGGCGAAGACTTCGCCGAACTGGCGAAGAGCTTCTCGGAAGACCCGGGGTCGGCCCTCAACGGTGGCGACCTGAACTGGGTTGACCCGAATGCGCTGGTTCCCGAGTTCCGCCAGGTCATGGCCGACACGCCGCAAGGCCAGCTGTCCAAGCCGTTCAAGAGCCCTTATGGCTGGCACGTGCTGGAAGTCCTTGGCCGCCGCGCCACCGACAGCACCACCCAGGCGCGCGAACAGCAGGCGATGACCGTATTGCGTAACCGCAAATACGACGAAGAGCTGCAAACCTGGCTGCGTCAGATTCGCGACGAAGCCTACGTTGAAATCAAACTTCCTGGTGCAGACCAGGCAGCGCAGTGAAACCCAAGCGTTTCGCGCTGACACCCGGCGAACCAGCCGGCATCGGTCCCGACCTGTGCCTGCTGCTCGCCTCGCAACCCCAGCCACATCCCCTGATAGCTATCACCAGTCGCGAGCTGCTCCTTGAGCGGGCCGCGCAACTGGGGGTGGTTGTTGACCTGCTGCCGGTGTCACCCCAGGCCTGGCCGGATGCTCCGGCGCCCGCCAACAGCCTGTATGTCTGGGATACGCCGTTGGGCGCCCCGGTCGTCACCGGGCAGTTGGATCAGGCCAACGCCGCGTTCGTCCTGCAAACCCTGACCCGCGCTGGCCAAGGCTGCCTGGACGGAGCGTTCGCCGCCATGATCACCGCTCCGGTGCACAAGGGCGTGATCAACGAGTCCGGGATTGCCTTTTCCGGGCACACCGAATTCCTGGCTGAGCTGACCAACACCGCGCAAGTGGTGATGATGCTCGCCACCCGTGGCCTGCGTGTGGCCCTGGTGACCACCCACCTGCCCTTGCGGGACATCGCCGACGCCATTACCCCGGAACGCCTGGAACGGGTCACGCGCATCCTGCACGCCGACCTCCAGGAAAAATTCGGCATCGCCCGGCCACGCATCCTGGTCTGCGGGCTCAACCCCCATGCCGGCGAAGGCGGACACCTGGGCCGTGAAGAAATCGACATCATCGAACCCACCTTGGAGCGCTTGCGCAGCGAGGGCATGGACCTGCGTGGCCCGCTGCCTGCCGACACTCTGTTTACCCCCAAATATCTGGAGCACTGCGATGCGGTGCTGGCGATGTACCACGACCAGGGCCTGCCCGTGCTGAAGTACAAAGGCTTCGGTGCGGCCGTCAACGTGACGTTAGGCCTGCCGATCATCCGTACCTCCGTGGACCATGGCACCGCCCTGGACCTGGCCGGCAGCGGCAAGATCGATACGGGCAGCCTGCAAGTCGCGCTGGAAACCGCCTACCAGATGGCCGAGACCCATTTATGACCGAGCAATACCAACACCGCGCGCGCAAGCGCTTCGGCCAGAACTTCCTGCATGACGCCGGCGTGATCGATCGCATCCTGCGCTCCATCCGGGCCAAGCCCGACGACCGCCTGCTGGAAATCGGGCCGGGCCAGGGCGCCCTGACCGAGGGCCTGCTCGACAGCGGCGCGCAACTGGACGTCGTGGAACTGGACAAAGACCTGGTCCCGATTCTTAACCAACAGTTCGCCGGCAAGAGCAACTTCAGCCTGCACCAGGGCGACGCGCTGAAGTTCGACTTCAATAGCCTGAACGCCGAGCCGAACAGCCTGCGGGTGGTGGGCAACCTGCCGTACAACATTTCCACGCCGTTGATCTTCCATCTGTTGAGCAATGCCGGTCTGATCCGCGACATGCACTTCATGCTGCAGAAAGAAGTGGTCGAGCGCCTCGCCGCCGGCCCTGGCGGTGGCGACTGGGGTCGCCTGTCGATCATGGTCCAGTACCATTGCCGGGTCGAACACCTGTTCAACGTCGGTCCGGGTGCATTCAACCCGCCGCCAAAAGTCGATTCGGCCATCGTCCGCCTGGTGCCCCATGCTGTCCTGCCACACCCGGCCAAAGATCATCGCCTGCTGGAGCGGGTGGTGCGCGAAGCGTTCAACCAGCGCCGTAAAACCTTGCGCAACACCTTGAAACTGTTGCTCAGCAGCGCCGAAATCGAAGCCGCCGGCGTCGACGGCAGCCTGCGCCCCGAGCAGTTGGACCTGGCGGCGTTCGTACGCCTGGCCGACAAGCTCAGCGAACAGGCCGCTCCGCAAGCCGACGCCAACTGAACGGGTGACGAGCGCTATCGGGCAGTACGCCAGTCTGGTCTACTACCCGATACTTGGCCTAGACTGATCTCCTGAGTCGCGCCCGCGTCCCGCTTCGTTTTTAAGGCCTTATTTGCATGTCTGATCCTCGTTACCAGGTCGACGTCAGCGTCACCACCCGTTTTCTGGCAGAACAGTCGCAACCCGAGCATGACCGCTTCGCCTTCGCCTACAGTATTACCGTGCGCAACAACGGCTCGTTGCCGGCCAGGCTGCTGTCGCGGCACTGGGTCATCACCGACGGCGACGGTCATGTCGAAGAAGTGCGCGGTGAAGGCGTGGTTGGCCAGCAGCCGTTGATCGACGCCGGCGCAAGCCACAGCTACAGCAGCGGGACGGTGATGACCACCAAGGTCGGCACCATGCAGGGTACCTACCAGATGCTGGCCGAGGATGGCACACGCTTCGATGCCGTCATCAAGCCCTTTCGCCTGGCCGTGCCCGGAGCCCTGCACTAATGGCCACCTATGCGGTCGGCGACCTGCAAGGCTGCCTCGACCCGCTCAAATGCCTGCTGGAACGCGTCGCCTTCGATCCGCAAAAAGATACGTTGTGGCTGGTGGGTGACTTGGTCAACCGGGGTCCGCAGTCCCTTGAGACGCTGCGCTTTCTCTACAGCATCCGCCAGTCGCTGGTGTGTGTGCTCGGCAACCACGACCTGCACCTGTTGGCCGCCTGGCAGAACATCGAGCGCCTGAAAAAATCCGATACCTTGAGCGAAATACTCGCCGCCCCCGATTGCATTGAACTGCTGGAGTGGCTGCGCCAGCAAAAGCTCATGCATTACGACGAGCAACGCAACCTCGCGCTGGTCCATGCTGGCATCCCGCCCCAGTGGTCCCTGCGCAAGGCGCTCAAGTGCGCCGCCGAGGTGGAACAGGCATTGCGCGACGACAATCTGTTCGCCCCTTACCTGGATGGCATGTACGGCAACGAGCCGGTCAAGTGGGACAACGACCTCACCGGCAGCGCCCGCCTTCGCGTCATCACCAATTATTTCACGCGCATGCGCTTCTGCACCCGCGACGGCAAGCTCGATCTCAAGGGCAAGGAAGGCATCGAGACCGCACCACCTGGCTATGCCCCCTGGTTCAAGCACAGCGAGCGCAAGACCCGTCACCTGAAGATCATTTTCGGGCACTGGGCGGCATTGGGAGGTCAATCCGACGAACCCGGCGTATTTGCCCTCGATACCGGCTGCGTGTGGGGCAGCGCCATGACGCTGATGAACGTCGACACGGGCGAGCAGCTGCGTTGCGATTGCGACGAACAGGGCCACGCCACAATCCATCACCCGACCACTGCACCATTGCCGACCGGCACCGCCGTTTGACCGGTGTTGCGCTCAAGCTACAGGAGTCCCTCATGACCGAATTCAAACGCATCCCCCCGGAACAGGCCCAGGCCCTGCGCGAGCAAGGCGCGGTCGTCGTCGACGTTCGCGACCCAGCCACGTTCGCGGCTTCGCATATCAGTGGCGCCCAGCATCTGGATAACCATTCCATCGCCGACTTCATCCGTGCCGCCGACCTCGATGCGCCAACCGTCGTGGTCTGCTATCACGGCAACTCCAGCCAGAGCGCAGCCGCCTATCTGATCAGCCAAGGCTTCAGCGACGTCTACAGCCTGGACGGCGGTTTTGAGCTATGGCGCACGACTTATCCTGCAGAAATAGCTCAAGGCAATCAGGAATAATTTTTTATGTCGCCCAAGCCCGCGTGAACCGTGGGTTTGGACGCTGGCAGACGAACGGTCTGCCACAACTAATTACGTATTCCACCTTTACCTCCGTGATTCCGAACTATCCTTAGCCTCAGGCCATCCAAAACAGGGGAGAGCCGGTACACCGGCGCGCGGGTCATCGGGAGTCAGCTTTCAGGAGCCTGCATTCTTGAAAGCATTCTGGGGGGTAAACGGCAACTGGATTCCCAGCGGCTGTCCAGCATCGACTGATTGATCCGACACCGGCTCCACGTATCGAGCGAGGTGACGTCATGAGCATTTTTAGCCACTTCCAGCAACGTTTCGAGTCCACGCGGCAAGAGGAATACTCGCTGCAGGAATACCTCGAACTCTGCAAGCAGGACCGCAGTGCCTATGTGTCGGCTGCGGAACGTCTGTTGCTGGCCATCGGAGAACCGGAGCTGCTGGATACCTCGGCCAACTCGAGGCTTTCGCGGATCTTCTCCAATAAGGTGATTCGCCGCTATCCGGCCTTTGAGGACTTCCACGGGATGGAAGAATGCATCGACCAGATCGTGTCCTATTTCCGCCACGCCGCCCAAGGCCTGGAAGAGAAGAAACAAATCCTCTATCTGCTCGGCCCCGTGGGTGGCGGTAAATCGTCCCTGGCCGAAAAACTCAAACAACTGATCGAAAAAGTGCCCTTCTATGCCATCAAGGGCTCGCCGGTGTTCGAATCGCCCCTGGGGCTGTTCAACGCCACCGAAGACGGCGCGATCCTCGAGGAAGACTTCGGCATTCCACGCCGCTACCTCAGTACCATCATGTCGCCATGGGCGACCAAGCGCCTGGCCGAGTTTGGCGGTGACATCAGCCAGTTCCGGGTGGTCAAGCTCTACCCGTCGATCCTCAACCAGATCGCGGTGGCCAAGACCGAACCGGGGGACGAAAACAACCAGGATATTTCGGCCCTGGTGGGCAAGGTCGATATTCGCAAATTGGAAGAATTCCCACAGAACGACGCCGACGCCTACAGCTATTCGGGTGCACTGTGCCGGGCCAACCAGGGCCTGATGGAATTCGTCGAAATGTTCAAGGCGCCCATCAAGGTGCTCCACCCGCTGCTGACCGCCACCCAGGAAGGCAACTACAACAGCACCGAGGGCCTGGGGGCCATTCCGTTCACCGGCATCCTGCTGGCTCACTCCAACGAGTCGGAATGGCATACCTTCCGCAACAACAAGAACAACGAAGCCTTCATCGACCGGATCTATATCGTCAAGGTGCCGTACTGCCTGCGCGTGACCGACGAGGTGAAGATCTACGACAAGCTGCTGTTCAACAGTTCGCTGTCCAAGGCTCATTGCGCCCCCGACACCCTGAAGATGCTGGCCCAGTTCACGGTGCTGTCGCGTCTCAAGGAGCCGGAAAACTCCAACATCTATTCGAAGATGCGTGTGTACGACGGTGAAAACCTAAAGGACACCGATCCAAAGGCCAAGTCGATCCAGGAATACCGCGACAACGCGGGGGTCGACGAAGGGATGAATGGGCTGTCCACACGCTTCGCGTTCAAGATCCTGTCCAAGGTCTTCAACTTCGACCCCCACGAGATCGCGGCCAACCCCGTACACCTGCTGTATGTGTTGGAACAGCAGATCGAACAGGAACAATTCCAGGCCGAAACCCGCGAACGCTACCTGCGTTTCCTCAAGGAATACCTGGCGCCGCGCTACATCGAGTTCATCGGCAAGGAAATCCAGACGGCGTACCTGGAGTCCTACAGCGAATACGGCCAGAACATCTTCGATCGCTACGTGCTGTACGCAGACTTCTGGATCCAGGACCAGGAATACCGTGACCCGGAAACCGGCGAGATACTCAATCGCGTGGCCCTCAACGAGGAGCTGGAAAAAATCGAAAAACCGGCGGGCATCAGCAATCCGAAAGATTTCCGCAACGAAATCGTCAACTTCGTGCTGCGCGCCCGGGCCAACAACAACGGCAAGAACCCAACCTGGCTCAGCTATGAAAAGCTGCGGGTGGTCATCGAGAAGAAAATGTTCTCCAACACCGAAGACCTGCTACCCGTCATCAGCTTCAACGCCAAGGCCAGCAAGGAGGACCAGCAAAAACACAACGACTTCGTCACACGCATGGTCGAACGTGGCTACACCGACAAACAGGTACGACTGCTTTCCGAGTGGTACCTGCGGGTCCGGAAATCGCAATAAGCAGCGGCAAGCTTCTAGCTACAAACTGCAAGGGAACGGCGTCGGGCCCAAGGTTCGACGCCACGCCCCTTACGGCTTGAGGCTTACGACTTGAAGCTCCCCCGGAGGGGCCTATGAGCTATGTGATCGACCGACGCCTTAACGGCAAGAACAAGAGCACGGTGAACCGCCAGCGGTTCCTGCGGCGTTACCGTGACCACATCAAGAAGGCCGTCGAAGAGGCGGTCAGCCGGCGCTCCATTACCGATATGGAACACGGCGAACAGATCAGCATCCCCGGCCGCGACATCGACGAGCCGGTGCTTCACCATGGTCGCGGCGGCAAACAGACCGTCGTGCACCCTGGCAACAAGGAGTTCACCAGTGGCGAGCACATCCCCCGGCCTCAGGGTGGAGGTGGCGGCAAGGGCCCTGGCAAGGCAGGCAATTCCGGCGAAGGTATGGATGAGTTCGTCTTCCAGATCACCCAGGAAGAATTTCTGGAGTTCATGTTCGAAGATCTGGAACTGCCGAACCTGGTCAAGCGCAACCTGACTGGTACCGATACCTTCAAGACCGTGCGTGCCGGTATCAGCAATGAAGGCAATCCTTCACGCATCAACATTATCCGTACCCTTCGTTCGGCCCACGCCCGGCGCATCGCGCTGTCGGGCAGCAGCCGGGCCAAACTGCGCGAAGCCAAGGAAGAGCTGGCTCGCCTGAAATGCGAAGAACCCGACAATTTTGGCGACATTCAAGACCTTGAAGCGGAAATAGAGAAACTCAGCGCACGCATCCACCGCGTCCCGTTCCTCGACACGTTCGACCTCAAGTACAACCTGCTGGTGAAACAGCCAAACCCCAGTTCCAAGGCGGTGATGTTCTGCCTGATGGACGTGTCCGGCTCCATGACCCAGGCCACCAAGGACATCGCCAAGCGTTTTTTCATCCTGTTGTACCTGTTCCTGAAACGAAACTACGACAAGATCGATGTGGTCTTCATTCGCCACCACACCAGCGCCCGAGAAGTGGACGAAGAGGAGTTCTTCTACTCCAGGGAAACCGGTGGCACCATCGTTTCCAGCGCGTTGAAGCTGATGCAGGAAATCATGGCCGAACGCTACCCCGCCAACGAATGGAACATCTATGCGGCCCAGGCGTCGGACGGAGATAACTGGAACGACGACTCACCGATCTGCCGTGACATCCTGATCAACCAGATCATGCCGTTCGTCCAGTACTACACCTATGTGGAAATTACCCCACGGGAACACCAAGCCCTGTGGTACGAATACGAACGGATTGCCGAAGCTTTTTCCGACACGTTTGCCCAACAGCAACTGGTCTCGGCCGGGGATATCTACCCGGTCTTCCGTGAACTCTTCCAGCGCAGGTTAGTGACATGACCGCCAAAAAAGAGCAGAAACGCCAGCCCATTTCCACCGGCTCCGAATGGACGTTCGAGCTGATCAAGGCCTACGACCGCGAAATCAGCCGTATCGCGGACCGTTATGCCCTCGACACCTACCCCAACCAGATCGAGGTCATCACCGCCGAGCAAATGATGGACGCGTACGCGTCGGTCGGCATGCCGCTGGGCTATCACCACTGGTCCTACGGCAAGCACTTCCTCAGCACCGAGAAATCCTACAGCCGCGGCCAGATGGGGCTGGCCTATGAGATCGTGATCAACTCCGACCCCTGCATCGCCTACTTGATGGAAGAAAACACCATCTGCATGCAGGCCCTGGTGGTGGCGCATGCCTGCTACGGGCACAACAGCTTCTTCAAAGGCAACTACTTGTTCCGCACGTGGACCGATGCCAGTTCGATCATCGATTACCTGGTGTTCGCCAAGCAGTACATCATGCAATGCGAGGAGCGCCACGGTATCGACGCGGTGGAAGACCTGCTGGACTCCTGCCACGCCCTGATGAACTACGGCGTGGACCGCTACAAACGACCGTATCCGATTTCCGCCGAAGAAGAACGTCGGCGCCAGAAGGACCGCGAAGAGCACCTGCAAAAACAGATCAACGATCTGTGGCGCACCATTCCCAAAGGTGCGGACAAATACAACGAAAAAGACAATGCCCGCTTCCCTGCCGAGCCCCAGGAGAACATTCTCTATTTCATTGAAAAACATGCACCATTGCTGGAGCCCTGGCAGCGGGAAATCGTGCGCATCGTGCGCAAGATCGCCCAGTATTTCTATCCACAGCGCCAAACCCAGGTGATGAACGAAGGCTGGGCCACGTTCTGGCACTACACGCTAATGAACGACCTGTACGACGAAGGCCTGGTCACCGACGGCTTCATGATGGAGTTCCTGACGTCCCACACCAGCGTGGTATTCCAACCTGGCTTCGACAGCCCGTATTACAGCGGTATCAACCCCTACGCACTGGGTTTCGCCATGTATCGCGACATCCGACGCATGTGCGAAAACCCTACCGAGGAAGATCGTCACTGGTTCCCGGAAATTGCCGGTTCGGACTGGCTGTCCGCCATTAAATTCGCCATGAGCAGTTTCAAGGATGAAAGCTTCATCCTGCAGTACCTTTCGCCCAAGGTGATTCGCGATCTGAAACTGTTCAGCATCCTCGATGACGACCAGAAAGATGACCTGGTGGTACCCGCCATTCACGATGAGAGCGGCTACCGCATCATCCGCGAAACCCTGGCGGCGCAGTACAACCTGGGTAATCGCGAGCCTAATGTGCAGATCTACAGCATCGATCGCCGCGGAGACCGCTCGCTGACCCTGCGGCACCAGGCGCACAACCGCAAACCATTGGGTGACTCCACCGATGAAGTGCTCAAGCACCTGCATCGGCTCTGGGGTTTCGACATCCACCTGGAAACCCTGCAAGGCGACCAAGTGATGAAAACCCATCACGTGCCCCCCAGAAGCGAACAAGCCGAAGGCGACTATGGCCGCCTGGACCTGGCCGTCATTCATCTTTGATCCCGTTTTCGCCTCCGGACGTCTGACGCAAAGGTTATCCTGTCGGACCAACGGAGGTTTTTTATGCAGATCTATAAAGTTGGCGGCGCCGTTCGCGATCGCCTGCTGGGCATTCCCGTCACTGACGTCGATCGGGTCGTGGTGGGGGCCACCGCCGAGGAAATGCTCGCCAAGGGTTTTCGCCCCGTGGGGGCCGATTTTCCGGTATTCCTCGAGCCGAGGACTGGCGAGGAGTACGCCCTCGCCCGCACTGAGCGCAAAAGTGGCCGCGGCTATGGCGGCTTCGTGTTCCATGCCAGTCCTGAAGTGACCTTGGAGGAGGACCTGGTTCGCCGGGACTTGACCATCAACGCCATGGCAGAAGATGACCATGGCAACCTGACCGATCCGTACCACGGCCAGCGCGATCTGGAAGCCCGGATACTGCGTCACGTTTCTCCCGCTTTCGCCGAAGATCCGCTCAGAGTTTTGCGGGTTGCCCGCTTTGCCGCGCGTTATGCGCCGCTGGGTTTCAAGGTGGCGGACGAAACCCTCGAACTGATGCGCCAGCTCAGCGAGTCCGGCGAACTGGAGGCGTTGACGGCTGAGCGCAGTTGGAAAGAAATTTCCCGCGCCCTCATGGAAAAACAACCACAGGTATTTATCCAGGTCTTGCGCGACTGCACGGCCCTCAAGGTCTTGATGCCCGAGGTCGATGCGCTGTTCGGCGTGCCGCAGCCTGAAGCCCATCACCCGGAAATCGATACCGGCATCCATACCCTGAGCGTGCTGGCGCAAGCAGCACTGCACCAACAACCGTTAACGGTCCGCTGGGCCTGCCTGCTCCATGACCTGGGTAAAGGTCTGACGCCTCAACACGAATGGCCGCGACACATCGCCCATGAGCACACGGGATTGAAGCTGATCAAAGCTGTCAACGAACGCTTCAAAGCACCGCGCGACTGTCAGGAACTGGCGTTATTGGTTGGCCAGTACCACACCCATGGCCATCGCGCCCTTGAACTGAAGGCGTCTACGCTGCTTGAGCTGCTACAAAGTTTTGATGTGTACCGTCGCCCCCAGCGCTTCGAGGAATTCATTGCGGCATGCGAGATGGATGCGCGGGGGCGCAAGGGGCTGGAGCAGCGAAGTTATCCACAGGCTGATTATTTGCGGGGGGCGGCAGAGGCAGCTCGGGGGGTGGCGGTGCAGCCTTTGCTGGAAAAGGGCTTCAAGGGGCCGGAGCTGGGCGAGGCGATCAAGCGCGAGCGCCTAAGGGTGTTGAAGGCCTACAAGGAGGCGGCTAGCTGACGGGGGTTTTGGGTCAACTTGCATTTGTGCCGGATGTACCGCCGTCATCGCGAGCAAGCTCGCTCCCACAGTGGACCTCGGCTGAACACAAGATATGCGCCCGCTGAAATTCTAATGTGGGAGCGAGCTTGCTCGCGATGACGGCAGCCGCCTCACAACAGATTCGACGGCGTCAACGGCTGACCTCGCCATTCGAAAGCCACCGGCGCCAGTACCTGGTCGATCTGCGCTTCTTCCCACAACGTGGCAAAGCTTTTGCCCACACCCGGATGAATCCGATCCGGTGCGATCAACGACAAAGGCCACAGGACGAAGGCGTTCTTGAGGATTTCCGCGCGCGGCAGGATCAGCCCATCGAAGTTGCCGACCTGTTCGCCATACAACAACACGTCGATATCCAGCGGCAACCCCTTGCGGTCCGGCGCGTAACGACCGTTGTCCGCCTCGATGAACTTGAGGCGACGGTCCAGCTCCATCAGCGGCAAGTCGGTGAAGGCCGATACGACGAAATTGAAGAATGGTCCGCTCTTGATCCCCACCGGCTGGCTCTCGAACACCGCCGAACAGCGTATGTCCACGAGGAAACCGGCCAAGGCCTCAAGACCGGCGCACAAATGGGTTTCGCGCTCGATATTGCTGCCGAGCCCGAGAAAAACCTGAGTCAGCGACATCCGCGCTCGATCTCCACGCCAACACCGCTGGCTGCCGACACGGCGCCAGGCTTGGTCACTTTCAGACGCAGCCAGGTGATCTTGAACTCGTCCATGAGCGCCTGGGCCAGCCGCTCGGCGAAGGTTTCGACCAACTGGAACTGCGCCTGCTCGGCAAACACCTGGATGCGCGACGAAACGCTGGCGTAGTCGAGTGCCAGGGTCAGGTCGTCGCCCGCAGCGGCCGGGCGGTTATCCCAGGCGAAGCTCAGGTCAAGCCGCAGGCACTGTCGGATGCCTCGCTCCCAGTCGTAGGCACCGATTACCGTGTCGACTTCCAGGCCCTCGATAAACACTCTGTCCAAGCACTCTTCTCCGCAGCACGACAAGGGCGCGATGCCCCGTTAGAATCAGGGCGTCCTCGCCCGGAATAGTTAGCATGTTTTGGTTACTGGCGATTCTCGCCTACCTGCTCGGCTCGCTGTCCTTCGCCATTTTGCTCAGCCGCCTGACCGGTCGCCCGGATCCGCGAATGAGTGGCTCAGGCAATGCCGGCGCCACCAACATGCTGCGCCTGGCCGGACGCAAACTTGCCATCCTGACCCTGCTGGGCGACCTCTGCAAAGGCCTTGTCCCGGTATTGATCGCCAGCCTTGCAGGGCTTTCGTTGCAGCAACAGGCCTGGATCGGCGTCTGTGCCGTCATCGGCCATCTATTCCCGCTGTACTTTCGCTTTCGTGGCGGCAAAGGTGTCGCCACCGCCGCCGGCATGCTGCTGGGCCTATACCCGCCCGCCGCCCTGCTGGCTGTCTGCGCCTGGCTGCTGACGTTCTACCTGACCCGCACCAGCTCCCTGGCCGCGCTGATCGCCACGCCGCTGACCCTGCCGTTGCTGGCCTGGCAGGAGCCGGCGGCCTTGCTGCCCATGACCGCGCTGGTTGCACTGATCGTCTGGCGCCACCGGGGCAATCTACGCGACCTGTTCGCCGGGCGCGAACGGCATTTTTAAATGCCGTTTCACAGGGGGGGCAACTGCTCCATGGGCCAACGCGCCTGCACGCTGATTGCCAGGCTTTCCTGCTGGCCAGCCTGCAAACGCTGGCAGCCGGCAAAGGCAATCATCGCGCCGTTATCTGTGCAGAACTCCGGCCGCGCGTAGTAAACGTCGCCCTTCATGTCACCGAGCATTTTCTCCAGCGATGTCCGCAAGGCCTGGTTCGCACTCACGCCTCCGGCGATCACCAGGCGCTTGAGCCCGGCCTGCTTCAGGGCACGCTTGCACTTGATGGTCAAAGTCTCCACCACGGCCTGCTGGAACGCCAGCGAGATGTCGCAACGGGCTTGCTCACTGTCGTCCCCGGCGCTGACACGCTGTTGCCAGGTGTTCAAGGCGAACGTCTTCAGCCCGCTGAAACTGAAATCCAGGCCAGGACGGTCGCACATCGGCCGCGGGAACACGAAGCGCCCATCGACCCCTTGTGTGGCCAGCCGGGAGATTTCCGGCCCACCGGGATAATTGAGGCCCATCATTTTGGCAGTTTTGTCGAACGCTTCGCCGGCGGCATCGTCGAGGGTTTCGCCCAGCAGTTCGTATTGGCCGATTCCATCAACCCGGATGAGCTGCGTATGGCCGCCCGAGACCAACAAAGCGACGAACGGGAATTCTGGCGGTTGCGACTCCAGCATCGGCGCCAGCAAGTGGCCTTCCATGTGGTGCACGCCCAGGGCCGGAATCCCCCAGGCAAAGGCCAGCGCCTGGGCGCAGGAAGCGCCCACCAGCAACGCCCCCACCAGGCCCGGGCCGGCGGTGTAGGCGATGCCATCGATCTCGGTCGGCACGCAGCCGGCTTCGGCCAGGACCTGGCGGATCAAGGGCAGCATGCGCTTGACGTGATCGCGGGAGGCAAGCTCGGGCACCACCCCGCCGTAGGCGCGGTGCAGGTCGATCTGGCTGAACAGCGCATCGGCCAGCAGCCCGCGTTCGCTGTCGTAAAGTGCGACACCGGTTTCGTCGCAGGAGGTTTCTAATCCCAGTACTAGCATGGGTTTGCGCCTTGTAGAGGCTGAATTCGAAGGCGCGCATAATAGTCGCCGCGTTGTGCCCCGACCAGCGGTTTTCGATCAGAGGCTTTGCATTCCGAGCGTTGAGGGGTTAACATCCGCAACCCTTAAAAACCGACGTCTTCAAGTGCTCTTTTGCCGCGAGGATGTTGACCCCGGTAATGAATGAAGGTAGCTCTGGATGCCAGCCGTCAAAGTAAAAGAGAACGAACCCTTCGACGTAGCTCTGCGTCGTTTCAAGCGCTCCTGCGAAAAAGCCGGTGTTCTGGCTGAAGTTCGTAGCCGCGAATTCTACGAGAAGCCGACTTCTGAGCGTAAGCGCAAGGCAGCAGCCGCTGTTAAGCGTCACGCCAAGAAAGTTCAGCGCGAACAGCGCCGCGCCGTACGTCTGTACTAATACACAGACGTCCGTAGCAAGCTTCTGCCAAGCCCGGCCCTCAAGCCGGGCTTATGGCATTTGCGGAATAACGCTTGATGCTTCACCGTCGAAGCCGCAGACGCGACCAAGACAACCCGCTTCACCGCGTCAGACCTGGCTCTTTTGCCAGCGGTGCACGTCTTTCCTGACGAGCCTTCCAAGGCTACCGACGAGCACACCCTGATTCCTCTAACGACGATCAGCCCAAGGCACCTGCTTGCGTGCCCGCTTCATGAGCTATCCGAGGCCTGACCGGCCGTTACCGGACTCAGCGCAACACATTCAAACAGTCGAATACTGATAGTGATTAACGTCAGTGGATAATCGGCAGATACACTTCCCGACAGCGATGATGCAGACGACCCGGTCGAGCCACCGATTCAGCGTGCCTCAAACCCAGACCCGGTTACGCCTACCGACTTCGGGTCCATATTTCGCGCAGTGATGATGAGAACGCCATGGCCGGGCTGATTCCCCAGAGCTTTATTGACGACCTCCTGAACCGCACCGACATCGTCGACGTGGTCAGCTCTCGCCTGCAAATGAAAAAAGCAGGCAAGAACTACACGGCCTGCTGCCCGTTTCACAAAGAGAAAACGCCCTCTTTCAGCGTCAGCCCCGACAAGCAGTTCTACTATTGCTTCGGTTGCGGCGCAGGCGGCAATGCCCTCGGCTTCATCATGGACCACGACAACCTGGACTTTCCCCAGGCTGTCGAAGAATTGGCCAAAGCCGCGGGCATGGAAATACCCCGCGAAGAAAGCGGTCGACCGCACAAACCACGCCAACCGACCGATTCGCCGCTTTACCCACTATTGACGGCGGCGGCCGACTTTTATCGCCAGGCTCTCAAAAGCCACCCAGCACGCAAGGCCGCGGTGGATTATCTCAAGGGCCGCGGCCTGACGGGCGAAATCGCCCGGGACTTCGGGCTCGGATTCGCTCCGCCCGGCTGGGACAACCTGTACAAGCATCTAAGCAGCGACACACTGCAACAGCGCGCCATGATCGACGCCGGCCTGCTGATCGAAAATGCCGAAACCGGCAAGCGCTACGACCGCTTCCGCGACCGGGTCATGTTTCCGATCCGCGACACACGCGGACGGATCATCGCCTTTGGTGGCCGGGTGCTGGGCGATGACAAGCCGAAATACCTGAACTCCCCGGAAACCCCGGTGTTCCATAAGGGCCAGGAACTCTACGGCCTGTACGAAGCGCGCAAGAACAACCGCAATCTCGACGAAATCATCGTCGTCGAGGGCTACATGGACGTGATCGCCCTGGCCCAGCAAGGCCTGCGTAATGCCGTCGCGACCCTGGGCACGGCCACCAGCGAAGAGCACATGAAGCGCCTGTTTCGCGTCGTGCCCAACGTGCTGTTCTGCTTCGACGGCGACCAGGCCGGCCGCAATGCCGCCTGGCGCGCACTGGAGGCTACCTTGCCGTGCCTGCAGGACGGACGCCGGGCGCGCTTCCTGTTCCTGCCCGAGGGCGAGGACCCGGACACCCTGGTACGCTCCGAAGGCACCGACGCATTCCGTGCGCGGATCAACCAGCACGCACAACCGCTGGCCGACTATTTTTTCCAGCAGTTGACCGAAGAAGCCGATCCGCGCTCCCTCGAAGGCAAGGCCCACATGGCCACCCTCGCGGCGCCGCTGATCGACAAGGTGCCCGGCGCCAATCTGCGCACACTCATGCGCCAGCGCCTGACCGAGATCACCGGTCTCAACAGCGAAGCGGTCAACCAACTGGTGCACAGCGCCCCCCAGGAGGCGCCGCCGGCATATGACCCAGGCATCGATTACGACGCGATGCCGGATTTCGCCGACTATCATCAACCCCAGCAGGATTACGCCCCGCAGCAGGAATGGACGCCAAAAAAACCTGGCAGCGGCGGCAAGAAATGGGACAAGAAACCCTGGGACAAGAACGGCAAGCGCGGCGATCGCGACCAGCCACGTGCCCCGCGCGTGCCGGCCGCCGTCGAACCACCAACACTGGCCGCCTTGCGCACCTTGCTGCACCACCCGCAACTGGCGGAGAAAGTCGAGGACGCAGGGCACTTCGCCGCCGAGGACCACAGCAATACGCAATTGCTGGTGGCACTCCTTGAAGCCGTGCAGAAGAACCCCAAGCTAAACTCTTTCCAGTTGATCGCACGGTGGCACGGGACCGAGCAGGGACGCCTTTTGAAGGCCCTGGCCGAGAAGGAATGGCTGATTGAGGGAGACAACCTTGAACAACAGTTTTTCGACACCATTACTAGCTTGTCCGCCCGCCAACGCGAGCGAAACCTGGAACAACTTCTGCGAAAAGCTCGCCAGAGCGAGTTGACCAGCGAAGAGAAAAACCAATTGCGCGACTTACTCAGCCGCAATGTTTGCGCATCAAACCCGACCTCAACTGGCGCGTGAGGTCACAGCTCAGGTATAATCCTCGGCTTGTTTTTTGCCCGCCAAGACCTTCAGTGGATAGGGTGTTATGTCCGGAAAAGCGCAACAGCAGTCTCGTATCAAAGAGTTGATCCTATTGGGTCGTGAGCAGGGCTACCTGACTTACGCGGAGGTCAACGACCACCTGCCGGAGGATATTTCAGATCCGGAACAGGTGGAAGACATCATCCGCATGATCAACGACATGGGGATCAACGTATTCGAGGTTGCTCCAGATAAGGATGCCCTTATGCTGGCCGACGCCGATACCGACGAGGCGGCCGCTGAAGAAGCGGCCGCAGCGTTGGCAGCGGTCGAGACCGACATTGGTCGCACCACGGACCCCGTGCGCATGTACATGCGTGAAATGGGTACGGTAGAGCTCCTCACACGTGAAGGCGAAATCGAAATCGCCAAGCGTATTGAAGAAGGCATCCGTGAAGTGATGGGCGCAATCGCGCACTTCCCTGGCACGGTTGACCATATTCTCTCCGAGTACACCCGCGTCACCACCGAAGGTGGCCGCCTGTCCGACGTCCTGAGCGGCTATATCGACCCGGACGACGGCATTGCGCCGCCTGCCGCCGAAGTGCCGCCGCCGATCGACGCGAAAGCCGTCAAGGCCGACGACGACACCGATGACGACGACGCCGAAGCGAGCGACGACGAGGAAGAAGCCGAAAGTGGTCCGGATCCGGTCATCGCCGCACAGCGTTTCGGCGCTGTGTCCGACCAGATGGAAATCACCCGCAAGGCGCTGAAAAAGCACGGCCGCAACAACAAGCAGGCGATTGCTGAGCTGTTGGCACTGGCCGAGCTGTTCATGCCGATCAAACTGGTGCCGAAGCAATTCGAAGGCCTGGTCGAGCGTGTTCGCAGTGCCCTGGATCGCTTGCGTCAGCAAGAGCGCGCGATCATGCAGCTTTGCGTGCGTGACGCCCGCATGCCACGTGCTGATTTCCTGCGCCAGTTCCCAGGCAACGAAGTCGACGAAAGCTGGACCGATGCATTGGCCAAGGGCAAGAGCAAATACGCCGAAGCCATTGCCCGCTTGCAGCCGGACATCATTCGTTGCCAGCAGAAACTCAGTGCGCTGGAGGCCGAGACTGGCCTGAGCATCGCCGAGATCAAGGACATCAACCGTCGCATGTCGATCGGCGAGGCCAAGGCCCGTCGCGCGAAGAAAGAGATGGTCGAAGCGAACTTGCGTCTGGTGATCTCCATCGCCAAGAAGTACACCAACCGCGGCCTGCAATTCCTCGACCTGATCCAGGAAGGCAACATCGGCCTGATGAAGGCGGTGGACAAGTTCGAATACCGTCGCGGCTACAAGTTCTCGACTTATGCCACCTGGTGGATCCGTCAGGCGATCACTCGCTCGATCGCCGACCAGGCCCGCACCATCCGTATTCCGGTGCACATGATCGAGACGATCAACAAGCTCAACCGCATTTCCCGGCAGATGCTGCAGGAAATGGGTCGCGAACCGACGCCGGAAGAGCTGGGCGAACGCATGGAAATGCCTGAGGACAAGATCCGCAAGGTATTGAAGATCGCCAAAGAGCCGATCTCCATGGAAACCCCGATCGGCGATGACGAAGACTCCCATCTGGGTGACTTCATCGAAGACTCCACCATGCAGTCTCCGATCGATGTCGCCACGGTCGAGAGTCTCAAGGAAGCGACTCGCGAAGTACTCTCCGGCCTCACTGCCCGTGAAGCCAAGGTACTGCGCATGCGCTTCGGCATCGACATGAATACCGACCATACCCTCGAGGAAGTCGGTAAGCAGTTCGATGTGACCCGTGAACGGATTCGCCAGATCGAAGCCAAGGCGTTGCGCAAACTGCGCCACCCGACGCGAAGCGAGCATCTGCGCTCCTTCCTCGACGAGTGACCTTCAAAACCCCCGGCCCTGCCGGGGGTTTTGTTATGCACAGATAAAATCCCCTTCGTTACGCTCCTCACCCCCCTGTTGCCCGTCTACACTCGAATCATCCTCCCAAGCCATGACGAGACAGTGATGCCCAGACTGACGGCCGCGCTTTTGCTGTCATTGATCACCTGGACCGCAACAGCTGGCGCGTTGACGCTCACCGATGAGGAGCTCCGCTGGCTCAAGGACCACCCCGACCTGCGCCTGGGTATCGACGCCTCATGGCCGCCGTTTGAGTTTCGCGACGATCAAGGCCGCTATCAGGGCCTGGCCGCCGATTACATCGAGATCATCCGTGAACGCTTGGCTGTCAGGCTCACGCCCATCGAGCCGGCCAGCTGGACTGCCGTGCTCGAGCAGGTCGTACAGGGCAAGATCGACCTATTGCCGGGCATCATGTCCACCCCGGAACGCCAGAATTACCTGGCATTTACCCGCCCCTACCTGGATTTCCCCATTGTCATCCTGGCCCATCGCGGTGGCGCCCAGCCCCACAGCCTCAAGGAGCTATACGGGCTGAAAATCGCCGTAGTGGAGAACTATGCCCCCCATGAATTGCTGCGCAACCATCATCCCGACCTGAACCTCGTGGCGCTGCCCAACGTCAGTTCAGCCCTGCAAGCGCTGGCAACCGATGAAGTGGACGCGGTAGTGGGCGATCTGGCTTCCAGTGTCTGGAGCCTGCGCCAGCTCAAGCTCGAAGGTCTCTATGTCAGCGGGGAAACGCCCTATCGCTATCAATTGGCAATGGCCGTTCCTCGCGACAACAAGGTATTGGTGGGCATCCTGGACAAAGTCCTGGCAGACATGAGCCCGGCCGAGGTCGCCGAGATCCAGCAGAAGTGGATCGGCAATGTGCACGACTATCGCCAGCTCTGGTCAGACTTACTGTTTTACGGCCTGCCTGCGCTGCTGCTCCTGGTCGGCATATTGGCGGTGGTGATTCGCATCAATCGCCGACTCAGCTCGGAAATCGCCCGGCGGGTCGAGCTTGAGCAGGAGCTTCGTAGCAGCGAATACCATTACCGCGGGTTGGTGGAGAGCCTGTCGGCCATTGCCTGGGAAGCAAGGGTCAGCGATTTCACCTACAGCTACGTGTCGCCTCACGCCGAAGACCTCTTGGGCTATCCCCTCTCCCATTGGCTGGTCCCCGGCTTCTGGCGCAACATCATTCATCCGGCCGACCTGATCCGCGCCCAGACCTACTGCGATCATGAAGTGCTGGCGGGTCGCGACCACTGCATTGATTACCGGGTAATCACGGCCGATGGTCGCTGCCTGTGGGTGCGCGACATCGTCAGCCTGATCGAGCACGGACACGAACCGCTGATGCGCGGATTGATGATCGATATCAGTGAAGCCAAGCGCACCGAGGAAGCACTGCGTCTTTCGGAGCAGAAATTTGCCTCGGTGTTCCGCCAGTGTCCGGACATCCTGGTGATTGCACGGCTGTTGGACGGTTGCCTGCTGGAGGTCAACAAGGCCTTCGAAGAGCAGATCGGCCTGAGTGCCGCAGAAGTGGTGGGGCGCAACGCAACCGAACTGAATATCTGGGGCATCCAAGGCGTGGGGCCGAGCCTGTTGCAGCGTTTGCAGGCCGGCAGTATTCGCAACCTGGAAATGCCCTTTCGCCGAAACAACGGCCAGGTGTTCACCGGGCTGATCTCCGCTGAGCCCTTTGACCTCGACACAACGCCAGCCCTGGTCGTGGTGGTACGAGACATCAGCCAGCTCAAGGAAACCCAGCAGCAATTGCAGACGTCCGAAGAGAAGTTCGCCAAGGCGTTCCACGCCTCGCCCGATGGCCTGCTGCTGTCCCGGCAAAGCGACGGTTTGCTGATTGAAGTCAACGAAGGGTTCAGCCGCATTACCGGCTTCAACAGCGCCCTGTCGGTGGACCGCTCCACCCTGGACCTGGGCATTTGGGTCAATCTCAACGAGCGCAAGCAGATGCTCGACCTGCTGAAACGGGACGGCTTCGTCAGGGATTTCAGCTGCCATATCCGTCGCAACGACGGGCAGATACGGCTCTGCGAAGTGTCCAGCCGCCCACTGCCCATCGGCAACGAAGACTACATGCTGACCATCGCCCGGGACATTACCGAACGCCACATGATGCAGGAAAAACTGCAACAGGCCGCCACCGTGTTTGAGAGCACTGCCGAGGGCGTGCTGATCACCGATACCCAACAACATATCAGTGCCGTGAACCGAGCCTTCACTGAAATCACCGGCTACAGCGAAACCGAAGCCTTGGGCCACACACCCCGGCTGTTGGCTTCCGGCCTGCATGACAGCGCGTTTTACGCGGCAATGTGGCACCAGTTGACCGCGGAGGGGCACTGGCAGGGAGAGATCTCCAACCGGCGCAAGAACGGCGAGCTGTACCCCAGTTGGCTGACCATCAGCGCGGTACGCAATCGGGACCGACAAATCACCCATTTCGTCGCGGTCTTCGCCGACATCTCCAGTCTCAAGCACGCCCAGGCCCGGCTCGATTACCAGGCTCACCACGACCCGCTGACGGGCCTGCCCAATCGCACGCTGTTCGAAAGCCGCTTGCTGGCGGCTCTTAACAGCCAGCAGGAAAACGGTAGCCAGGGTGCCGTGCTGTTCTTGGACCTGGACCGCTTCAAGCACATCAATGACAGCCTCGGACACCCGGTCGGCGACCTGCTGCTCAAGGGCATCGCCGTGCGCTTGCGCGAGCAGTTGCGCGACATCGACACCGTGGCGCGCCTGGGCGGCGACGAATTCATTATCCTGCTGCCGGGCCTGCAGCAGCCCAGCGATGCCGAGCACATCGCCCAGAAACTGTTGAACTGCTTTACCGCACCTTTCCAGGCCGGCGAGCACGAGTTCTTCATCAGCGCCAGCATCGGCACCAGCCTCTACCCGCAGGATGGCTGCGACGTCGCCACGCTGGTCAAGAATGCCGACGCGGCGATGTACCGCTCCAAGGCCAAGGGCCGCAATCGGGTGGAGAAATACACCCGCGACCTCACCGCCCAGGCCAGCGAGCGCGTGGCCTTGGAGCACGAACTGCGCCGCGCGATTGAACGCAACGAGCTGTCACTGTCCTTCCAACCGAAAATCAGCCTCGTCGACAACCGACTGGTGGGCGCCGAGGCGCTGATTCGCTGGTATCACCCGACATTTGGCGATGTCCCGCCCGAACACTTCATCCCGTTGGCGGAAGAAAACGGCATGATCCTGCAAATTGGCGACTGGGTACTGGAGCGCGCCTGCCGGCAACTGTGCGAATGGAACAGCACTTACGAAAGCCTAGGCCCACTGTCGGTCAACCTGGCCGGCGCCCAACTGCGCCAACCCAACTTGCTGGGGCGAATCGAGCAACTGCTGCGCGAGCACCAGCTCCAGCCCGACTTATTGCAACTGGAGATTACCGAGAACTTCATCATGAGCCAGGCCGAAGAGGCCCTGACGGTGCTGCACCAACTGAAGAACCTCGGCGTGCAACTGGCCATCGACGACTTCGGCACGGGCTACTCCTCCCTGAGTTACCTCAAGCGCCTGCCGCTGGACATCCTCAAGATCGACCAGTCCTTCGTCCGTGGCCTGCCCGACGACCCCCACGACGCGGCCATCGTGCGGGCAATCATCGCCCTGGGTCGCAGCATGCAATTCACCATCATCGCCGAGGGTGTCGAAACCCTGGCCCAGCAGCAATTCCTGACCGAAGAAGGTTGCGAACAGATCCAGGGCTACATCGTCAGCCTGCCCCTGTGCGCCGACGAGTTTGCCGCAACGTTTCTTCGTGTGACCGTATCGGATTTTTCGGATAGCACAGCCGAGAAACCGTCGCTATAATCCGCGACCTACTGAGGGCCTATAGCTCAGTTGGTTAGAGCAGAGGACTCATAATCCTTTGGTCCACGGTTCGAGTCCGTGTGGGCCCACCATCTTGAAAGCCGCGCATTGCGCGGCTTTTGCGTATACAGCGTCCTCCCGCTAGCATCTTTCACTCCATTACGATAAACGCCCCCTCCCTCACCGAGACGCCCATCATCGCCACCACCAGCCTCCCCCGACTGTTTCTTGAACTGTTCTGGCAACTCGGCATCCTCCTGGTGCCGGCCTTTTTCGTCACCATACTGCCGCCCCCTTTGGCTTTGCTGGCGGTGGTGTGCCTCGGGCTGCTGATGGGCCTGGCCGCTCGCCTGGGCTTTTTGGAGATGGGCCGAGGCGTTGCGCGATTGACGGTCGGCGCCGTGTTCGGCCTGGGCTTCAGCCTGGGCCGGGCGTTGCCCGAGTGGTGGGGCATCCTGGTGGCGATCTTCGGCATCATCGTCGGGCTCGCCTGCGTCAGTCGCTGGGAACGGCGCCTTGGGTTGGCGCCCGTTTCCAGCAAAGGGCCGAGTGCCTGGGGTGGAAACGAGCCGCTGTTGACCCCTGAAGGCGAACCGATCCGGGTCTTCAACCACGGCGAGATCGCCATGGGCGGCCCGACGTATTGCGACTATCTGTTTCCCGACGGTGTGCTCCTGCAAGGCATTGGTTCCTCGGCAGTGTTCTCCAGCGACGGGCGCTACTTTGCTGCACCGGTGCCGTCCCGACAGGCATGGGGACTGGTGGTCCTCGACCGTCAGCAACGCCTGTTGTACCGCTGCGCCGACAGCGAACTCTGGGAGTTGGACGCTTTTGACCTCGACCGGTTGAGCGGACGCCATAGCCCGCTGGTGGATAACAGCATTCGCGAAACCCGACTCGATGAGCTGCTGCAAACGGCTAGCGTCACCCCTCTGGTGCCTGTCGCCGACCTGTGGCTTGAAGCCGACTGGCATCCTGAGCAGACCTTTGAACGGCGCTCCACTGATGGCCAGCAGTGCCTGCTGGGTAATATCTCATTGCCCTCTACCTTTCGTGACTTGGCCCAGCCATTGGATCCCCTGCTTTCGCCGCGCTATACCGTCAGCGTCAACGGGCAACCGTCCGATCTGCTGATGGCGGCAGACGCACCGCTGATATGGAGCACCGATCAACGCGCCCTGGTGTGCCTGGCCCAAGAGCAAGGCGGTCAAACGAAGGGCGACCAGTATTGGTTGTGGCGGCTCGACACCGGCTGGCGCGCCCTGCCCTCGCCCTGGGTAAAGAGCGCCGCGGAACCGTCCTTCTACTGGCATGAACTGCTGGGCCTCGACGCCGACCATGTGCGTATCGGCGCGTACCTCGATTATCCGCGCCCAGGATCCGGCCTTTATGGCTATCGCCTGGACAGTATCCATGGCGATACCGAAACCCAGACCGGTCATGACGCCCAGGGGCGCGTGCAGGTCGGTGAGTTCACGCTGACCCGCATGGCGATTGTGATGCCGCTGGACAGCAAGGGCCGGCGAGGCGATTCCTGCATCGAGACGCAACCGTTGCAGGGCGACGTGCGCGCTGTCCTGACATGGCTCGGTGACAATCGCGAAGGCCTGGGTGGCTATCGCTGCAGGATCGGCGACTGGTCCGTGCCTGGAACCTGGTTGCTGGATCATCGGGTCTCCGAATGTGGGCGCTACCTGGCGCTGCTACCCTTCGACGGTTCAACGACCGTTACAACCCACGCGGTGGTAGCAGACTTGCAGGAGCAACGCTTGCTGGAAGGACCTGCGATGTGGGTAGAGCGAATACTCGATTTTCGCGATGGTCGGCTGAGCCTGGCGGTCGTTCAAGGTCGGCTGGATAACAATAGGGAAAGCAGCCCGATGCAGCGATTCAACGTCGCCGCGCCGGAGGTTGGCAGCGACTCGTCCTTTTTTCGTCCAAACGAACAATCCCGACTGTTCTACAACACGGTGCAGTTGCAACCGACAGCGTCACAGCTCAGCACCGTCGAGCCTTGGCGCCTGGTGGATCGCCCGCAAGCGGCCACCGCCGAGGGTGATTTCATCCAACCTGCACCGAATGATCAGGATGCCGCCTGGCTGTTCGGCAGCGAGACGGAATACGCCGACAGCTGGGTACGTGCCGGTACGCCCCGTCTCGGCGGGCACCTGCTAACGGCCTCGGGTTGCGCATTGGTTGATCTGGCACCCTCGATGGTCTGGTCACCCAACAGCCGCTATCTGGCGCTGACCTGTATGGCAACCGATGTGGCAGAACAGTGTGGAAGCTACCGGGGCTGGCAATTGCTGCTCCTCGATGTCCAGGCGCATACGCTGCGGATACATCCGCAATGGTTGGGCAATCGGCCTCAGTTCGAAAGCTTCGACGAAGAACACGTGCAGATACGGTGTTTCGAGCACGATTGGGAAACCGAAAGCAGCGAGGATCAAGGCTCGGTGCAGTCGGTCTTGCTGGACGTTCTATTGCAATTGCCCGCTGAACAACTGATTTGCCAGGAAGGTATCTGGCTCAGGTCGTCCCAGGCGGACCTCGCCTTTGCGTGGCAAGCACTGGCGTTACCCGCCATCCGCTATTTCGAGCGCGGGAGCCTGTAACATGCTCGCCATCGATGCCTGCGCCGGAGCCCCCCTTTGACTGACACCCGCCCTCCCGTCCTCGACGAAATCGACCGGCAACTGATCGCGGCGCTGCAAATCAACGCCCGGGAAAGCGTCGCTATGCTCGCCCGGCAACTGGGCATCGCCCGCACGACCGTGACCTCGCGGCTGGCGCGCCTGGAAAAGACCAAGGTGATTACCGGATATGGCGTGCGCCTGGGCCAACGGGTGATTGACGGCGGCTTGCAGGCTTACGTCGGCATCAAGGTCCAACCGCGCTCGGGCAAGGACGTGCTGCGACGCTTGAGCGCCATGGCCCAGGTCCAGCAGCTGTGCGCGGTCAGCGGTGAGTTCGACTACGTCGCCTGGTTGCGCACGGACTCGCCGGAGCAACTGGACCAGTTGCTGGACCAGATCGGCAGCGTGGACGGCGTGGAGAAGACCACCACCTCGATCATCCTCAGCAGCAAGATCGATCGGGGCCAGCCGGTCTAGGGCCTGTGACTTACCTTGTGGGAGCGAGCTTGCTTGCGATGGCGTTGATTCAGCCACATCTTCATGACTGACAGACCGCTATCGCGAGCAAGCTCGCTCCCACAGAGAACCTGTTTCGTCATTACGACTCATCAATACGTCAAAGTGACTGCAAACCGCTCAAAACGACGACATATTGTGTCTTATTAACGTGTTCCACCCTCCCTAGAATGGCTGGCATCTTTCCTATACTCAGACGCGAACACCGCGTCGAGTCGCCCAGCAAGGTCCGCCATGAACAAGCACAATCGCCACCCAGCAGACGGTAAGAAGCCCATCACCATTTTCGGGCCGGACTTTCCTTTCGCTTTTGACGACTGGATCGAGCACCCGGCTGGCCTGGGCAGTATTCCCGCCCACAACCACGGTACGGAAGTGGCGATTGTCGGTGCCGGGATCGCCGGTCTGGTGGCGGCGTACGAGCTGATGAAGCTGGGGCTCAAGCCCGTGGTCTACGAAGCATCGAAGATGGGTGGGCGCCTGCGCTCACAGGCGTTCAACGGCGCCGAAGGGGTGATTGCCGAATTGGGCGGTATGCGTTTTCCGGTGTCGTCCACCGCGTTCTACCACTACGTCGACAAGCTGGGCCTGGAGACCAAACCGTTCCCCAACCCGCTGACCCCGGCGTCCGGCAGCACGGTCATCGATCTGGAAGGCCAGACCTATTACGCACAGAAATTGGCGGACCTTCCTGCGCTGTTCCAGGAAGTCGCCGACGCCTGGGCCGATGCGCTGGAGGATGGTTCGCGCTTCGGCGACATCCAACAGGCAATCCGCGACCGCGACGTGCCACGCCTCAAGGAACTGTGGAACACCTTGGTGCCGCTGTGGGATGACCGCACCTTCTACGACTTCGTCGCCACCTCCAAGGCGTTCGCCAAGCTCTCGTTCCAGCACCGCGAAGTGTTCGGCCAGGTCGGTTTCGGCACGGGTGGCTGGGATTCGGATTTCCCCAATTCGATGCTGGAAATCTTCCGCGTCGTGATGACCAACTGCGACGACCATCAGCATCTGGTGGTCGGCGGCGTCGAGCAGGTGCCCCACGGCATCTGGAACCACGTGCCGGAACGCTGTGCGCACTGGCCCGAAGGGACCAGCCTGAACTCGCTGCACCTGGGCGCCCCACGCAGCGGCGTGAAGCGTATTGCCCGTGCGGCCGATGGCCGTTTCAGCGTGACGGACGTTTGGGAAAACACCCGCGAGTACGCCGCTGTGCTGGTCACGTGCCAGAGCTGGCTGCTGACCACCCAGATCGAATGTGAAGAAGCGCTGTTCTCGCAAAAAATGTGGATGGCCCTGGACCGCACCCGCTACATGCAATCGTCGAAGACCTTCGTGATGGTCGACCGGCCGTTCTGGAAGGACAAGGACCCGGAAACCGGTCGCGACCTGATGAGCATGACCCTGACCGACCGTCTCACTCGTGGCACCTACCTGTTCGATAACGGCGACGACAAGCCAGGGGTGATTTGCCTGTCGTATTCCTGGATGAGCGATGCGCTGAAAATGCTTCCGCATCCGGTGGAAAAACGCGTGAAGCTGGCCCTCGATGCCCTGAAGAAGATCTACCCCAAGGTGGACATCGCCGCCCGGATCATCGGTGATCCGATCACCGTGTCCTGGGAAGCCGACCCGCATTTCCTCGGTGCATTCAAAGGCGCCCTGCCCGGCCACTATCGCTACAACCAGCGCATGTACGCGCATTTCATGCAGGACGACATGCCGGCCGAACAACGCGGGATCTTTATCGCCGGCGATGACGTCTCATGGACACCCGCCTGGGTCGAAGGCGCGGTACAGACCTCACTCAATGCCGTGTGGGGAATCATGAAGCACTTCGGCGGTGAAACTCACGCCGAGAACCCGGGTCCAGGTGATGTGTTCCACGAGATCGGTCCGATCGCCCTGCCCGAATAAAAGGAGTTTTCGATGCGCGTAGCCCTCTACCAATGCCCACCGCTGCCACTGGATCCGGCCGGCAACCTGCAACGCCTGCATCAGGTGGCGCTGGAAGCCAGGGGCGCCGATGTGCTGGTGCTGCCGGAGATGTTCATGACCGGCTACAACATCGGTGTCGATGCGGTGAATGTACTGGCCGAGGTCTACAACGGCGAGTGGGCGCAACAGATCGCCCGCATTGCCAAGGCGGCCGGCCTGGCGATTGTCTATGGCTACCCTGAACGCAGCGAAGATGGGCAGATCTACAACGCCGTGCAACTGATCGACGCCCAGGGCGAGCGCCTGGCCAACTACCGCAAGAGCCACCTGTTCGGCGACCTCGATCACGCCATGTTCAGCGCCGGCGACGCCGCGCTGCCCATCGTCGAGCTCAACGGCTGGAAACTCGGCCTCTTGATCTGCTACGACCTGGAATTCCCGGAAAACGCCCGACGCCTGGCCCTGGCCGGTGCCGAGCTGATCCTGGTGCCAACCGCCAACATGCAGCCCTACGAATTCATCGCCGACGTCACCGTGCGTGCCCGGGCCATCGAGAACCAGTGTTTCGTGGCGTACGCCAACTACTGCGGCCACGAAGGTGAATTGCAGTATTGCGGCCAAAGCAGCATCGCCGCACCGAACGGCGGTCGCCCGGCGCTTGCGGGGCTGGACGAGGCCTTGATCGTCGGTGAACTGGATCGACAACTGCTGGACGACTCCCGCGCGGCCTACAACTACCTGCATGATCGCCGCCCCGAGCTTTACGACGACCTGCACAAACACTGATTGAGGATTGAGAAAGGGCCCTGATCCGCTAGCATGGGCGCATCCTTGTTTTGGAAGCGCCCATGCCGGTCCCCGATTCCCTCCGCCCCCACACTGAAACCCTGGTCAACGGCTTGCGGGTGACCTTGCGTCATGTCCCGGGTCTCAAGCGCAGCGCCGCGGTACTGCGCGTCGCCGCTGGCAGCCATGATGCACCTCTGGCTTGGCCGGGCATGGCGCACTTGCTCGAACATCTACTCTTCCTCGGCACCGAACGGTTTCCCGCCGGGGAAAACCTGATGGCCTACGTGCAGCGGCACGGCGGTCAGGTCAATGCACGCACCAGTGAACGCACCACGGATTTTTTCTTCGAGCTCCCTCCCGCAACCTTCGCCGACGGGTTGCAACGGCTGTGGGACATGCTCGCTCAGCCACGCCTGGATGAAGCTGATCAATTGCGCGAACGGGAAGTGCTGCACGCAGAGTTCATCGCCTGGTCCCAGGATGCAGCCGCCCAGCGACAGCTTGCCTTGTACGACGGCGTGTCAGCGTCCCACCCGCTGCGGGGCTTTCATGCCGGCAATCGCGACAGTCTCGCGGTGGAGCACGCAGAATTCCAAACGGCATTGCACGACTTCTATCGCCGTTTCTACCAAAGCGGCCAGATGATCCTGAGCCTGGCCGGCCCGCAAAGCATCGAGACCTTGAAAGCGCTGGCGGAACAGTTCGGCAGCCATGTACCGACCGGTGAAGTGGTTGCCAGACTCTCGCCGCCTAAGCTGATGGCGTCGTCCCAGACAAGTTATCAACAGGTCCGCGAAGGTTGTCTCGATTTGCTGTTCGCCTTCGAAGCGTTGCCCGCCGCCTCGCCCCAAGCCCTGGACTTTCTCTGCACGTGGCTGAACTCCAGCAAACCGGGTGGCCTGCTTGCCACGTTGCGTCAGCGTGGCCTGGCGGACAGCCTCAAGGCCACCGCATTGTATGAGTTTGCCGACCAGGCGCTGCTGCACATCGAATGCAAGCACGGCAACGCGCAGGCGGCGGTGCAAATCGAGCCGTTGCTGCACGACTGGTTAGGCTTCTTTGCCGCCCAGGATGACTGGGCACCGTTGCGCCAGGAATTCACCGCGCTGTTGCAGCGTCGACAGGAGACAGGATCGGCCTTGCAGTTGGCCCGCTGGGACGGTGAAGGACGTGACGCGCCGCTGCTGGCAAATGACCTCGTTCGGCTCAGGGAAATCCTCAGGCAACTGCACCCCGTCGAGAACGCCGTGGAACCCTGGCAATTGCCCGCGCCCAATCCGTTCCTGCAAACACCCAGCGAAGCGCCTCGCGCCGGGCTGATACGCGGCCAGACCAGCGCCCACCGCGGCTTGCGCACCTTCGCCCAGGATCGCTCCCGGGGCCGGCGGGAACGCTCGCCCATGCAGTTCAGCCAGGCGCTGCCAGACAACGGTCGTGAAGGCGCGGTGTACCTGCGCTGGCAACTGACGACCCAGGCACCGCTCGACGTTCAATCCAGGCTCGACCGGCAGCTGCAGGATGTGCGTGAAGATGCAGGCCAGGCCGGCGTGGACGTCAGTTTCGAAGCGTCCGCTCATCAATGGCTGTTGAAATTGGTCGGTTTGCAGACGCCGGTGCCACTGGTGCTTGAACACGTTCTGGCGAAGCTTGCCCAACCGCTGTCAATGGCCCGGACCGGTGACGCCCCCCCGTCGATGCCGATTCGACAGCTGTTGAAGGCGCTGCCGAATCATTGCCGGCAATCGTCAGTGTTGCCATTGCCCGACAGCGACCAGAACGTGTGGACAACGGCCCGCTGGGACGGGCTGTCCATCGGTCTGTCGGCCGCCACCCAAGGGGCGCTTGGCCCAGCGCTGGCCCGTGTACCGGGTATTGCCGGCGTGGACGTCAGCCTTGCGACGGCGTCGCGTAGGCAACGCATCTGGCATAGGCGCCAGACCCACGGTGAAGAATCGGCCGTGTTGCTGTTTTGCCCGACGGCCACCCTGGCGCTGGCAGACGAAGCCGCCTGGCGGTTGCTGGCGCAGCTGTGCCAGACGCCGTTCTACCAGCGCCTGCGCGTCGAGTTGCAGTTGGGTTATGCGGTGTTCAGCGGCTTGAAGCAGGTCGACGGGCAAACCGGGTTGCTGTTCGGCGTCCAGTCGCCCAGCTTCTCGGCGGTGCAGTTGATCGCCCACATCGAGCAATTCCTGGCTGGGTTACCGGCGCTGATCCAGCAGTTCGATGATTCCTCCCTGAGCGGCCAGCAGCAGGCGCTCGCCGCCCAGCTCCAAAGCACCGCCCTGCCCTTCGCCCAGGCCGCCGAACTGCTCTGGCAAGGCAAGCTGGTCGGCCGCCCGTCGGATTATCTTGAGCAACTGTCCGCTGCCATCCTGTGCCTGGATCGCGCCCAGCTCGAGACTGCCGCCCAGGGTTTAATCGATGCGCAAGGGGGATGGCATTGCCTGAGCAACGGCACCTGCCCGCCAGAACACTGGCAAGGGGCGCAGTGATCATTGCAGCCGCTGTAATGAGCTTTCTTCGAGAATCGCGGCGAACGAATTTGTCAGATTTAGTAACATAGGCGCCTAAGCATCTGAACATCTCCGAACGGAGGTGGACTATATGTATAGATCTCACCCGTTCCATCGAACCAAAGTCCCCCAACCAAAGGAGTATTCCCATGTCCTGGTCCAAACCCGCATATATCGACCTGCGTATCGGTTTCGAAGTCACTATGTACTTCGCCAGCCGCTGATTGCCGCGGGCGGTTAAGCACGCAGCACTACGCCTCGGTCAGCCGGGGCGTTTTTTATTTCGGTTTGCAGATGGAGCAGCCATGTTTGTCCAGATTCTAGGTTCCGCCGCCGGCGGCGGTTTCCCCCAGTGGAACTGCAACTGCGCCAACTGCGCAGGTTTTCGCAACGGCAGCCTGCGGGCCCAGGCGCGTACCCAGTCGTCCATCGCCCTGTCCGATGACGGCGTGAACTGGGTGCTGTGCAACGCCTCCCCGGACATTCGTGCCCAGCTCCAGGGCTTTGCCCCAATGCAGCCTGGCCGAGCCCTGCGCGACACCGGAATTGGCGCGATCATCCTGATGGACAGCCAGATCGACCACACCACCGGCCTGCTCAGCCTGCGTGAGGGTTGCCCCCACCAAGTCTGGTGCACCGACATGGTCCATGAAGACCTGAGTACCGGTTTCCCGCTGTTCAACATGCTGACCCACTGGAACGGCGGGTTGAGCTGGAACCGCATCGAGCTCGACCAGAGTTTCATCATCCCGGCCTGCCCGAACCTGCGGTTCACCCCGTTGCCATTGCGCAGCGCCGCACCGCCCTATTCACCGCACCGCTTCGATCCGCACCCGGGCGACAACATTGGCCTGATCATCGAAGACCTGCGCACGGGCGGCAAGCTGTTCTACGCCCCGGGCCTGGGCCAGGTTGACGGGGCGTTGCTGGAGATCATGGCCGACAGCGATTGCCTGTTGGTGGACGGCACGATGTGGGACGACGATGAAATGCAGCGCCGTGGCGTCGGCACGCGCACCGGTCGGGAAATGGGTCATCTGGCACAGAACGGTCCCGGCGGAATGATCGAAGTGCTGGAGCAACTGCCCTTGCCGCGCAAGATCCTTATTCATATCAACAACACCAACCCGATCCTCGACGAAGACTCACCCGAGCGGGCTGAACTTGTACGCCGAAAGATTGAAGTGTCTTACGACGGAATGAGTATTGAGTTGTAGGAAAGGCGGGACGATTGTGGGAGCGGGGTTGTGGGATCTCAGCCGCCATTGATGCTGGCTGACCGGACGCTATCGCGAGCAAGCTCGCTCCCACAGTAGTCCGAGTCGTACTGGCTACCTGATTCACAGCAAAACCCGTGTGGGAGCGAGCTTGCTCGCGATGAGGCCAACCCTGACGCCACAGAACCCACAGGCATTCCCTGGAGACCGAAATGACTGACACCCCCCTGTCCCCCGCCGAGTTCGAAGCGGCCCTGCGTGCCAAAGGCGCGTATTACCACATCCATCACCCCTACCACGTGGCGATGTATGAAGGCCGTGCCACTCGCGAGCAGATCCAGGGCTGGGTCGCGAATCGTTTCTACTATCAAGTGAACATCCCGCTCAAGGACGCCGCGATCCTGGCCAACTGCCCGGACCGGGAAATCCGTCGCGAGTGGATCCAGCGCCTGCTCGACCATGACGGCGCACCCGGCGAAGACGGTGGCATCGAAGCCTGGCTACGGCTGGGCCAAGCGGTGGGCCTGGACCCCGACCAACTGCGTTCCCAGGAGTTGGTGCTGCCGGGGGTTCGTTTTGCGGTGGATGCCTACGTCAACTTCGCCCGCCGGGCCTGCTGGCAGGAAGCCGCCAGCAGCTCGCTGACCGAACTGTTCGCCCCGCAAATCCACCAGTCGCGCCTGGATAGTTGGCCCCAGCATTACCCATGGATCGACCCGGCCGGCTATGAATACTTCCGCACCCGCCTGGGCCAGGCCCGGCGTGACGTGGAGCATGGCTTGGCGATCACCTTGCAGCACTACACCACCCGCGCAGGGCAGGAACGCATGTTGGAGATTCTTCAGTTCAAGCTGGACATCCTCTGGAGCATGCTCGACGCCATGACCATGGCCTACGAATTGAACCGCCCGCCCTATCACACCGTGACCGACCAACGGGTTTGGCACAAAGGAATTACCTTATGAGTTTCGACCGCAGCCAAACCCCGCGCTGGCGCCCCGGCTATCGCTTCCAGTACGAACCGGCCCAGAAAGGCCACGTGCTGCTCTATCCTGAAGGCATGATCAAGTTGAACGACAGCGCTGCACTGATCGGTGGCCTGATCGACGGTGAGCGGGATGTCGCGGCGATCATCGACGCGTTGGCCAAGCAGTTTCCCGACGTGCCTGAACTCGGTGATGACATCGAGCAATTCATGGAGGTCGCCCGTGCACAGCACTGGATCGAACTTGCCTGACACTACCGGCCTGCCGCCCAAGCCGGAAGTCGGCCTGCCGCTGTGGCTGCTGGCCGAACTGACCTATCGCTGCCCATTGCAATGCCCATACTGCTCCAACCCCCTGGACTTCGCCGAGCAGGGCAAGGAACTGAGCACCGAACAGTGGTTCAAGGTCTTTCGCGAGGCTCGTGAGATGGGCGCCGCGCAGTTGGGTTTTTCCGGTGGCGAGCCGTTGGTGCGCCAGGACCTGGCCGAGTTGATCGCCGAGGCGAGCAGGCTGGGTTTCTATACCAACCTGATCACCTCCGGCATCGGCTTGACCGAACAGAAAATCAGCGACTTCAAAAAGGCCGGCCTGGACCATATCCAGATCAGTTTCCAGGCCAGCGACGAGCAGGTGAACAACCTCTTGGCCGGCTCGAAGAAAGCCTTCGCGCAGAAACTGGAAATGGCCCGGGCGGTGAAGGCCCACGGCTATCCGATGGTGCTGAACTTCGTGACCCATCGGCACAACATCGACAAGATCGACCGCATCATCGAGTTGTGCATCGCCCTGGAAGCCGACTTCGTCGAACTCGCCACCTGCCAGTTCTACGGCTGGGCGCAGCTCAACCGCGTCGGCCTGCTGCCCACCCGGGAACAATTGGTGCGTGCCGAGCGCATCACCAATGAATACCGTGCCAAGCTGGAAGCTGAAGGTAATCCGTGCAAGTTGATCTTTGTCACGCCGGACTACTATGAAGAACGCCCCAAGGGCTGCATGAACGGCTGGGGCAGCATTTTCCTCACCGTCACACCGGACGGCACGGCATTGCCCTGTCACGGTGCCCGACAATTGCCGGTGCAGTTTCCCAATGTGCGCGACCACAGCATGCAGCATATCTGGTACGACTCGTTCGGCTTCAACCGTTTCCGCGGTTATGACTGGATGCCCGAACCGTGCCGCTCCTGCGATGAAAAGGAAAAGGACTTCGGCGGCTGTCGCTGCCAGGCGTTCATGCTCACGGGGGACGCCAGTAATGCCGACCCGGTGTGCAGCAAATCCGAGCACCACGGGGTGATTCTCAAGGCGCGTGAAGACGCCGAACACGCCACGCAAACCATTGAACAGTTGGCCTTTCGCAATGAACGAAACTCACGCCTCATCGCTAAAGGCTGAGCCTTTCAGCGCCGCCCAGGCGGTTGCCGCCGGCACCGACTTCGCCGAACTGCAGGTCGGGCCCCTGGGCTTGTTCTGGAATGAATACCGCCCCGCGGACGGTGCCTGTCGGCTCTGGCATTGGCAAGATGCCATGCCCCGCTGCCTGACGCCGGACGGGTTCAGCGCGCGTAGCCGGGTCTATGAATACGGCGGCGGGTCGTTCTGCCTGAGCAATGACGGTGTGCTGTTCGTCAATGAGGCCGACCAGCAGCTGTATCACCAATCCCTGAACGACGAACACCCCGTGGCGCTGACCTCCGGTGAGTGCCGCTACGGGGATCTTGGTTTCGCCGACGGCCAGGTACTGGCGGTGGAAGAACAAGCCAACCAGCATCGCCTGGTGTCGATCGGGTTGGCGGATCATCAACGACATCTGCTGGCCGAAGGCGCCGATTTCTACGCCTCGCCGACCCTGAGCCCGGACGGTCAGCGGCTCGCCTGGATTGAGTGGAGCCGCCCGCATCAACCCTGGACAGCAACGCGGTTGATGTTGGCCGAGCGCAATGCTTCGGGCTGGGGAGAGCCGCGCTGTGTCGCGGGCAACGGTGAAGAAGAGTCCATCCAGCAACCGCGCTTCGACACGGCCAGTCGCCTTTATTGCCTGACTGATCGCGGTGGTTATTGGCAGCCCTGGAGGGAGTCGGCTCAAGGCCTGGAACCACTGCCCGCCGCCGAAGCCGATCACGCCCCGGCGCCTTGGCAACTGGGGGGCTGTACCTGGCTGCCGCTGGATGAACGCACCTACCTGGCGAGTTGGACCGAAGCGGGTTTCGGGCGTCTGGGCCTGTGTCGCGATGACCAGGCCAGTGAGGACTTTACCGGCACCTATAGCCGCTTTCGCAGTCTGGCGCTGGATGAGCGGTTCATCTACGCCATTGCCGCCTCGCCGACCCGCCCATCGGCAGTCATTGCCATCGAGCGGCAGAGTCATGAAGTGGCGGTGCTGGCCGGCGGCGTCGCGCCATTGCCCGACGAACAGATCAGCCGTCCTCGGACCCTGCGCTATCCCTCCGGGTCAGGTGAGGCCCACGGGTTCTTTTACCCGGCCATGAATGCACCCTCGAAACCGCCCTTGGTGGTGTTCATTCATGGCGGCCCCACCTCAGCCTGTTATCCCCTGTTCGATCCGCGTATCCAGTATTGGACCCAGCGCGGCTTTGCCGTTGCCGATCTCAATTACCGCGGCAGCAGCGGCTATGGTCGGGCCTATCGGCAGGCGTTGCATTTGAACTGGGGCGTGGTGGATGTCGAGGATGCCTGCGCGGTGGTCGCCTACCTGGATGAACAAGGCCTGATCGACGGCCGTCATGCGTTCATCCGCGGTGGCAGTGCCGGTGGCTACACGACCCTCTGCGCCTTGGCGTTCCATGAGGTATTCCGGGCCGGCGCCAGCCTCTATGGCGTGAGCGACCCCGTCGCCCTCGGCCGGGCCACGCACAAGTTCGAAGGTGATTATCTGGACTGGCTGATCGGCGACCCGCAGCAGGACGTTGAACGCTACCGCGCCCGTACTCCGCTGCTGCACGCCGGGAACATCCGCGTGCCGGTGATCTTTTTCCAGGGTGAGCTGGACGCCGTGGTGGTACCGCAGCAAACCCGCGACATGGTCAGTGCCTTACAGGCCAACGGCGTTGCGGTCGAGGCGCACTACTATCCGGATGAGCGCCACGGTTTTCGCAAGGCTGCGAACCAGGCGCATGCGCTGGAGCATGAGTGGTTGTTTTATCGCAAGGTGATGGACGGCGATCTATAGGAAGCCAAGCAAACTGTGGGAGCGAGCTTGCTCGCGATAGCGGTGTGTCAGTCTATGGACATGTTGACTGGACTATTGCTATCGCGAGCAAGCTCGCTCCCACAGGAGGATTTCATGACCGATGAATTCAGCGCTTGGCGATGATATACACCGCATGCACGATGCCCGGGATGTAACCCAACAGCGTCAGCAGGATATTCAGCCAGAACGCCCCGCCGAAACCGACTTGCAGGAATACCCCCAACGGCGGCAGCAGAATGGCGATGATGATTCGAATGATATCCATGGATGACTCCTGATTGGCGATGGCTACGTTGCCATATAGCTCATTGACCCACGACCGCTCGTCAGGGTTCAGTGAAAAACAATCAGGCTGGCGGCCGAACGGCCAAATCCACTCACGAAAAAAAAACGCAGACAAAAGAAAACCCCGCCGAAGCGGGGCTTTGCAGACTGTTTCCCTGACATCCATTTCACTCCGCCGTCCTGGCAGAATCCTACGTGTCCGTGTTGTTGCCTTTGCGCGTCCTGCGCTACGTCCTTGGAAGCTAGATTAGCCCTGGATCCAATCTGCCGATAGAGGGAAAACGCCAGCACGATGTGTAAGCAAATGCTTACACATCGTCATCATTTCAGAACTGGCTGGCTTCCAGCAGGAACAGCGACTCGCTGCCCGCCTTGACCGATGCGCTCAAGGAATGAATACGCGGCAGCAGGCGGGCAAAATAGAACCGCGCCGTACCCAGTTTGCTTGCGTAGAAATCATCCTGGCTTTCCTTGCCCAAGGCCGCCCGGGCCATCAGCGCCCACATGTAGGCGTACGCGGTGTAGCCGAACGCCTGGAGGTACTCCACCGACGCCGCGCCGATTTCATTCGGGTTGTTCTTCGCCCGGTCCAGCAGCCAGTCGGTCAATTCGTCCAGCGTGTCGACCGCGCTGTTCAACGGCTTGACGAATTCCTCCAGGTCGCTGCTCGCGGTGGCAGTGAAATGGCGGATTTCATCGGCGAACAACCGGTAGAACGCGCCGCCGCTGCCGACGATCTTGCGCCCTACCAGGTCCAGCGCCTGGATACCGTTGGTGCCTTCGTAGATCTGGGTGATGCGCACGTCACGCACCAGTTGCTCCTGGCCCCATTCACGAATGTAACCATGGCCGCCGAACACCTGTTGGCCATGGACGGTGGTTTCCAGGCCCAGGTCGGTCAGAAAAGCCTTGGCCACTGGGGTCAGCAACGCCACCAAGTCTTCGGCGCGTTTGCGGGTGACCGGGTCTTCGCTGAACTTGGCGGTGTCCAGTTGCATCGCCACGTAGGTGGAAAAGGCCCGGCCACCCTCGTTCGAGGCCTTCATGGTCAGCAGCATCCGGCGCACGTCGGGGTGGACGATGATCGGGTCAGCGACCTTGTCCTTGTTCTGCGCACCAGTGGGCGAACGGCTTTGCAGGCGGTCACGGGCATATTCGACGGCGTTCTGGTAGGAACGCTCGCCAGAGGCCAGGCCCTGGATACCAACCCCCAGACGCTCGTAGTTCATCATGGTGAACATCGCCGCCAGGCCTTTGTTCGGCTCGCCCACCAGGTAACCCACGGCTTCATCGAAGTTCATCACGCAGGTGGCGGACGCCTGGATGCCCATCTTGTGTTCGATCGACCCGCAGTTGGCCGCGTTGCGCGCGCCCAGGCTGCCGTCGGCATTGACCATGAACTTGGGGACCAGGAACAGCGAGATCCCTTTGGGCCCTGCCGGCGCGTCTGGCAGCTTTGCCAGCACCAGGTGAATGATGTTCTCGGTGAGGTCGTGCTCGCCACCGGTGATGAAAATCTTCGTGCCACTGACCTTGTAGGAACCGTCGGCCTGGGGCTCGGCCTTGGTGCGGATGATCCCAAGGTCCGTACCGGCGTGGGGCTCGGTCAGGCACATGGAACCGGCCCAGACGCCGGCGTACATGTTCGGCAGGTACGCCGCCTTCAGCTCTTCGCTGGCATGGGCATTGATCGACAGGCAAGCGCCAGCGGTCAGCATCGGGTACAGGCCGAAGGACAGGCTGGCGGAGTTGACCATTTCCTCGACCTGGGCCGAAACGGCCTTGGGCATGCCCATGCCGCCGTACACTGGATCACCGCCGACACCGACCCAACCGCCTTCAGCATAAGTCTTGTAGGCCTGTGGGAAACCGGCCGGCGTGGTGACGGCGCCGTCGGCCCAATGGCAGCCTTCTTCGTCAGCGGCACGGCTGAGGGGAGCGATGCTTTTGCTGGTGACCTTGCCGGCTTCTTCGAGGATCGCTTCGACCGTTTCAGCATCCACAGTGTCGGCCAACACCGGCAATTGGGCCCAGAGTTTCGTGACCTCGAACACTTCATTGAGGACGAAGCGCATATCGCGCAGGGGCGCTTTGTAGTCAGCCATGGCAAACCTCGCAGGATCTAAACAGTTGGTTCGTAAAAGACGGTTTTCGCAATGACCTGAGTGTACCTCAACAACTTTTGTGACACATAGGGTCAACCCATGACTGTTTTGTTATTTTTAGTCATCACGAAAGATCGCAGGCTTCACCAGCTCCTACATGGAAATGCGTATTCCCTGTAGGAGCTGGCGAAGCCTGCGATCTGTTGGCATTCCCTCTAAATCAAAGTGCAAACAACTCCGCCGGCAGCTTCATCAGACAATCGCTCCCCGCCTCAATGGCAGACCGATGGGCGGTCGTGCGCGGCAGCAGGCGCTTGAAGTAAAACTCGCACGTCGCCAATTTTGCCCGACAAAAATCGCCATCTCCTGTGCCACTGTCGAGTTGCGCCTGGGCCACCAACGCCATGCGCAACCACAGGTAGGCCAGGATGATGTAGCCGCTGTACATCAGATAGTCCACCGAGGCGGCACCCACTTCATCCGGATTTTTCATGGCCGCCATGCCGACTCGTGTGGTCAGCTCGCCCCATTGCTGATTGAGCCCATCGAGTTGCGCGACCTCATCCTTGAGCTGCGGATGCTCGGCATTGGCGGCGCAGAATTTGTGAACGATCCGGGTGAAGCCGCGCAACAACTTGCCCTGGCTGCCCAACACCTTGCGCCCCAGCAGATCCAGGGCCTGGATGCCGTTGGTGCCCTCGTAGATCGGTGCAATGCGGCAGTCGCGC
Organism: Pseudomonas sp. Soil_N_39; assembly: GCF_057655955.1. NCBI lineage: Bacteria > Pseudomonadati > Pseudomonadota > Gammaproteobacteria > Pseudomonadales > Pseudomonadaceae > Pseudomonas > Pseudomonas sp. Soil_N_39. Next base: position 75,893 of record NZ_JBDGLI010000026.1, read on the forward strand.
ACCAACTGCTCCATGCCCCACTCGCGAATGAAGCCATGGCCGCCGAACACCTGCATGCCGTGGTTGGTCACCTCCAGCCCGGTGTCGGTCATGAAGGCCTTGCAGATCGGAGTGAGAAACGCCAGCAGGTCCTCAGCCTCCTGCCGGGCGGTTGCGTCCGGGCTCAGGTGCGCGGTATCGAGCAGTTGCGCGGTGAAATACGTCAGTGCCCGGTTGCCTTCGTTGAAGGCCTTCATGGTCAGCAACATTCGGCGCACATCGGGATGGACGATGATCGGGTCGGCGGCTTTTTCCGGTGCCTTGGGGCCGGTCAGCGCGCGCATCTGCAAACGGTCGTTGGCGTATTTGATCGCGCCCTGGAAGCTCGCCTCCCCCAGACACAGGCCCTGCATGCCAGTACCGAGCCGGGCATGATTCATCATGGTGAACATACAGTTGAGGCCTTTGTTTGGCTCGCCGATCAGGAACCCCTTGGCCCCATCGAAATTCAGCACGCAGGTGGCCGAGGCCTTGATGCCCATCTTGTGTTCGATCGAGCCGCAGGAAACGCCATTGCGTGGCCCGGCCTCACCCGTGGCGTCGGGCAGGAACTTGGGCACAATGAACAACGAGATGCCTTTGGTCCCGGCGGGGGCGTCCGGCAGCTTGGCCAGCACCAAGTGGATGATGTTATCGCTCATGTCGTGTTCGCCGGCGGAAATGAAAATCTTGCTGCCGGAAATCGCGTAGCTGCCGTCGGCCTGGGGCACGGCGCGGGTCTTGATGATGCCCAGGTCGGTGCCGCAATGGGCTTCGGTCAGGCACATGGTGCCGGTCCACTGGCCGGCGGTGAGTTTGCTCAGGTAGGTCTGTTTCTGTTCCGCCGTGCCGTGGGCGTGAATCGCCGACATGGCGCCGTGAGTCAGGCCCGGGTACATGCCCCAGGACGTGTTGCTGGAACCGATCATCTCGCTGATGACTAGACCCAGGGAGCTGGGCAAGCCTTGGCCACCATACGCCGGGTCCGCCGCCAAGCCGTGCCAGCCGCCTTCCACGTACTGTGCGAAAGCCTGCTTGAAGCCTGTAGGCGTGGTGACTACGCCGCTGTCGAAATGGCAGCCCTCTTCGTCACCGGAACGATTGAGCGGCGCCAGCACGTTTTCACAGAACCTGGCACCTTCTTCGAGGATCGCGCTGACCATATCCGGGCTGGCATCGCTGACGCCCAGTTCGGCATAACGGCCATGGAAATCGAAGACGTGATCGATCAGAAAGCGCATGTCGCGCAGGGGGGCTTTGTACTCGGGCATGGTGGTTTTCTCCGGTAGCAGATCGTTTCAACCTACTGCCGGCCACCCTGGCCCACAATCACAGTCCAGACGCTGAATGCGCCGTCATCACTCAACCCGCGGCGGTTTCCATGCGCACCGCGCCACGGCGGTTCTGGCCGAACGCGACTACACAGTTACGCCCCGCGCCCTTGGCGTTATACAGCGCCTGGTCGGCGGACTTGAGCACTTCTTCGGGCGTACGTTGTTCGAGGCGTTCCGCGACGCCAATGCTGACCGTCACCGATACGCTGGAGGCACCCGCGCCGGAGCGACGCTGCCGGCCTTGTTGGTCGTCCTGGGGCCGGCTGTCGGGATTGCGCAGCTGGATGGCGTACGTCTCGATGGACTGGCGGATGACTTCCAGATGGGGCATGCACTCGTCGATGGTCTTGCCGGCGAACACCAGGGCAAATTCCTCACCGCCGTAGCGATATGCCCTACCGCCACCGCCGATCTTCGACAATTTGCTGGCGACCAGGCGCAATACCTGATCACCCACGTCATGACCATGGGTGTCGTTGAATTTCTTGAAATGGTCCACATCGCTCATCGCCAACACATAGTTGCGCCCCAGGCGCTGCATGCGTTCGTTCAGTGCTCGACGGCCCGGCAGACCGGTGAGTTCGTCACGGAAGGCCATTTGATAGGCCTCGTGGGCGACCGCCGCAGCGATCATCAGCATCACCTGGCTGCACATGATGTTCAGGGTGAACGGCAGGATGAAGGTCTTCGGCAGCATCCAGAACAAACCGAGCAAACCCACCAGTTGCGCCGCGTGCAGTGGCCGGGGATTGCGCCAATATTGCCAGGCCAGCAGCAGGAATGCGGCGGCGAACATCGGGTAGGACAATTGGATCAGGCTCATCCAGGCACCGTGCAACGCCGGCCAGCGGATCTCCGAGAGCCACAACAGCAAGGCCTGGGGGAAACTCTGCTCCAGGGCCAGCGCCACACTGCCAAAGACCAGCAACACCGCAAACCGCGCGACCATGTCCTGGAACAGGTGGGTGCGCTCCTGCCAAGCCGCGAACAGCCCGAACAACAGCGGCAGCAACAGGCAGACGAGATGGAACACCACCGCCGCGTCTTCGCGCACCTTGCCGTTATCGCGATAGAAGTCGGTCTGGGTGTCCAGGAGGAAGTAGGCGATGTACACCGTGACCATCAGAAACAGTTCACGTTGACGTCGGTAGACCGCGCAGTACGCTCCGCCCAGTAACAACACCAGCGTGGGGAGAACGTTGAACAGCGAGGTGAAGAAAACGTTGAGGTCCTTGACGTAGGCAGCCGCAAGCCCCGCCACCAACAGCAGCAATGACGGTAGGAAATGGCTCAGACGTACAGCGGAAGAACGCGGCAAAAGGTAAAGCTCCGACCCGGCTGATCAAAGATGGCATTGTGCCTGTAACTGGAGCAGTAAGGCACGCGAGATGTGACAGATGTCACACTGCCATCGCTGTAACGGCAGAGGGGACAGTTTTCTTAGGGTTGGGTTGGATGAATATTGTTTCAGGATCACAGTTGGTCAAGGTGGGAGAGAGCTTGCTCGCGATAGCGTTTGTTCAGTCATCACATTCATGGGCTGACACACCGCTATCGCGAGCGAGCTCGCTCCCACAAGGACTGCGGCGGATACAGATTTAGTGGCTATGAACATTCCAATGTGGGATTTACGGCAGACATGAAAAAGCCGCTGCTCCCGAAGAAGCAGCGGCTTGTGAAGAACCGCGTAAAGCTTAGTAGCCCAGCGCGAAATCTTCCTCTTTCATGTCCATCAGGTTGTTGGCGCCCGACAGCATGGTTGCTACGTGGGTACGGGTCCGCGGCAGGATGCGCTGGAAGTAGAAGCGCGCGGTCTGCAGCTTGGCGGTGTAGAAGGCTTCTTCGGTGGTGCCGGCGGCGAGTTTTTCCGCCGCCAGGCGCGCCATGTCGGCCCAGAAATAGGCCAGGCAGGCATAACCGGAGTACATCAGGTAGTCCACCGATGCCGCGCCGACTTCTTCGCGATCTTTCATGGCCGCCATGCCGACCTTCATGGTCAGCTCACCCCATTCCTTGTTCAGCGCAGCCAGGGGTTCAACGAACTCCTTGACCGCTTCGTTGCCTTCGTTGCCCTGGCAGAACTTGTGGACGATCTTGGTGAAGCCCTTGAGCGCCTCGCCCTGGGTCATCAGCACTTTACGGCCCAGCAGGTCGAGGGCCTGAATGCCAGTGGTGCCTTCGTACAGCATCGAGATGCGGCTGTCGCGAACGTTCTGCTCCATGCCCCACTCGGCGATGAAGCCGTGGCCGCCGTAGATCTGTACGCCGTGGTTGGCCGATTCGAAACCGACTTCGGTCATGAAAGCCTTGGCGATCGGCGTCATGAACGCCAGCAGCGCATCGGCTTTTTTCTTCTCTTCTTCGTCCACGCCGTACTTGACGATGTCGACCTGCTTGGCGGTGAAGTACACCATCGCCCGGTTACCTTCGGCGAAGGCCTTCATGGTCAGCAGCATGCGACGCACGTCAGGGTGCACGATGATCGGGTCGGCGGCCTTGTCTGGCGCCTTCGGGCCAGTCAGGGAACGCATTTGCAGGCGATCACGGGCATATTTCAGGCCGCCCTGGAAGCCGATCTCGGCGTGGGCCAGGCCTTGCAGCGCAGTGCCCAGGCGCGCGGTGTTCATGAAGGTGAACATGCAGTTCAGGCCTTTGTTCGCCGGGCCGATCAGGTAACCGGTGGCCGCGTCGAAGTTCATCACGCAAGTGGCATTGCCGTGGATGCCCATCTTGTGTTCCAGGGAACCACAGCTCACCGCGTTGCGCTGGCCGATGGAGCCGTCGGCGTTAGGCAGGAATTTTGGAACGATGAACAGCGAAATGCCCTTGGTGCCAGCCGGTGCATCCGGCAGGCGTGCCAGCACGATGTGGACGATGTTGTCGGCCATGTCGTGTTCGCCGGCCGAAATGAAGATCTTCGTACCGGACACCTTGTAGGAACCGTCGGCCTGAGGCTCGGCCTTGGTGCGCAGCATGCCCAGGTCGGTGCCACAGTGCGGTTCGGTCAGGCACATGGTGCCGGTCCATTCGCCGGAAACCAGCTTGGTCAGGTAGGCCTCTTGCTGCTCAGGCGTGCCGTGCTCGGAAATCGTGTTCATGGCGCCATGGGACAGGCCCGGGTACATGCCCCACGACCAGTTGGCTTCACCGACCATCTCGCTGACCGCCAGGCCCAGGGACTCCGGCAAGCCTTGACCGCCATGCTCGACGTCGTGGGCCAGGCTTGGCCAGCCGCCTTCGACGAATTGCTTGTAGGCTTCCTTGAAACCGGTCGGGGTTTTCACGCCGGACTCGCTCCAGGTGCAACCTTCGATGTCGCCCACACGGTTCAGCGGAGCCAGCACCTGCTCACAAAACTTGGCGCCTTCTTCGAGAATGGCGTCAACCATGTCCGGAGTTGCGTCCTGGCAAGCCGGAAGGCTCTGATAATGCGCTTCGTAGCCAAGCAGTTCGTCACGAACGAAGCGAATATCACGCAAGGGGGCCTTGTAGTCAGGCATAGCGATAAACCTCTGCTGATGTAACCGGGAATGAACGACCGCGTGGATTTGTTGTAGCGGTCAAACAGTTGTTTGAAACATACGTTTACGCCCAAATCTTGTCAAGCGCCGATCTTTTGCCGTTCGTCATCAGCCGGAGAAAAATGTCGGACACAGGAAATCTATCGCGCTGAAGAATCCGCGGTGTGCGTAGGAAAGATTAGTTGAGCAATAAGACGTTAGAGACAAGAACGCCGCGAATAATCGCGGCGTTTTGGTCAATCTGAAAAAACAGGATCAAGCAAAGGTATCGATCAACGTACCGAGCATTTCGTCGGATGCCTTGGCGACGCTCACACCCAACTGCACCTGAAACTTGCCTTGGGCCATTTCGACCATGTTGCTGGCCAGATCCGACTGCTGGCTACGATCCACCGAACGCAGGCGATCAACCTGGACTTCGGACGACTGGCTGGTGACCGAACGCTCGATTGTGTTGTTGGCGATCTGGCTGGAGGCCTGATCGACGCGGTTCTGCCCTGTCTGAATCGTGCTCAGACCGGCATAGAACGCGGTGTTTCCTGAGATTTCCATGGCAGAGCTCGTCTTCTTGAAGGGTCGACAGGGGCCATTGAATCAGAAGCCCCGGGAAAAGGCCCGACAAAAACACTAATGGCACAGTGCCGCGTCATAGGCAAAACCTTGGCGGGGTCTCAGTCCAGCAGATCCAGTTGCAGGTGTTCGGCCACGGCTTCGGCCGTCACGCTCTGGATCCGCGCCACCCGGCCCAGGCAGGGCGCCGGAAGTCGCTCGGCCAAAGTCGCGAGGTTTTCTTCCAGGCGCGAGGTGGCCGGGTCGATGATGTTCGCGACCCAACCGGCAAGCTGCAAGCCATCACGGGCGATCGCCTCGGCGGTCAACAACGCGTGGCTGATGCAGCCCAGGCGCACGCCCACCACCAGGATCACCGGCAAGCCCAGCGCGATCGCCAGGTCGGAAAGATTGTCCTGGCCGGACAGCGGCACGCGCCAACCGCCCGCGCCTTCGATCAAGCTGAAATCGGCGCCCAGCGCCAGCACTTCACGCATCGGGCCCAGCAGCGACTGCACCGTCAAGGCAACGCCGGCCTCCCGGGCGGCCAAGTGCGGCGCGATTGCCGGTTCGAACGCCACTGGATTGACCTGTGCATAAGTCAACGGCACAGAGCATTCGGCCAGCAGTGCCAAGGCATCGGCGTTGCGCAGGCCCTTGGGCGTCACGTCGCAGCCAGAGGCCACGGGTTTTCCGGCAGCCGTGCTCATGCCAGCTTGTCGCGCCGCGTGCAGCAGGCCTGCCGCGACGGTGGTCTTGCCTACATCAGTGTCAGTGCCGGTAATAAAATAGGCCTGGCTCATAGCGGTTTCTCCAAAACGGCGTAGACCACTTGGTAAGTCGCCGGCAGCCCCTGGGCCTGACGAAACTGCTCATAGGCTTCAACCAGCGCGAGGATCCGTGCCCTGCCCGTCAAGCCGCCAGGGCGACCAGGGTTCAGATTATGGGCACCCAAAGCTTTCAATTCATGGGTCAGGCTACGCACGTCGGGGTAATGCAACACATGGCGACAATTTTCAAGACTGATGACATTCAGCCTGCTGGCCGCGCAAAGATGCTGATACGTTTCGAACCCCCGAAAACGGTTGACGTGCACCAAGCCATCCACCTGACGCCAACTGTCGCGTAATTCGTACAAAGTGCCCACGCATAGACTGGTAAAGGCCAACACCCCACCCGGTTTCAACACGCGATGGGCCTCGCTCAGCACCGCGGCAAAATCCGCACACCATTGCACCGCCAGGCTAGAGAACACCAGGTCGCAGCTCGCCGCCTGCAAAGGCAGCCGCTCAGCATCACCGGCGACAAAATACGCGGCGCCACCCTGGGGACGCGCATGGTTGAGCATGCCTTCGGCGATATCCAACGCCAATCCGTTTGTCTCACCGAAACGCGCGCCCAGCGCCCGAGTGAAATAACCGGTGCCGCAGCCCAGGTCCAACCAACGTTGCGGCATGAATGAGGACGGCAAGCGGCCTAGCAATTGCTGGCCGACGTCGCGTTGCAGTTCGGCCACGCTGTCGTAACTGGTCGCTGCACGGGAAAACGAAGCCGCGACCTGGCGCTTGTCAGGCAAGGCGCCGGGCAATTTGGGAAGAGACAAATCAGTCATCACCGGACTCATGCAAAAAGGCCTGGATCGCGCCCGCGACACCGTGGGGGTCCTCCAGAAGAAATCCGTGGCCGGCCTGTTCGATCAGACCGATTTCGACATCCGGCAGCAAGACCAGCAAATCACCCGCGGCCTCGGCCGGCACCAGGGCGTCGAGCCCGGCAAACAGATGCAGTTGCGGGCCACGGAAGCGCTGCAATGCGGCGCGGGTGTCCAATTGCGCCAGCAGTTCGAGCCCGGCCATCAATATTTCGGGCGGAGTGCTCGGAGCCCCGGCCAACAACAACCGCGACAACCCGCGCGGATCATTACAGCCTTGGGCACACAGCAAACTGAAACGCTTGAGGGTCTGGCGTGGGTCGGCAGCGCACCCGGCAAGAAAGCCATCGAAGGTTTCACCGACCATCGCGCTCGGCCATTGCTCGTGGGCGACAAAGGACGGATTGCTCGCCAAGGTCAGCAGGCCGCAGCAGCGCTCACCCCGACGCGCCGCCAGCGCCGAGGCCAGCATGCCACCCAGGGACCAACCGCCCAGCCAGGCATCCTGGGGCACGGTAGCGTCCAATTCTTCGAGCCATTCATCGGGATCGCTCGATAACAATGCCGGCAACGGTTCGATTTCCACGCGCAGGTGCTCGTCGAGCCCTTGCAAGGCCGCCGCCAGCGGTTCCAGCGGTGAAACGCCCAAGCCCCAGCCGGGCAGCAAAATCAATCGATCACGCATGGCTTGGCTCCGGTCCCAACAGGGCAAAACACTCAGCCAGTGCGTTCAACAATAGCTGCACCTGGGCCTCGCTGTGGGCGGCGGTCAGGGTCACGCGCAAACGAGCGCTGCCAGCCGGTACGGTGGGAGGGCGGATCGCCGTGACCATCAGCCCGCGCTCGCGCAGCATCTGCGACAAGCGCATGGCCCGCCCCGCATCGCCAATCAGGATCGGCTGGATCGGCGTGAAGCTGTCCATCAATTGCAGACCGATCTGCTCGGCGCCCTGGCGGAACTGGCGGATCAGCACCTGCAAGTGCTCGCGCCGCCAATGCTCGCTGCGCAGCAGTTCAAGGCTCTTGAGCGTCGCGCAGGCCAGGGCCGGCGGTTGGCTGGTGGTGTAGATGTAGGGGCGAGCGAACTGGATCAGGCTTTCGATCAGTTCCTCGCTACCCGCGACAAAGGCCCCGGCAGTGCCGAAGGCTTTGCCCAAGGTGCCCACCAATACCGGCACGTCCTCCTGGCTCAAGCCGAAATGCTCGACGATACCGCCGCCGTTGGCCCCTAGCGGGCCGAAACCGTGGGCATCGTCGACCATCAGCCAGGCGCCCTTGGCCTTGGCTTCGCGGGCCAGGGCCGGCAGGTCGGCAATGTCGCCGTCCATGCTGAACACGCCGTCGGTGACCACCAGGGTATTACCAGTGGCTTTCTCCAGGCGGCTGGCCAGGCTCTGGGCATCGTTGTGCAGGTATCGGTTGAAACGCGCGCCGGACAACAGCCCGGCGTCGAGCAGCGAAGCATGATTGAGGCGGTCCTCCAGCACCGTGTCGCCCTGCCCCACCAGCGCGGTGACCGCGCCGAGGTTGGCCATGTAGCCGGTGGTGAACAGCAACGCCCGCGCACGCCCCGTCAAGTCGGCCAAGGCCTCTTCCAGCGCGTGATGCGGACCGCTGTGGCCGATCACCAAATGGGAAGCGCCACCCCCGACACCCCAACGCGCCGCGCCGGCGCGCCAGGCCTCGATCACTTGCGGGTGATTGGCCAGGCCCAGGTAATCGTTGTTGCAGAACGCCAGCAGCGGCTGGCCGTCCACCACCACTTCCGGGCCCTGGGGGCTTTCGAGCAGCGGGCGCTGGCGGTAGAGGTTGTCGGCACGACGGGCAGCCAGGCGTGCGGCGAGATCGAAGGGCATGCAGGCCTCGGGGCGAACCACTTATTTAAGACGGGTGAGATCCCTGTGGGAGGGCTTTTGTGGGAGCCGAGCTTGCTCGCGATGAGGGCTCCACGGTCTATGGCAAGACCGCGTTATCGTTCATCGCGAGCAAGCTTGGCTCCCACAAAGCCCGCTCCCACACTGGGTTTTGCGTCAACTCAAACAGCGGCGTTATAGAACTGCTCGCTGCTCTTCTGCTCCACCAGCGCCTGTTCAATCGCCGCCTGGTGCACTTCGTCGGCATGTTCTTCACGGGCTTCAGGCTGGATGCCCAGGCGTGCGAACAATTGCATGTCCTTGTCGGCTTGCGGGTTGGCGGTGGTCAACAGCTTGTCGCCGTAGAAAATCGAGTTGGCGCCGGCAAAAAATGCCAAGGCTTGCATCTGCTCGTTCATCGCTTCACGGCCAGCGGACAGGCGCACATGGGACTGGGGCATCATGATCCGGGCCACGGCGAGCATGCGGATGAAATCGAACGGATCGATGTCTTCGGCATTCTCCAGCGGCGTGCCGGCGACTTTGACCAGCATGTTGATCGGCACCGATTCCGGGTGCTCCGGCAGGTTCGCCAGCTGGATCAGCAGGTTGGCGCGGTCGTCCAGGGACTCGCCCATGCCCAGGATGCCGCCGGAGCAGATTTTCATCCCCGAATCCCGTACATAGGCCAGGGTTTGCAGGCGCTCGCTGTAGGTACGGGTGGTGATGATGCTGCCGTAGAACTCCGGCGAGGTATCGAGGTTGTGGTTGTAGTAGTCCAGGCCGGCCTGGGCCAGTGCTTCGGTCTGTTCCTGGTCGAGGCGGCCCAGGGTCATGCAGGTTTCAAGGCCCATGGCCTTCACGCCTTTGACCATTTCCAGCACATACGGCATGTCCTTGGCCGACGGATGCTTCCAGGCCGCGCCCATGCAGAAACGGGTCGAACCGATGGCCTTGGCCCGCGCAGCCTCTTCGAGGACCTTCTGCACTTCGAGCAATTTCTCTTTATCCAGGCCGGTGTTGTAGTGACCGGACTGCGGACAATATTTGCAATCTTCCGGGCAAGCGCCGGTCTTGATCGACAGCAACGTGGAAACCTGGACGCGGTTGGCGTCGAAATGCGCGCGGTGCACGGTCTGCGCCTGGAACAACAGGTCATTGAATGGCTGGACAAAGAGTGCTTTGACTTCGGCCAAAGACCAGTCATGACGCAGGTTGGCAGTGGTGCTGGCGCTCATGGGCATTTCCTTGATTATGCTTGGCTGGCGTCTGGGGTATGGAATACCCACAGGCGCGACACGGATGTTCGGCATATTTAAGGAAGAGTCATGCGCTGTCAACCACGATACAAAGGACCGGTTTACATCTGGTTAAAAAATAAACAACCCTGTCTGCTGTGCGGCGAAAGCACCGATACGCCGCAGCCTATCTGCACCCCCTGCGAAAGCGAGCTGCCCTGGCTCGGTGATCAATGCAGCATTTGCGCCCTGCCACTGCCCATGGCCGGATTGCGTTGCGGCCAATGTGTCTCGCGGCCGCCGGCCTTCGAGCGGGTCCTGGCGCCCTGGGTTTATGACTTCCCGGTGGACAGCCTGATCACCCGCTTCAAGCATCAGGCGAAATGGCCCCTGGGTCGGCTGCTGGGCGAACTGCTGGCGCAATCGCTGCAACATCACTTCGACGAAGGGCTGGAACGGCCCGACGCCCTGGTACCGGTGCCACTGGCGACCCGGCGCTTGCGCCAGCGCGGTTTCAACCAGGCGGCGCTGCTGGCCCGCTGGCTCAGTGGGCCGCTGGCGATCCCTTGCGAAGAAAACCTGCTGCGACGCACCCAGGACACGCCCGCCCAACAGGCCCTCGACGCCAGGGCTCGGCGACAAAACCTGCGCCAGGCCTTTGCCCTCGCGCCCCAGGCAGCGTTGCGCAACCGTCACCTGGCATTGGTCGACGATGTGCTCACCACCGGCGCCACCGCCCAGGCACTGGCCGCCCTGCTACTCGATGCCGGCGCGGCACGGGTCGATGTCTACTGCCTGGCCCGCACACCGAAACCCGGTGAGCCGGCTTGACGTGCCACGTCCAAGGCGCCAACGTCCGCTCATCGACCTTTGCACGCAGCTCCCGTCATGTCATTGCCCACGCTCCTGACTCAGCACATCGTTCGGCGCCCCCAACGCATCGCCCTGTTGCAGCACATCGCCGAACAGGGCTCGATCACCCGCGCTGCCAAGAGCGCGGGCCTGAGCTATAAGGCAGCGTGGGATGCCATCGATGAATTGAACAATCTCGCGGACCAACCGTTGGTGGAACGCAGCGTCGGCGGCAAGGGTGGTGGCGGCGCCAAGCTGTCGCAGGAAGGGCAACGCGTGCTGCGCCTGTATCAACGCCTGCAAGCACTGCAGGCGCAACTGCTGGAAGCCAGCGAAGACGCCGGCGACCTGGGCCTGCTCAGTCGCCTGATGCTGCGCACCAGCGCCCGCAATCAATTGCATGGCAAGGTCTTGGCCATCGAGGCCCAGGGCCACAACGACCGGGTACGCCTGGAGCTGGCTCGGGGCCTGGTCATCGAAGCGCAGATCACCCACGACAGCACGCTGCGCCTGGAGCTGGGTGTCGGCACCGACGTGGTGGCGCTGATCAAGGCAGGCTGGCTGGAACTACACCCAGTCGAACACGCGGAAAAACCGGGGACCAATACACTGCGCGGCATGATCGAGCAAATCGACGCCGCCCAGGACGGCCCCAGCGAAGTGCGCATCGGCCTGCCCAACGGCCAGACGCTATGCGCCCTGGCCGACCCGCTTCAGTTGCAAGCGCAGAACCTGGCCGTCGACTCACCGGTGCAAGTGACGTTTTGTGCGACAAATGTGCTGCTCGGCACACCGCTGTAGCGCGCTGCAACAATAGCTTCATCGACCCGCTTTAAGGTGACTGCCAAAACCAGCAGGGAGCCTGATGATGAGCCTATTAGAAGAAAACCAATCCACCGACCTGGAAAAGATCGTCGGCCTGAGCCGGCGCAGTTTCATCAGCGCCGGCGCCCTGTGCGGCGCGGCGATGTTCCTGGGCGGCAACCTGCTGAGCCGCAGCGTGCTGGCCGCCGCCGTGAGCGAAGGCAACAGCCGGCTGCTGGGCTTTAAGAGCATTGCCGCCGCCACGGCCGACACCATTACCCTGCCGCCGGGCTACAAAGCCTCGGTGCTGATCAGTTGGGGCCAGCCACTGCGCAAAAATGCACCGGCGTTCGACCCCAGTGGCAATGGAACAGCCCGCGCTCAGGAAGAGCAGTTTGGCGACAACACCGACGGCATGAGCCTGTTCGAATTCCCCGGCGACAAGAACCGCGCGCTGATGGCGATCAACAACGAGTACACCAACTACCAATACCTGTTCCCTCACGGCGGCCAGCCGCAGTCGGCCGAAGACGTGCGCAAGGCCCAAGCCGCCGAAGGTGTGTCGGTGATCGAGATCCAGCGTCGTCGCGGCCAGTGGCAGTTCGTCCAGGAATCGCGCTACAACCGCCGGATCCACGGCAACACGCCGATTCGCCTGCGTGGTCCGGCAGCCGGCCACGACCTGCTGAAAACCAGCGCCGACAAGAGCGGCAAGAAAGTGCTGGGGACTTTCCAGAACTGCGCCAACGGCATGACGCCGTGGGGCACTTACCTGACCTGCGAAGAAAACTTCACTGACTGCTTCGGCAGCAGCAAGACGGACCTGCAGTTCGACGCGGCACAAAAACGCTATGGCGCCACCGTTACCAGCAGTGAAATCAACTGGCACCTGCACGACCCGCGTTTTGACCTGGCGAAGAACCCCAACGAACTCAATCGCCATGGCTGGGTGGTGGAAATCGATCCGTTCGATCCAGAATCCACGCCGGTGAAACGCACTGCCCTGGGCCGCTTCAAACACGAAAACGCCGCCCTGGCCCAAACCAATGACGGTCGTGCCGTGGTGTACATGGGCGATGACGAGCGCGGCGAATTCATCTACAAGTTCGTCAGCCGCGAGCGCATCAACCATCGCAATGCCAAAGCCAACCGCAACCTGCTGGACCACGGCACCTTGTATGTGGCGCGCTTCGATGCCGGCGACGGCAACCCGGACCACCCCAAAGGCAAGGGCCAGTGGATCGAGTTGACCCACGGCAAGAATGGCATCGACGCCAGCAGCGGTTTCGCTGACCAGGCCGAAGTGCTGATCCATGCGCGCCTGGCCGCCAGTGCCGTTGGCGCCACGCGCATGGACCGTCCGGAGTGGATCGTGGTCAGCCCCAAGGACGGCCAGGTCTATTGCACCCTGACCAACAACTCCAAGCGCGGCGATGCTGGCCAACCGGTGGACGGGCCAAACCCTCGGGCCAAGAACGTCTACGGACAGATCCTGCGCTGGCGCACCGACCGCGACGATCACGCCTCCAAGACCTTCTCCTGGGATCTGTTCGTGGTCGCCGGCAACCCGGCGGTACACGCCGGCACGCCGAAAGCCGGCTCGTCCAACATCAACGCCCAGAACATGTTCAACAGCCCCGATGGCCTGGGCTTCGACAAGGGTGGACGGTTGTGGATCCAGACCGACGGCGATTCGAGCAACGCCGGGGACTTCGCTGGCATGGGCAATAACCAGATGCTCTGCGCCGACCCCAACAGCGGTGAAATCCGCCGCTTCCTGGTCGGGCCGGTAGGCTGCGAAGTGACCGGGATCAGTTTCGCGCCGGACTACAAGACGATGTTCGTCGGGATCCAGCATCCCAGCGGCGGCTCGACGTTCCCTGAGCACCTGCCCAACGGCAAGCCGCGCTCATCGGTGATGGTAATTACCCGGGAAGATGGCGGGGTCATCGGCGCCTGATAGGGCCTCATCGCGAGCAAGCTCGCTCCCACAGGGATCGGCGGTACAACCGAAGACCCACTGTGGGAGCGAGCTTGCTCGCGATAGCTTCAGCACAGCCACCACCTATCTGCCTCTGTCTGCGCTACCATGCTGGGCCGGACGCGGCAGCCCTGCCGCTGCGCAGGAGTCAGCATGTCCCATCCGTTTGAAACCCTCACGCCCGACCTGGTGCTCGATGCCGTTGAAAGCATCGGCTTTCTCAGCGATGCCCGCGTGTTGGCCCTCAACAGCTACGAGAACCGCGTCTATCAGGTCGGCATCGAAGATTCCGAGCCGCTGATCGCCAAGTTCTACCGCCCCCAGCGCTGGACCAACGAAGCGATCCTGGAAGAGCACAGCTTTACCTTCGAACTGGCCGAGTACGAAGTGCCCGTGGTGGCGCCGCTGATCCACAACGGTGCCAGCCTGCACGAACACGCCGGGTTTCGTTTCACCCTGTTTCCTCGTCGCGGTGGCCGGGCACCGGAGCCGGGCAATCTCGACCAACTCTATCGCCTGGGACAATTGCTCGGGCGCCTGCACGCGCTCGGGGCGACCCGGCCGTTCGAGCATCGTGAAGCCTTGGGCGTGAAAAACTTCGGCCATGATTCGCTGGCCACCGTATTGGCAAGCGGCTTTGTTCCCCGCGGCCTGCTACCGGCCTACGAGTCGGTCGCCCGCGACCTGCTCAAGCGCGTCGAAGAGGTCTACGCCGCCACGCCCCACCAGAACATCCGCATGCACGGCGATTGCCACCCGGGCAACATGATGTGCCGCGACGAGGTGTTCCACATCGTCGACCTGGACGACTGCCGCATGGGCCCGGCGGTGCAGGATTTGTGGATGATGCTCGCCGGCGATCGCCAGGAGTGTTTGGGGCAGTTATCGGAGTTGATGGACGGTTATCAGGAGTTTCATGATTTCGACCCGCGTGAACTGGCGCTGATCGAACCGCTGCGCGCCCTGCGCCTGATGCACTACAGCGCCTGGCTGGCGCGGCGCTGGGACGACCCGGCCTTCCCCCGCAGCTTCCCGTGGTTCGGCAGCGAACGCTACTGGGGCGACCAGGTGCTGGCGTTGCGCGAGCAACTGGCGGCACTCAATGAAGAGCCGTTGAAGCTGTTCTGACCCGACTGGGTTCCAGCAATCACTGAAATCCCTGTGGGAGCGAGCTTGCTCGCGATAGCGGTGTGTCAGTCGACAGAGGTGTCGAATGTTCGATCGCCATCGCGAGCAAGCTCGCTCCCACAAGGGATTTGCGCTGAAACGTTCACAAGGTTCACAGCACAACCTGACAAATCTCCTTACAATCATCCCTTTGTTAGCTGCCTAAGCAAGGATTCTGCATGCAAGCCGCCAACCCGCGTCGCGGGTATATCCTGGGCCTGAGCGCCTACATCATCTGGGGTCTGTTCCCGATCTACTTCAAGGCCATCGCCAGCGTGCCGTCCGTGGAAATCATCATCCACCGGGTGCTGTGGTCGGCGCTGTTCGGCGCGGCGCTGCTGTTAGTCTGGAAACACCCGGGCTGGTGGCGCGAATTGCGAGACAATCCACAGCGCCTGGCGATCCTCGCCCTGAGCGGGACACTGATCGCGGCCAACTGGCTGACCTACGTCTGGGCGGTGAATAACGAGCGCATGCTCGAAGCCAGCCTGGGTTACTACATCAACCCGCTGGTGAACGTGTTGCTGGGCATGGTGCTCCTCGGCGAACGCCTGCGCCGCATGCAATGGCTGGCGGTGGGGTTGGCGGCGGTCGGCGTGGCGCAGCAAGTCTGGCAAGTGGGCAGCCTGCCGTGGGTGTCGCTGGTGCTGGCGTTGACCTTCGGTTTCTATGGGCTGATCCGCAAACAAGCACCGGTCAAGGCATTGCCGGGGCTGGTGGTGGAAACCTGGATGCTGGTGCCGATCGCCATCGCCTGGTTGCTGTTCAACCCCACGGCCACCAGTGCCCAGGCCGCTTTCTGGACCACCTCCGAAGCCTGGTGGCTGGTGGCGGCGGGTCCCGTGACGCTGGTTCCGTTGGTGTGCTTCAACGCCGCAACACGGCATTTGCCCTACACTACCATCGGTTTTCTCCAGTACATCGCGCCGACGCTGGTGCTGCTGCTCGCCGTGCTGCTGTTCGGTGAGCACCTGTCGTCCAGCACACTGGTGGCGTTCCTGTTTATCTGGGCCGGGCTGGCGGTGTACAGCGTCGATGCGGTGATCAGCATGCGCCGGCGCAGCTGATCAAAAAACACACAAACCTCTACAGGCCACGTCTGGCGTGGCCTGCGCTTATCCTTCCCAAGGTTATCCACAGCGTGATCCCCGCCGTTTGTGCACAACCCCTTGAAAACTGGTGATTTTTTGATCATTGACCGCTGAGCCCCGGCGGGCGTGGGCTGGAGCCGGGTCTCTACAGGTTATCCACAGGCAGGCGCAGTTTTTTCTTGGATAACCTTCATTACGCTTCGTCGCTGAGCTTGAGCTCCACCATCAATTCATCGGCCAAGGTTTCCAGGCGCTCCTGCAAGGTTTCCAGCGACAGGGTCAAGGGCACGCCCAGGATCGCCTCGGCATGAAACAGCAGCTCGCTGCTCATGGGTGCCGGCCGGACATGGGTCACCAGACGCTCGACATTGACGCCCTGTTCGCTCAACAAGCGGGTGATGTCCCGCACGATGCCGGGACGATCGTTGCCCACCAGCTCCATGGTGATGGGTTTCCAAGTGCAGGACTCCTCAACGGCGCTTTCAGCGATCAACACACGGATGCCATGGGTCGACAGCCCCTGCAAGGCTTCGATCAGTTCTTCATGAGTCTCGGCCGGGGCGCTGATTCGCAGGATCCCGGCAAACTGCCCGGCCAGGCGCGACATGCGGCTTTCCAACCAGTTACCGCCATGGGCGGCGATGCAATCGGCGATGCGCTCGACCTGCCCGGGCTTGTCCGGGGCGAAAACAGTGATGACGAGGTGGTCCATGGCGCAGTCCTCTTGTTGTGGAACGGACAGTATAGGCAGCTGATCTGCGAGCAGACGGTGGCCTGGAGATTTATACCTCCCCCTGTGGCAGCAAAGCTTGCTCGCGATGAAATCAACTCGACTCTTCTGAAACCAAGGTGCCTGTATCGCGAACAAGCTTTGCTCCCACAGGATGACATCAGAGATATCGTGTACAAACCTTAAGATTTATCTGGAACAATCCATCTGTTTTTTGAGAACATCCCGTGCCCCGACGTGACCGTAACACTTTAGTCGGTCGCGGAACGACGCAATTAGTCTAATTTTCACAACCGCAATTGATCATGTAGTATGCCGCAGCGCGCACTACATAATCGCGACACCCCTGTTGTACCGATGTCTGCTTAAGGCCAGTCGCATCCCTGAAAAGCCCCGTCAGCAAGGCTTGAATACCCAGCCGCCAGCGATGGCATGTACTGGTTCCGGGGTTTGTGGTTTAAATGTCCCGAGGCTTCATTGTCAAAATCGAAGAGCTGAAAAGCGAAATAGCTGAGCAGAGTGAGGCAAGCAATGACTGAACACGTTCAAGTCGGTGGCCTGCAGGTCGCCAAAGTCCTGTTCGACTTCGTGAATAACGAAGCCATTCCCGGAACCGGCCTCACCGCCGACGCGTTCTGGGCCGGTGCCGACAAGGTCATTCATGACCTGGCCCCGAAGAACCAAGCCCTACTCGCCAAACGCGATGATTTCCAGGCGCGGATCGATGCCTGGCACCAGGCCCGTGCCGGCCAGGCCCACGACGCCGTGGCTTACAAAGCCTTCCTGCAAGACATTGGCTACCTGCTGCCAGAAGCCGCGGATTTCCAGGCCACGACTCAAAACGTCGATGACGAAATCGCCCGCATGGCCGGCCCGCAGCTGGTCGTGCCGGTGATGAACGCCCGCTTCGCCCTCAACGCCTCGAACGCCCGCTGGGGTTCGCTGTACGACGCGCTGTACGGCACCGATGCCATCAGCGAAGCCGATGGCGCGGAAAAAGGCAAAGGCTACAACAAGGTACGCGGCGACAAGGTCATCGCCTTCGCCCGCGCCTTCCTCGACGAAGCCGCGCCCCTGGCGGCCGGCTCCCATGTCGATTCCACTGCGTATAAAATCGTCGACGGCAAACTGGTGGTCGCCCTCAAAGGCGGCAGCAACAGCGGCCTGCGTGACGATGCCCAGTTGATCGGCTTGCAGGGCGATGCCTCGGCGCCGACCGCCGTGCTGCTGAAACACAACGGCCTGCACTTCGAAATCCAGATCGATGCCAGCACCCCCGTCGGCCAGACCGATGCCGCCGGCGTCAAAGACATCCTGATGGAAGCGGCGCTGACCACCATCATGGACTGCGAAGACTCGGTCGCCGCCGTCGATGCCGATGACAAGGTTGTGATCTACCGCAACTGGCTCGGCCTGATGAAAGGTGACCTGTCGGAAGAAGTCGCCAAGGGTGGCCAGACGTTTACCCGGACCATGAACCCTGACCGTGTCTACACCGCCGTCGACGGCTCGGGCGTGACCCTGCACGGTCGTTCGCTGCTGTTCGTGCGTAATGTCGGTCACCTGATGACCATCGACGCGATCCTGGACAAGCACGGCAACGAGGTACCGGAAGGTATCCTCGACGGCCTGATCACCAGCCTCGCGGCGATCCACAGCCTCAACGGCAATACTTCGCGCCGCAACAGCCGCACCGGCTCGGTGTACATCGTCAAGCCGAAGATGCACGGCCCGGAAGAAGCCGCGTTCACCAACGAGCTGTTCGGTCGCGTCGAAGACGTGCTGAACCTGCCCCGCAACACCCTCAAGGTCGGGATCATGGACGAGGAGCGCCGTACCACGGTCAACCTCAAGGCCTGCATCCAGGCCGCCAGCGAGCGCGTGGTGTTCATCAATACCGGCTTCCTCGACCGTACCGGCGATGAAATCCACACCTCCATGGAAGCCGGCCCGATGGTGCGCAAGGCCGACATGAAAGCCGAGAAGTGGATCGGCGCCTATGAAAACTGGAACGTCGACATCGGCTTGAGCGCCGGCCTGCAAGGTCGCGCGCAAATCGGCAAAGGCATGTGGGCCATGCCCGATCTGATGGCGGCGATGCTCGAACAGAAAATCGCTCATCCGCTGGCCGGCGCCAACACCGCGTGGGTTCCCTCGCCGACCGCTGCTGCGCTGCACGCGCTGCATTACCACAAGGTCGACGTGTTCGCCCGCCAGGCCGAACTGGCCAAGCGCGCCCGCGCTTCGGTGGACGACATCCTGACCATCCCGCTGGCCGTCAACCCGAGCTGGACGCCGGAGCAGATCAAGAACGAACTGGACAACAATGCCCAGGGCATCCTTGGCTACGTGGTGCGCTGGATCGACCAGGGCGTGGGCTGCTCCAAGGTGCCGGACATCAACGACATCGGCCTGATGGAAGACCGTGCGACGCTGCGTATCTCCAGCCAGCACATCGCCAACTGGCTGCGCCATGGCATCGTCACGCAAGACCAGGTGATGGAAAGCCTCAAGCGCATGGCGCCTGTGGTCGACCGTCAGAACGCCAGCGACCCGTTGTACCGGCCGCTGGCGCCAGACTTCGACAACAACATTGCCTTCCAGGCGGCGGTCGAGCTGGTGATCGAAGGCACCAAACAGCCTAACGGCTACACCGAGCCGGTGCTGCACCGTCGTCGTCGCGAGTTCAAGGCAGCCAATGGGTTGTGATTGAGCGGTAGACGCTGTCTAGTCCTGAAATAGGTTTACACCTGTTTCAGTCTCAAAACGCCCGATGCACCGCATCGGGCGTTTTGTATTT
>NZ_JBDGLI010000027.1:0-69639 GCF_057655955.1 Pseudomonas sp. Soil_N_39
CATTAGTGCAAGCATGCTTTACCGCTCATCGCCCGTGGTTGCAGGAGATGGGCTGACCATACATTTGCTTACTTTTGACTGGGCCGGCTTCCGGGCTCTTCAAAAGTGAGCCGCTGTAAAAGCGGAACCGTCAGTAGCCGTTACCGCAGAAATGGATATACACACCAAAGCAGCCTCTCCCAACGCACAAAAAAACGGCGCTTCCCATCTCTGAAAAAGCGCCGTTTCCAAGTGAACAGCAAAGCGGATTTTCCAGCAGACTCAAGCGCTATGGTAAGTCGGCAGCGCAAACCGATGCTGGCTCTGCAACAACGTGATCTGTGGCAACTCACTAGCCTGTTCAGCCAAGTCACGACGAATCGCGCTGATCGCCCAGGACAACTGATCCCCAGCATGCAATTGAGCATAGGAAATCGTGCGTTTGAACAGCTTGCCGTCACTATTACGCAAGGTCAGCAAAATGCCGCCATCCGGGCGGGGCTGAGTGGTCACTTCGTAGTTGGAAAACAGGGATGCAAACTTTTCTTGAATCATGTTCATAGTTGACTGCTCCATGGTGTGGCAAACCGTGGAGAGGTGGTTGCACTGTCTGTGCCAGCATTTGCTCTTATAAAAAATACTTTAAAAACAACACGTTATGTTTTTTCTCTATTTTCGCTTTCGTGCATCTTGCATGAATGGTCATCGTGCATCCTGCATTTTGCGGGGTCGAGCAACGATTTTTGGAACCAAATCGTTTTCCGGCGCTCACGCACCTCCTGCCTCCGGCAGCGGATACAAAACATTGCAAAAACCGCATGTACAGCGCCGCAATCGCCAGCGTACTTTCGAGCCAAAATCACCGCCAGCCCGATAACAAGAACCGAGACCCACGAGGTCGAACGGGGAAGAACACCATGAGTCGTACACCCAGCGACGCCATTACCTGGGGCATGATGCTGCGCAAGCTGCCCGCCATCGCCAGAGTCGTACCCCGGATTGTCAAGGGCATGAAGCTGGCCAATGTCCAGGACCCGACCCAGCCATGTGGCCTGGGCTGGTGTTTCGAGCAGGCCACCCAACGCAATCCCCAGGGGCCGGCACTGCTGTGTGGCGATACGGTGTTGAGTTATGCACAGGTCAACGCGCAGGCCAATCGCATCGCCCATTACCTGTTGGCCCAAGGCATCGGCAAGGGCGATTGCGTGGCGATCTTCATCGAGAACCGGCCACAGCTGTTGATCAGCGTGCTGGCGATGGCCAAGATTGGCGCGGTCAGCGCCATGCTCAACACCTCGCAAACCGGTGATGCGTTGGTGCACAGCCTGGCCCTGGTCAACCCGGTCGCGGTAGTGGTCGGGGATGAGCGGGTCGCGGCTTTCAACGATGTGCGAGCGCGCACCGCACTGTCGAGCAGCAGGGCCTGGTGGCTGGCGGATCAGGACAGTACCGATGCCCCGTCCGGTTTCATCGACCTGTTGGCCGGTTGCGAGGATTACCCGGACGATAACCCGGCGTGCAGCCGGGAGGTTTTCTGCAACGATCCGTGTTTTTACCTCTACACCTCGGGCACCACCGGGCTGCCCAAGGCCGGGGTGTTTCGCCACGGTCGCTGGATGCGCACGTCCACCAGCTTCGGTCTGATCGCCCTGGACATGCAGCCCGACGATGTCGTCTATTGCACCTTGCCGCTGTACCACGCCACGGGCCTGTGCGTGTGTTGGGGGGCGGCGATCTGTGGGGCATCGGGGTTCGCGATTCGACGCAAGTTCAGCGCCAGCCAGTTCTGGAGTGACGTACGCCGCTACCGGGCGACCACGCTGGGTTACGTCGGTGAGTTGTGCCGCTACCTGATCGACCAGCCTGTCGCTGCCAATGACCGCCACCACGGCGTAAAGAAAATGATCGGCAACGGCCTGCGGCCCGGGGCCTGGTCGGCCTTCAAGACGCGTTTCGGTATCGATCATATCTGCGAGCTATATGCAGCCAGCGACGGCAATATCGGTTTCACCAACATCCTGAATTTCGACAACACCGTCGGGTTCTCCCTGATGGGCTGGGAGCTGGTGCAGTACGACCATGCCAGTGGCCTGCCGTTGCGCAACCTGCAAGGGCACATGCAAAAAGTACCCAGGGGCCAACCGGGACTGCTGCTGGCGCGGATCGACGAGAAGGCGCCACTGGACGGCTATACCGATCAGGCCTTGACCGAAAAGACTATCTGCCGGGATGCCTTTGCGCCGGGCGACCGTTATTTCAACACCGGGGACCTGCTGCGCAACATCGGCTTCGGGCATGGGCGGTTTGTTGACCGCCTTGGCGACACCTATCGCTGGAAAGGCGAAAACGTCTCCACCACGGAAGTCGAAAACGTTTTGCTGCAACACCCGCAGGTGGCCGAGGCGGTGGCTTATGGCGTGGAGATCAATGGCACCAATGGCCGTGCCGGCATGGCGGCGATCACCCCGTCCGAATCCCTGGCGACCCTGGACTTCAGCGAGTTGCTGCAATTCCTGCAATGTAAATTGCCCGCTTATGCCGTGCCGCTGTTCCTGCGCATCAAGGTGAAGATGGATACCACCGGCACCTTCAAGTACCAGAAGACGCGCCTCAAGGCTGAAGGGTTCGACCCGTGCATCATGGGGGATGAGCCGGTCTATGCCTGGCTGCCGGGCACTGATACGTACGTGCGGGTGGACCGACAATTGGCGACCCGGATTCAGGACGGACAATTGCGTTATTGATTCTGGCTATGGCGGGCACAGTGAAAAAAGGGATGACAGCGCCCAGGTCCCTCGGGAAACTAGCCGCTTTGCGAAGAGCCGAGTGGAGTTTCCCATGTCCGATACAAGCCGCCAGATGACCCCGGAAGAGGCTGCCGAGTTTGCCGAGCAGGTGTTCAACGTCGCACGCCAGGGCGACGCGGCCATGATGGCCGCGCTGCTGAGCAAGGGCCTGCCGCCCAACCTGCGCAACCACAAGGGCGACACCCTGTTGATGCTGGCCGCTTACCACGGGCATGTGGAAACGGTGAAAGTGTTGCTGGAGCACAAAGCCGATCCGGAAATCCGCAACGACAACGGCCAGAGCCCGATTGCCGGCGCGGCCTTCAAGGGCGACCTGGCCGTGGTCGCGGCGCTGGTGGACGGCGGCGCGCAAGTGGAAGGCGCCTCCTTCGATGGCCGTACCGCCTTGATGATGGCGGCGATGTTCAACCGGGTGGAAATCGTCGACTACCTGATCGGCAAAGGCGCCGACCCGAAAGCCAAGGATGCCAACGGCGTCTCGGCCCTTGATGCCGCCCGGACCATGGGCGCGGTGGACACCACGGCGCAGTTGGAAAAGATGTTGGGCTGATAGGCTGTGGGAGCAAAGCTTGCTCGCGATACAGGCACCTCGTTTCCAGAGAAACCGCGTTGTTTTCATCGCGGGCAAGCCTTGCTCCCACAAAATGCTCGTTCACCACAGGTCCTTCTCCAATCCTAATCCGCATGCGAATGCGCTATCCTGCCCGCCCTCAAAACACCCTTCGCCACAGGATTCATCCCCATGAAAGCCGCCCTCATCGAACTCATCGGCAAAATCAGCTCCGGCTGCCTTGGCGAGGCTGACATTGAACGAATCGCTGACGAAGCGGCCCAGGCCTACGCCGATCCGGCGGCTTTCCTGACGGCCAACCCCGATATCAACTACGACGACACCTTCCCGATCCCGTTGGGGGAATGGGTGGTGGCGGGCAGCCTGCCAGACACCGTGCTGTTCCAGGCGGACACCTACGTGGACCTGTTCGAGCAGATCGTTGCCTCGTTCGGCCCTGGCGTGGCGTTCAACCTCAAGCCCAAGCAATTGGCGAAAACCGAAGCCCTGACCGCGCTCAACCGTATCCAGATCCAGATGAGCAGCTTGAACAAGGAAAACGGTGGCTATGTGTTGATGAACTTCAGCCAGTTGCTCGACGATGAGTTGCAAATGGTGCTGGTGTACGGCAACGACGTGCCGCGAGTGCTGGAATTGTGTGCCGAAGTCGGCATCGCCGCCGCGCCGGCCCTGGAAGCCCTCAAGGTCGCGGTTCACGTCTGAAGCAATAAAACGGAACCCATGCCGGGGGCCCGCTATCCTAAGGGGGCACATCACCATTTGGGAGCGACACCATGGGTTCCACCTTCAACGGCCTGGTCGGCCTGATTATCCTGGCGCTCGATATCTGGGCGATCATCAATGTCCTCAAGAGTGGCGCGGAAACCGGGATGAAAATCCTCTGGGTGCTGCTGATCCTGCTGTTGCCGGTCCTGGGCCTGATCATCTGGGCGATTGCCGGGCCGCGGGGCAACGTGCGGATCTGACCGCTCCAATGAAAATGCCCGATCGCTTCAAGCGAACGGGCATTTTTTTATGCGTGGGGTTTCAGGCCGTGGCCAGGGCTGGCTTGCGCGAGGCACTCAAGAAGCGCAGCAAGGCCAACAGCGGGAAGGCGCTGCCGACGATCACCACCCACAACCAGCCGCCGTGCTCGTACACCGCACTGGCAATCGATGAACCGAAGGCGCCGCCGACGAAGATGCTGGTCATGTACAACGCATTCAGCCGGCTGCGGCTCTTGGCATCGAGGGCGTAGATGGTGCGCTGGCCCAGGACCATGTTCATTTGCACGCAGAAATCCAGGACCACGCCGGTCACCGCCAGGCCGATCACGCTGTAGAGCGGATGGATGAACGCCGGCAGGAAACTCAGGCTGGCGAACAACATCGCCAGCAGCGAGGCGTTGCGGGTATGGCCGGCATCCGCCAGGCGACCGGCGATGGGCGCGGCGATGGCACCGATGGCGCCGACCAGGGCAAACAGGGCGATTTCAGTCTGGGACAGGCCATGGTTGCGTGACAGTTCCAGCGGCACGGCAGTCCAGAACAGGCTGAACGTGGCGAACATGCAGGCTTGGTAGAACGCCCGTTGCCGCAACAGCGGTTGTTGGCGCAGCAGGGTGCCGAGTGAACCCAGCAGTTGGCCATAGGAAGCGCTATGGTCGGGCTGGCGCTTGGGCACGATCAGCGCCAGGACGATGCTGATCGCGGCCATCAACGCGGCGGCGATGATGAACATGGCCCGCCAGCCGAAGTGATCGGCCACGACGCTGGAGATCGGCCGCGCCAGCAGGATCCCCAGCAGCAGGCCGCCCATGATCCCCCCGACGACCCGCCCCCGGGACTCCTCCGGCGCCAGGTGCGCGGCCAGCGGAATCAGGACTTGTACCGACACCGAACTGAACCCCACCAGCAGCGAGACCAGCAGGAACACATTCGGCTGGTCAGTGAACGCCGCCCCCAACAGGCTGGCAATCGCCACCAGCGTGGTGATGATCATCAGCCGCCGGTTCTCCAGCAAGTCCCCCAGCGGCACCAGGAAAAACAGGCCCAGGGCATAACCGATCTGGGTCAGCGAAACGATCAGGCTGGCCATGGTGCTGCTCAGGCCGACATCGGGGGCGATCAGTTCGATGATGGGTTGGGCGTAGTAGATGTTGGCGACGATGGCGCCGCAGCAAAAAGCGAACAGCAGGACCATGCCTCGGGTCAGGGTGGCGGGGTGGGCACTCATGGCAATCTCGTCAGTGAACAGGAAAGATGGCGTGAGGCTAAAGAGTTGTGCTGCTCTGGAACAGGCTTTGTGGCTGATACCAGACATGTTTGTGGTTGATGATGGTTGCTGTGATGAGCGCTTTATGTGGCGAGGGAGCTTGCTCCCACTCGAGTGCGAAGCGCTCATCGTTTTCAGGGTGGCTTCGCCACCCAGCGGGAGCAAGCTCCCTCGCCACAAAAGCTCTCTGGCAACCCTATGCGATCAGTGCCTCACTGCCCGCTATAGATCTGGTCGAAAACCCCACCGTCATTGAAGTGAGTCTTCTGCACCGTGCGCCAGTCGCCGAAGGTTTTTTCCACGGACAAAAAGTCCACCTTCGGGAAGCGGTCGGTGTATTTGGCCAGCACCGCCGGGTCCCGTGGGCGCAGGTAGTTGGCGGCGGCGATTTCCTGGCCTTCAGGCGACCACAGGTATTTGAGGTACGCCTCGGCGGCTTCGCGGGAGCCTTTTTTCTCGACGACTTTGTCGACCACGCTGACCGGTGGCTCGGCCTCGGCGGAAACGCTTGGGTAGATCACTTCGAACTGGTCGCGGCCAAACTCGCGGGCGATCATTTCCGCCTCGTTTTCAAAGGTCACCAGCACGTCGCCGATCTGGTTGGTCATGAAGGTGGTCGTCGCGGCGCGACCGCCGGTGTCCAGTACTGGCGCCTGCTTGAACAGTTTGCCGACGAAGGCCTTGGCCTTGTTCTCGTCACCGCCATTTTTCAGCACGTAACCCCAGGCCGACAGGTAGGTGTAGCGACCGTTGCCGGAGGTCTTCGGGTTGGGCACGATCACTTGCACGCCGTCCTTGAGCAGGTCGGGCCAGTCTTTCAGTGCTTTCGGGTTGCCTTTGCGCACGATGAATACCGTGGCCGAGGTGAACGGCGCGCTGTTGTTCGGCAGGCGGGTGACCCAGTTCTCGGGCACCAGTTTGCCGTTGTCCGCCAGGGCGTTGATGTCGGTGGCCATGTTCATGGTGATGATATCCGCCGGCAGCCCATCGATCACCGAGCGTGCCTGCTTGCTGGAGCCGCCGAACGACATCTGCACGGTGATGTTTTCGTTGTGCTCGGCCTGCCAGTGCTTTTGGAAGGCGGCGTTGTAGTCCTTGTAGAAATCACGCATCACGTCGTAGGAAACGTTGAGCAGGGTCGGGGCGGCGTGGGCCAGGCTGCCGAAGGTCAGGCCAGCGGCGAGAAGGGAGGCGCCAAAGAAGTTCTTCACTGCGAATTCCTTTTTATTAACGGGGGTTCCGGGCAATTAGCCAGCACACTAGCTGCAAGCCTATAGACCTTCAAGCATCAAAAAGTGCTTTGCTTATTCCAATTTTTTAAACAGCGCATTGCCACAACGGGAGCAGAAGGCGGCGCCATGTTCATGGTTGTTTTTGCTGCACACCGGGCAATCGTGCTTGAGCTGGTCACCGCGCATGGCCGTGGCCAGTTCAGCCGTGAAAATACCCGTTGGCACGGCGATGATCGAGTAACCGGTGATCATCACCAGAGACGACACCACTTGGCCCAGGGGCGTCTTGGGCACGATGTCGCCGAAGCCTACGGTGGTCAGTGTCACGATAGCCCAATAGATGCCCTTGGGAATGCTGGTGAAACCGTGCTCGGGCCCTTCGATGACATACATCAGCGTGCCGAAGACGGTCACCAGGGTCGAGACGCTGACCAGGAACACGATGATTTTCTGCTTGCTCCCGCGCAGCGCCGCCATCAAGTAGTTGGCCTGCTTGAGGTAAGGGCTGAGCTTGAGCACACGGAAAATCCGCAGCATGCGGATGATCCGAATGATCAGCAGGTATTGGGCATCGCTGTAGTACAGCGCCAGGATCCCCGGCACGATCGCCAGCAGATCCACCAGCCCATAGAAACTGAAGGCATAGCGCAGCGGCTTGGGCGAGCAATACAGGCGCAGGCCGTACTCGACGATGAAGATGAAGGTAAAGCCCCACTCGATAGCGGCCAGCAGGGTCGCGTAGTTTTTGTGCACGCTGTCGATGCTGTCGAGCATCACGATCACCAGGCTGGCGAGGATGATCAACAGCAGGGTGCTGTCGAAGCGCCGGCCGGCCACGGTGTCGGTCTGGAAAATGATCACGTAGAGGCGTTCACGCCAGTTGCTGCTGTCCATACTCGTCGCCTGAACCGGAATCAGCGAAGCCTAGGGTGATTGCCCCGTAGAGCGCAAGGCGCGCTGTCGAGGCTGGCCTGGTGCCACGCCCGGCTGGTGGCCTGGATCAGCCAGCAGGCCAGGATGAACGGTGCCGTCAGGGGCGGCAGGCCAAGGGCGATAAAACCTGGCGTGAGCACGACCGCCAGGCAGATGCCCGTCAGTGGTAGCCATGGGCGGCGTTGTTGGCTGAGGGCCAGCGCTACCAACACCGGGTTGTAGCCGCCCAGCCCGGAGAGGGCGGTTGCGTTTTCATGTTGCGACAAGGTGAAGGCCAGGCCGACGGCGGAAGCGAACAATGCCCACGCGACGGCGCGCCGGTTGGCCAGCAGCAGGCCGGCGGCGATCAGCGCACCGGCCGCCGGGTGGCCGAGAAACATGACCTGGCCCAGTCCGCTCAGAAGCGCGGCCAGCAGGTTGGGTATCGTCATTTCAATCGCGGTGGCGGGGGATGACGGCAGGGTGAACCCCGTCAGTAGCCAAGCCAATCCGACAAAGGGCGCGGTGTAGGCGGGCAGGCAGCGAGGGCCTCGGGTGCGTTTGAGCCACTGCTGGGTCAGCATCGCGCTGAGGCCGCCTGCGGCGAGGATCAACGGCGGCAACAGCACGGACCAGGGCAACGCGAGGCTCAGCAGCAAGCCCAGCAGGATGCCGTTGTAGCTGAACAGCCCGGCTTGCCGGTCGGCCTTGGCGTAACCGCGTCGCTGGGCCGTCAGCAACCCGGCCACCCCGCCGAGCAACGCGCCGCCGAACAGGGCGGGCGCCGTGAGCAGGATCGCCAGCAGGCACAGCAGGCCGCACAGCGGATGGCGCTGGAGGAAGATTTGGCTGAAGCCGTTGAGCAGGGCGGTGGCCCAGTCGGGGCAGTGGGTGTTAGGCATGATGGGTATGTCTGATGGACCGAGTTGCCCTTATCGCGAGCAATCTCGCTCCCACACTGGATTTGCGGCGATCACAAACCCCTGTGGGAGCGAGCTTGCTCGCGATGAGGCCAGTACAAACGCTAGAGCAACGTCTCAATGCGCAGCGAATTGGTCGACCCCGGCTGCCCGAACGGCACGCCCGCGGTGATCAGCAAGGTATCGCCGCGCTGGGCCATGCCTTGGGCCTGGGCGATTTCCAGGGCGGTGGAGCAGACTTCATCCACCTGCTTCAACCGGTCATTGACCACCGAGTGCACGCCCCAGGCTACCGTCAGGCGGCGGGCGGCCTGCAGGTTCGGCGTGAGGTTGAGGATCGGCACCGTCGGCCGTTCCCGCGCCGCCCGCAGACTGGAGCTGCCCGATTCGCTGTAGTTCACCAGCACCGCCACCGGCAGGATGCTGCTGATGCGCCGGATCGCGCAGCTGATGGCATCCGACACCGTGGCCTCGGCTTTCGGCCGGCTGACGTCCAGCTGCGCCTGGTAGTCGGGGCCATTTTCCACCTGGCGGATAATCTTGCTCATCATCTGCACGGCTTCGAGGGGGTAATCACCGGAGGCGGTTTCCGCCGACAGCATCACTGCATCAGCGCCCTCGGCCACGGCGTTGGCCACATCGGTGACTTCGGCACGGGTGGGCGCCGGGGAAAAGCGCATCGACTCAAGCATCTGGGTCGCCACCACCACCGGTTTGCCCAGGGCGCGGCAGGTGCCAATGATATTTTTCTGAATCTGCGGCACGCTTTCGGCCGGGACTTCGACCCCCAGGTCGCCACGGGCGACCATGATCGCGTCGCTCAATTCGGCGATTTCCCGCAGTTGGCTCACCGCCGACGGTTTCTCGATCTTCGCCATCAGGAACGCCTTGTTGCCGATCAGCGCACGAGCCTCGCGTATGTCTTCGGGGCGTTGGACGAACGACAACGCCACCCAGTCCACGCCCAGTTCCAGGCCGAAACTCAAGTCGCGTCGGTCCTTGGCGGTCAACGGGCTCAGGTCGAGCACGGCCTGGGGCACGTTCACGCCTTTGCGGTCCGACAGCTCGCCGCCGTTGAGCACTTCGGTGTCGATGGCGTCGCGGTGCCTGGCGGTCACGCGCAGGCGCAACTTGCCGTCGTCCAGCAGCAGGTCCATGCCGGGCTCCAGGGCCGCGATGATTTCCGGGTGGGGCAGGTTGACCCGGCGTTGATCACCCGGTGTCGGGTCCAGGTCCAGGCGCAGGGCCTGGCCCCGTTGCAGCAGGACCTTGCCGTCGGCGAATTGGCCAACCCGCAGCTTCGGGCCTTGCAGGTCCATCAGGATGCCCAGGGGGTAATTGAGCTGCTGCTCGACGTCACGAATCCACTGGTAGCGCTGGGCGTGGTCGGCATGCTCGCCGTGGCTGAAGTTCAGGCGGAAGATGTTCACGCCGGCCTGCACCAGCGCGCGGATGTCATCGATGCCACGGGTGGCGGGGCCGAGGGTTGCGAGGATCTTGACCTTTTTATCAGGCGTCATGGTTGGGGTTCTCGAGGATCAGGATGGCGCGAAAGTCGTTGACGTTGGTGCGGGTCGGTTCAGTGACGATCAGCGCATCCAAGGCGGCGAAGTAGCCGTAGCCGTTGTTGTTATCCAACTCGTCGCTGGCGTTCAGGCCTAGCTCGGCGGCGCGACGATAGCTGTCCGGGGTCATGAGGGCGCCAGCGTTGTCTTCGGAACCGTCGATACCGTCCGTATCACCGGCCAGCGCGTAGATGCCGGGATGGCCCTTGAGGCTGTCGGTCAGGCTCAGCAGGAATTCGGCATTGCGCCCGCCACGGCCATTGCCGCGCACGGTGACGGTGGTTTCGCCGCCAGAGAGAATCACGCACGGTGCCGCCAGTGGCTGGCCGTGCAGGGCGATTTGCCGGGCGATGCCGGCGTGGACTTTTGCCACCTCCCGGGATTCGCCTTCCAGGTCGCCGAGGATCAACGGGCTGAAACCGGCTTGGCGAGCCTTCACCGCTGCGGCTTCCAGGGATTGCTGGGGGCGGGCGATCAGTTGGAAATGACTGCGGGCCAGGCTCGGGTCGCCGGGCTTGACGGTTTCCGATGCCGGGCTTTGCAGCCAGTTGCGCACCGACGCCGGCACCTCGATGTGGTAGCGCTGGAGAATCGCCAGGGCTTCGGCCGATGTGCTGGGGTCGGCCACGGTGGGGCCGGAAGCGATGACCGTGGCGAGATCCCCGGGTACGTCGGAAATCGCGTAGGTGTACACCGTCGCCGGCCAGCAGGCCTTGCCCAGGCGCCCGCCCTTGATCGCCGAGAGGTGCTTGCGCACGCAATTCATCTCGCCGATGGTCGCGCCGGATTTGAGCAGGGCTTTGTTGATCGATTGCTTGTCAGCCAGGGTGATGCCGTCGGCCGGCAAGGCGAGCAGGGCGGAACCGCCGCCAGACAAGAGGAAGATCACCCGGTCGTCTTCGCTGAGGTTGCTCACCAGCCCCAGCACTCGCTGGGCCACGGCCAGGCCAGCGGCGTCTGGCACCGGGTGGGCGGCTTCCACCACTTCGATTTTCTGACAGGGCGCGCCGTGACCGTAGCGGGTCACCACCAGGCCGGACACTTCGCCCTGCCAGCAGCGCTCAACCACCTGCGCCATGGCCGCCGCGGCCTTGCCGGCGCCGATGACGATCACCCGGCCGCTGCGGTCGCGGGGCAGGTAGGGTTCAAGGACGTGCTGCGGATGGGCCGCGTCGATGGCTGTGGCAAACAGCTCGCGCAGCAGTTGTTGCGGATCGACCGACATGGCGGGCTCCCGGTTCTTATTCTTAGTGTTGATACGGCCCCTGTGGGAGCGAACTTGCTCGCGATAGCGGTGGCCCAGCCAACATCGTTGTTGAATGTAAAACCGCTATCGCGAGCAAGCTCGCTCCCACAAGGGGCGGTGCAGGGCTTATTTGTCGCGGATGGAGAAATTGGCCATATGCTCCAACCCCTTGATCAGCGCCGAGTGATCCCAGTTGCTGCCACCAATGGCCGCGCAGGTGCTGAACACTTGCTGCGCGTTGGCGGTGTTGGGCAGGTTGATGTTCAGTTCCTTGGCGCCTTGGAGGGCCAGGTTCAGGTCCTTCTGGTGCAGGCTGATGCGGAAGCCTGGGTCGAAGGTGCCCTTGATCATGCGTTCGCCATGCACTTCGAGGATCTTCGACGATGCGAAACCGCCCATCAGCGCTTCACGGACCTTGGCCGGGTCGGCACCGTTTTTCGCGGCGAACAACAACGCTTCGGCCACCGCCTGGATATTCAGGGCGACGATGATCTGGTTCGCCACTTTGGCGGTCTGGCCATCGCCGTTGCCGCCCACCAGGGTGATGTTCTTGCCCATGGCCTGGAACAGCGGCAGGGCACGCTCGAAGGCGGCGCTGTCGCCACCGACCATGATGCTCAGGGTCGCGGCCTTGGCGCCGACTTCACCGCCGGACACCGGGGCATCGAGATACTGCGTGCCTTTCTCATTGATCTTCGCTGCGAACGCCTTGGTGGCGGTGGGAGAGATCGAGCTCATGTCGATCACCACCTTGCCCGGGCCCACGCCCGCCGCCACGCCGTCGGCGCGGAACAGCACGTCGTCGACCTGGGGTGTGTCCGGGACCATGACGATGATGAACTCGGCTTCCTGGGCCACTTCCTTCGGGTTGGCCAACGCCACCGCGCCACCGGCCAGCAGGTCGGCTGGGGCTGCGTCGTGGTGCTGGGACAGGAACAGGCTGTGACCGGCCTTTTGCAGGTTCAGTGCCATGGGGTGGCCCATGATGCCGGTGCCGATGAATCCGATTTTAGCCATGTGGAAATCCTCTTGTTGTTATCGCTGCTTCAGGCAAATGAGGGACTGCTTTCCTGTGGGAGCGAGCTTGCTCGCGATAGCGGTGGGTCAGTGCCGGTGATGTTGGCTTTACTGACGTCATCGCGAGCAAGCTCGCTCCCACAGGGGGAAAGAGTTGGGTCAGATCGCGTTGTGGGTTTTCAGCCAGCCCAGGCCCGCTTCGGTGGTGGTCAGTGGTTTGTATTCGCAGCCGACCCACCCCTGGTAGCCGATGCGGTCCAGGTGTTCGAACAGGAAGCGGTAGTTGATTTCCCCTGTACCCGGCTCGTTGCGGCCCGGGTTGTCCGCCAGTTGTACGTGGTTGATCTCGCCCAGGTGCGCCGTCAGGGTCCGGGCCAGGTCACCTTCCATGATCTGCATGTGGTAGATGTCGTATTGCAGGAACAGGTTGGCGCTGCCCACCTGCTTGCGGATCGACAGGGCCTGGGCGGTGTTGTTCAGGTAGAAGCCGGGAATGTCGCGGGTGTTGATGGCTTCCATCACCAGCTTGATGCCTTTGGCCTGCAGCTTCTCGGCGGCGTATTTCAGGTTGGCGACGAAGGTTTTTTCCACCAGGGTTTCACTGCAGTTCTGTGGGCGAATCCCCGACAGGCAGTTGACCTGCGTGTTGCCCAGTACCTGGGCGTAGGCGATGGCCAGGTCGACACCGGCGCGGAATTCCTCGACGCGGTCCGGCAGGCAGGCAATGCCGCGCTCGCCCTTGGCCCAGTCGCCGGCCGGCAGGTTGAACAGCACTTGGGTCAGGCCGTTGGCATCGAGCAAGGCCTTGAGTTCGGCGGAGCTGTAGTCATAGGGGAACAGGTATTCGACACCACTGAAACCGGCCTTGGCGGCGGCTTCGAAACGGGCGAGGAAATCCTGCTCGGTGAACAGCATGGACAGGTTGGCGGCGAAACGCGGCATGGTGGTCTCCTGTAGAAAGTTGGCAGGCCCCCTGTGGGAGCGAGCTTGCTCGCGATAGCGGTGTGTCTGCTTGCATCCGGGTTGAATGTAGCGCCGTCATCGCGAGCAAGCTCGCTCCCACAGGGATGCCGATCGGTCAATCGAGCAACGAAATGGCTGTCGGTGCATCGTTGCCCACAAGCGCCAGGTCTTCAAACTCATTGACGGCGTTGATCTCGGTGCCCATGGAGATGTTGGTCACCCGCTCCAGGACGATCTCGACGATCACCGGCACCTTGAACTCCTCGATCATCGCCTGGGCCTGGCGCAGGGCCGGTTGGATACCGGCCGGTTCGAACACCCGCAGCGCCTTGCACCCCAGGCCTTCGGCCACGGCGATGTGGTCCACGCCATAGCCGTTGAGTTCCGGGGCGTTGAGGTTGTCGAAGGACAGTTGCACGCAGTAGTCCATGTCGAATCCGCGCTGGGCCTGGCGAATCAAGCCCAGGTAGGAGTTGTTTACCACGACATGGATGTAGGGCAGCTTGAACTGCGCACCCACCGCCAGCTCTTCGATCATGAACTGGAAATCATAGTCGCCCGACAGCGCCACGACCTTGCGACTCGGGTCGGCCTTGACCACCCCCAGCGCTGCCGGAATCGTCCAGCCCAAGGGACCGGCCTGGCCGCAGTTGATCCAGTGGCGTGGCTTGTAGACGTGGAGGAACTGCGCCCCGGCGATCTGCGACAGGCCGATGGTGCTGACGTAGCAGGTGTCCTTGCCGAACACTTGATTCATTTCTTCGTACACCCGCTGTGGCTTGACCGGCACGTTATCGAAGTGGGTCTTGCGTTGCAGGCTGGCCTTGCGTTGTTGGCAGTCTTGCAGCCAGGCGCTGCGGTTTTTCAGCTTGCCGGCGGCTTGCCACTCGCGGGCCACTTCGATGAACACCGTCAAGGCCGAGGCAGCGTCGGACACGATGCCCAGGTCGGGGGTGAAGACGCGGCCGATCTGGGTCGGCTCGATGTCCACGTGAATGAACGTGCGGCCTTCGGTGTAGACGTCCACCGAACCGGTGTGGCGGTTGGCCCAGCGGTTGCCGATGCCCAGCACCACGTCCGACTTGAGCAAGGTGGCATTGCCGTAGCGGTGGGACGTTTGCAGGCCGACCATGCCGACCATCTGCGGATGATCGTCGGGAATGGTGCCCCAGCCCATCAAGGTGGGGATGACCGGGATGCCGGTCAGCTCGGCGAACTCCACCAGCAGGTCGCTGGCGTCGGCGTTGATGATGCCGCCGCCGGCCACTAGCAATGGACGCTCAGCCTGATTGAGCATCGTCAGGGCTTTCTCTATCTGCACGCGGTTGGCCGCGGGTTTGGCCAGCGGAAGTGGTTGATAGGCGTCGATGTCGAATTCGATCTCGGCCATCTGCACGTCGAACGGCAGGTCGATCAGCACCGGGCCCGGGCGGCCGGAGCGCATCTCGAAGAAGGCTTTTTGGAAGGCATATGGCACCTGGCCCGGTTCCAGCACGGTGGTGGCCCACTTGGTCACGGGTTTGACGATGCTGGTGATATCCACAGCCTGGAAGTCTTCCTTGTGCATACGGGCGCGGGGGGCTTGCCCCGTGATGCACAGAATCGGGATCGAATCGGCCGAAGCGCTGTAGAGCCCGGTCACCATGTCGGTGCCGGCCGGGCCCGAGGTGCCGATGCACACGCCGATGTTGCCGGCCTTGGTCCGGGTGTAGCCCTCGGCCATGTGCGAGGCGCCTTCAACGTGGCGAGCGAGGACGTGATCGATGCCACCCACCTTCTGCAGGGCGGAGTACAGCGGGTTGATCGCGGCACCCGGGATGCCGAAGGCCGTGTCCACGCCTTCACGGCGCATCACCAGAACGGCGGCTTCGATTGCTCTCATTTTGCTCATTATTTTGTGCCTCTTACGTTTTGTAATTGTATACAAGTGGCTTTGTGCAGAGTGTATTCACGGCTAACGACACAGGTCAATCCCTTTCCTCAAGCACCTGTTTCATTCGTCGGAAGGCCAGGTTTTGCTGAGGTCTTTTGTCGGTAAAGGTGCTTTGTGAGAATTATTGTATACAAAAATATAGAGGGTTGTGTTCTATTTGTGGTGTTCGGTTTTTCTGAAAGTGAAGCCCGCAAGGCTCTCCCATAACAAAAGAAGGACAGCACCCATGAGCGTTTTAACCTTGAAAATCGCCGTCAACCTGGCCGGGCAAGCCCTTGCCGCGGGTCGTGAAATCAGCGCAGCGCCCTTGACCGTCGCGGTCCTGGACAGTGGCGGACACCTGGTTGCCTTGCAGCGCGAAGATGGCGCCAGCCTGCTTCGCCCGCAAATCGCCATCGGCAAGGCCTGGGGCGCCATCGCCCTGGGCAAAGGCTCGCGCCTGCTCGCCCAGGACGCCCAGCAACGCCCGGCATTCTTTGCCGCGTTGAATGGATTGGGGCAGGGCAGCGTCGTACCGGCCCCGGGTGGGGTGTTGATCAGGGATCAGGACGGGAGGGTGCTGGGGGCGATTGGTGTCAGCGGTGATGTATCGGATGTGGATGAGCAGGTGGCGGTCAGGGCCGTGGAGGCGGTGCAGTTGAGGGCGGATGTGGGGGTTGCTGTTTGATTTTTCTGGTGAATTGACTGGCGTCATCGCGAGCAAGCTCGCTCCCACAGGGTTCGATGTTGGACACATAATGTCTGAACACCGCAAACCCCGTGTGGGAGCGAGCTTGCTCGCGATGGCGACCTCCCAGACACATCCAGCCAAGAGTCTGCCCGGCATTCAAAATCCACTGACCTAGCCTTTGATCACCTGATCATTGGAGAGGCGAAGGAATGCCTGATCTACCTGCTTCACATCGCTTGCGCACTGGCCGTTACGGTGAGTTGAATCGAATCTATTTATTGACCACTAATACGGTCGAGCGAAAGCCGATTTTCCAGGATTTCGCTTTAGGCAGATTGGTCGTTGAACAATTTCGGTATGCCCAGGATGAAAGATGGGCGAAGTCATTGGCTTGGGTGGTCATGCCTGACCATTTCCATTGGTTGATTGAATTGCAGCAAGGCTCGTTGAATGAGTTGATGCAAAAAACCAAATCCTTGAGTGCTCGGGCGGTGAACATATCCACAGGGTACAGAGGCAGGCTATGACAGCCGGGCTTCCATGACCGGGCTTTGCGGCGGGAAGAAGAGTTAATATTAATGGCGCGCTATGTCGTTGCTAACCCGCTGCGGGCAGGTCTGGTGAAGCGGCTTGGCGATTATCCGCTGTGGGATGCCATTTGGCTTTGACTCGAAATCTAGTTGCCTTCAATCGCGAGCAAGCTCGCTCCCACAAGGGATTCAGGTTGTTAGCAGAACCTGTATTCACAACAAAACCTGTGGGAGCGAGCTTGCTCGCGATGAAGACCACTCGGTCTTCAGTCTGGCTCACACCCCTTCAACACCAACCGAATAATCGTCTGCGCCGCCGCTTCGTAATCCGCCTCATCCAGCTTCGCCTTGCCAGTCACGGCGCTGATCTGCCAGTCGAAATCGGCATAGGTCTGGGTGGCGGCCCAGATGCTGAACATCAGGTGGTTGGGGTCGATGGGGGCGATCTGGCCGCGGTCGATCCAGGTCTGGATGCAGTCGATGTTGTGCCGGGCCTGGGCGTTGAGTTGTTCCACCAGGTCGGGGCTCAGGTGGGGGGCGCCGTGCATGATTTCGCTGGCGAAGACTTTCGAAGCGAAGGGCAGGTCGCGGGAGATGCGGATCTTGGAACGGATGTAGTGACTCAACACCTCACCGGGTACGCCGTCGGCATTGAACGGTGTCGAGGCCTGGAGAATCGGTTCGATGATGCTCTCCAGCACTTCGCGGTAGAGGTTTTCCTTGGATTTGAAGTAGTAGTAGACGTTGGGTTTGGGCAGGCCAGCCTTGGCCGCGATGTCGCTGGTCTTGGTCGCGGCGAAGCCCTTGTCGGCAAATTCTTCGCTGGCGGCACGCAGGATCAGTTCTTTGTTGCGCTCGCGGATTGTGCTCATAAACCCAGGGGTTCCTTGCCTGTTCTGGCGGTGGCGCATGGTAGCACCGGCTTCGCGCGGCGCTCAAGAATGCCCCTAGTGGCCTGTGTGGCTAATTCGTGCACTCAACTTCGGCGCCAGTGCTTGCCAAGCTGCGTTACCATTCCTCGCCGTAGCGGGCTACGACTCGTCATGGCGCCTTGCCTGGCAATCACTGGCACTCGAACTTGAGTACTCGAATTAACCGTACAGGCCACCAGGCACCGCGGCTCGCGGTATGCTGCGCAACATTATTATTCAAGGAGCCCCCCATGGCTGGAAGCAGTTTGCTGGTACTGATCGACGACATCGCCACCGTGCTCGACGATGTTGCGTTGATGACCAAGATGGCCGCCAAGAAAACCGCCGGCGTGCTCGGCGATGACCTTGCGCTCAATGCCCAGCAAGTGTCGGGTGTGCGTGCCGAGCGGGAGCTGCCAGTGGTGTGGGCAGTGGCCAAGGGGTCGTTCATCAACAAATTGATCCTGGTGCCGTCGGCGCTGGCGATCAGCGCCTTCGTCCCTTGGCTGGTGACGCCGTTGTTGATGGTGGGCGGCGCCTACCTGTGTTTTGAAGGGTTTGAAAAACTCGCCCATAAGTTCCTTCACAGCAAGGCCGAGGACCAGGCCGAACATGCGCAATTGGTCGAGGCGGTGGCGGATCCGGCGGTCGATCTGGTGGCCTTTGAAAAGGACAAGATCAAGGGCGCGGTACGCACCGACTTCATCCTCTCGGCGGAAATCATCGCCATCACCCTCGGCACCGTCGCGGATGCGGCGCTGACCCAGCAGGTGATCGTGCTGTCGGGCATCGCCATCATCATGACCGTCGGTGTCTATGGCCTGGTGGCGGGCATCGTCAAGCTCGATGACCTGGGCTTGTGGTTGACCCAGAAGCCAGGACAGGCCGCCAAAAGCATCGGCGGCGCCATCCTGAGCGCGGCACCCTACATGATGAAAGGCCTGTCGGTGATCGGCACCGCAGCGATGTTCCTGGTGGGTGGTGGCATCCTCACCCATGGCGTGCCGGCGGTGCACCATTGGATCGAAGGCGTGACGGCCAGCGCCGGTGGTGCCGGGTTTATCGTGCCGACGTTGCTCAATGCGGTGGCGGGGATTGTGGCGGGGGCAGCGGTTTTGGTGGGTGTACTGGCGATTGGCAAAATCTGGAAGGCGCTGAAAGGCTAACCCTGACAACCCAAAACAACTGTGGGAGCGAGCTTGCTCGCGATGAAGGCCTGACAGTCAGCATTAATGCTTTCTGGTAGACCGCTATCGCGAGCAAGCTCGCTCCCACAGTGGGTTTTGGGGTGGCCGAAAGTTACTCGGCAATCTGCAACTTGCGCGACTCGGTGTACACGTAACGCACCTTTTCATACTCGAACGGCGTGTTCAGTTGCCCATAGCGGAAACTGGTCTGGTAGCGCTTGTCGACGCCGCGCAGAAGCAGCAACTCCGGGTGGTTGGAGCTGACTTCAGAGACGTTCAGGAAGTTGATCGCCGATTCGGCTGTGTAGTCCACCAGCAGGCCGGAGGTGTCGCGCAGGTTAGACGGGCCGAAGATCGGCAGCACGAAATACGCGCCGCCCGGCACGCCGTAGAAGCCCAGGGTCTGGCCGAAATCTTCGCTCTGGCGCGGCAGGCCCATGGCGGTGGCTGGGTCCCACAGGCCGGCGATGCCGACGGTGGTGTTGAGCAGCAGTCGCGCCGTGGTTTCCATTGAACGCTTACCCTTGAATTGCAGCAGGCTGTTCATCAGGTTCGGCACGTCCCCCAGGTTGTTGAAAAAGTTGCTGACGCCGGTGCGCACGAAGCCGGGGGTAATGTAGCGATAGCCATCGACGACGGGCAGGAAGACCCATTGGTCGAAGCGATAGTTGAAGTGATAGACCCGGCGGTTCCAGGATTCCAGCGGGTCATAGACGTTCAACGCGTTGAGGGTCGAGCGCTCGAACTCGCGCTGGTCCAGCCCTGGGTTGAACTTGAGCTTGGTCAGCGGTTCCTTGAAACCGTCCGAATCCACCACCACAGGCGCATTGGCTTTGCTGTTGTCGGCGTGGACCATGCCCGCACTCATTAACGCAGCGATAAGCAGCAGATATTTAGCCACGGAAAAACTCCAGCATGGCGTCGCTGTTGACGCGGTAGTTAAGGTTGCCGCAGTGACCGCCCAGTGGATAAACCGTCAGGCGATCGCCAAAAGTCTTGCGTAGGAAGCCCAGGTCGCCCGGTCCGAGAATGACGTCGTCGGCATTGTGCATGACGGCAATCTTCGAGCTGTCGTGCAGGTAATCCTTGAGCGCGTACAGGCTGACCTGGTCGACCAGTTGCAGCAGGCTGCCGCCGTCGGTGCGCGCGCGCCACATCGGGATCACCTGCTCGGTGAGGTAGCAGTCGAAGTCGCATTGCAGCGCACGCTTGAGGAACGGCGTCAGGCTGGTGCTTTCGGTAATCGGGAACTTGGGTGGGATGATCAGGCCGCGCCGGTTGATCAGGTCCGAGGTGAACGCGATGTCGGCCGCCGAAAAGCGGAACGAGGTGCCGATCAACATCGCCATCTGCTCGTTGCTCAGGTGCTGCTTGGACTGTTGGAAGTCATAGAGCAGGGCATCGTTGAGGTCGATGTAGCCTTTTTGCTGGAAGTAGCGGGTCAGCTTGTTCAGCACCAGTTCATAGAAGGTCGTGGTGCTGTTGATGCCCTTGACCTCGGTCTGCACCAGTTTGTCCAGGTTGGTGATCGAGGTGTAGAGGTTCACCGGCGGGTTCAGCAACAGCACCTTCTTGAAGTTGAAGCTGCGCCGGGTTTCGTCCAGGTGGGCGACGAAGGCCGCGTCCAGGGCGCCGAGGCTGTAGCCGGTCAGGTAGTACTCGGTGACGGGCACTTTCGGGTTTTGCGCGCGTACCGCCTGCATTACCCGGTACATGTCTTCGGCGTCTTCCTTGCTGATGCCCGGGGTGGCAAAGCGTGAGGCGGCGCTCATGAAGTCGAAGCTGGTGGGCGAGGACAACTGCACAACGTGGTAGCCAGCCTTGTAATAGAGCCGCTTGAGGTATTCATTGATGCTACTGTCAAAGCGCGCACCGGTGCCGGCGATCAGGAAGATCAGCGGCGCGGGCTTGTCCTGGGTGGCCATGCGGTAGGTGAGGCTTTTCACCGGCCAGAAGTTGTCCGGCAGGATGAACTCGCGTTCCGGGCGCAGGGTCAGGCTGTGGTCCGCCTGATTGATGTCTTCGATCAGTGGCAACTCCGGACGCAGGTCCGGCGGGGTGGTGGCAATGGTTGCCTCGAACGGGTTGGTCAAGGGGTAGCCATAGCTGGCGGCGTCAATATCTGCCGCCAGCGCGGACGCACTCAGGATAAGGCCGCCGAGGAGGGCAGCGAAGCGCAAGGAACGGAGCATGACTGGATCCCTTAGAGGAAGGTGCCGAATGAAGTTCGCAGGCTATGACCACCGAAGCGGAGCCAAGTGCCATGACGGGCACAAAACAGGCACGGACGGGGTGCGATAGTAGCGGGACGATACACGGTCATGAGCAGTGGCGGCTAGTTATCTGGCATTTGCCGGATTTGGCCTGCGAATCTCACGCGTGAGAGGGGCGCCAATTGCCCGTAATCATTAGCTGGCGTTCTGATGTCGTTTCTCGTTGCTTCGACGTCGCAGGCAGAGCAGGTTCCGGAACGGCACAGGTTGATGATCGATCCTGTCAGTACTCCACTGGCGTTCAGACCGGTTTGAGGGCGAGCGTGATGGGGGCGCTGAGCATCATAACAATACGTTGACGCCGTCCGGCATCCGTCGGGCGCAGCACTTTCGGGGAAGTAACGATGAAGATGCGACGACTCTTGGGCGCAGGTGCCGCACTGGTACTGGCCATCAGTTCCACCTTGGCCAGCGCCGAAACCAAAACCCTGAGCATCGGTTACGTTGACGGCTGGTCCGACAGCGTCGCGACCACCCACGTGGCCGCCGAAGTGATCAAGCAAAAACTCGGTTATGACGTGAAGCTGCAAGCGGTCGCGACCGGGATCATGTGGCAAGGCGTGGCCACCGGCAAACTCGACGCGATGCTCTCGGCCTGGCTGCCGGTGACTCACGGCGACTATTGGACCAAGAACAAAGACAACGTGGTCGACTACGGCCCCAACTTCAAGGATGCAAAAATCGGCCTGATCGTGCCGGAGTACGTCAAGGCCAAGTCGCTCGAGGATCTCAAGACCGACGACTCCTTCAAGAAGCGCATCGTCGGCATCGACGCCGGTTCAGGCGTGATGCTCAAGACCGAACAGGCGATCAAGGATTACGACCTGACCGGTTATCAACTCAAGGCCAGTTCCGGCGCCGGCATGATCGCCGAGCTGACTCGTGCCGAGAAGAAAAACGAATCCATCGCCGTCACCGGTTGGGTGCCGCACTGGATGTTCGCCAAGTGGAAACTGCGCTTCCTGGAAGACCCGAAAGGCGTCTACGGCGCGGCTGAGACTGTAAACAGCATCGGCAGCAAGGAGCTGGGCACCAAGGCCCCGGAAGTGGCCGAGTTCCTGAAGAAATTCCAGTGGGCGTCGAAAGACGAGATCGGCGAAGTCATGCTGGCGATCCAAGAGGGTGCCAAGCCAGACGCCGCTGCCAAGGACTGGGTCGCCAAGCACCCGGACCGCGTGAAGGAGTGGACCGGCAAGTAATCGGCCTGGTTTAGCTGTTCCGAAAGCCGCATGACCGTGTGTCATGCGGTTTTTTTTGTGCCCGCAATTCCTGGTTTCTCCACAATCCCCTTGTGGGAGCGAGCTGGCTCGCGGTAGCGGCGTATCTGCTTGCTGTCATGTTGAATGTAGCGCCGCCATCGCGAGCTGGCTCGCTCCCACAGGAGGGCAACTGCGAAAATGTGCGGGAAACCGGCAGCACCGTCATGTCGTTCTAATACTAAGGTCGTCTGGAACCTGGCCTTGAGCCGCATAGAGTAGGGCTGTTCCAATTAAATCTGTGCTGCGAGGATAAAAACAATGAACGACAGCATTTACCTCTCGATTCAAAACAGCCCGCGCTTCAAGGAGCTGGTGAGAAAAAGGGAAAAGTTCGCCTGGATTCTCTCGGCGATCATGCTTGGGCTGTATTCCGGCTTCATTCTTCTGATCGCCTACGGGCCACACATTCTCGGGGCCAAGATCACGCCTGAGTCCACCATCACCTGGGGTATCCCCATCGGCGTCGGCCTGATTGTCTCGGCCTTCGTCCTGACCGGCATTTACGTGCGACGCGCCAACGGCGAATTCGACGACCTGAACAATGCGATTCTCAAGGAGGCTCAGCAATGATCCGGCGTCTACTGGCTCTTTTGAGCGTCGCAGCGTTTGCACCGGGTGCCTGGGCGGCTGACGCCCTGACGGGTGCCGTGCAGAAACAACCCCTCAACGTCGCGGCTATCCTGATGTTCGTGGCCTTCGTCGGCGCGACTTTATATATCACCTACTGGGCGTCCAAGAAAAACAACTCGGCGGCCGACTACTATGCGGCCGGCGGCAAGATCACCGGCTTCCAGAACGGCTTGGCAATCGCTGGCGACTATATGTCGGCGGCGTCCTTCCTGGGGATTTCCGCACTGGTGTTCACCTCCGGCTACGATGGCTTGATCTACTCCATCGGCTTCCTGGTGGGCTGGCCGATCATCCTGTTCCTGATCGCCGAGCGCCTGCGTAACCTGGGTAAATACACCTTTGCCGACGTGGCGTCCTATCGCCTCGGGCAAACCCAGATCCGCAGTCTGTCCGCCTGCGGCTCGCTGGTGGTGGTGGCGTTCTACCTGATCGCGCAAATGGTCGGTGCCGGCAAGCTGATCCAACTGCTGTTTGGCCTGGACTACCACGTTGCGGTGATCCTGGTGGGTATCCTGATGTGCCTCTACGTGTTGTTCGGCGGCATGCTGGCCACCACCTGGGTGCAGATCATCAAGGCGGTGTTGCTGCTGTCGGGTGCGTCGTTCATGGCCCTGATGGTTATGAAGCACGTCAACTTCGACTTCAATATGTTGTTCGCCGAAGCGGTGAAGGTTCACCCTAAAGGCGAGGCGATCATGAGCCCCGGCGGCCTGGTCAAGGATCCGATCTCGGCCTTCTCCCTGGGCCTGGCGCTGATGTTCGGTACCGCTGGCTTGCCACACATCCTGATGCGCTTCTTCACCGTGAGCGACGCCAAGGAAGCGCGCAAGAGCGTGCTGTATGCCACTGGCTTCATCGGCTACTTCTACATCCTGACCTTCATCATTGGCTTCGGCGCGATTCTGCTGGTCAGCACCAACCCGGCCTTCAAGGACGCGGCAGGTGCCTTGCTGGGTGGCAACAACATGGCGGCGGTGCATCTGTCCAACGCAGTTGGCGGCAGCATCTTCCTGGGCTTCATCTCGGCGGTGGCGTTCGCGACCATCCTGGCGGTGGTAGCGGGCCTGACCCTGGCCGGTGCCTCGGCGGTGTCCCATGACCTGTATGCCAGCGTGATCAAGAAAGGCAAGGCCAACGAGAAGGATGAGATTCGCGTCTCGAAAATCACCACCATCTGTCTGGCGGTGCTGGCGATCGGCCTGGGTATCCTGTTCGAGAAGCAGAACATCGCGTTCATGGTGGGCCTGGCGTTCTCCATCGCGGCGAGCTGCAACTTCCCGGTACTGCTGCTCTCGATGTACTGGAAGAAGCTGACCACCCGTGGCGCCATGATTGGCGGCTGGTTGGGTCTGGTCAGTGCTGTGGGCCTGATGGTGCTCGGTCCGACCATCTGGGTGCAGATCATGGGGCACGAGAAGGCTATCTTCCCGTACGAATACCCAGCGCTGTTCTCCATGGCCATTGCGTTTGTCGGCATCTGGTTCTTCTCCGTCACCGACAAGTCGGCTGAAGGCGCGAACGAGCGGGCGCTGTTCTTCCCGCAGTTCGTGCGTTCGCAAACTGGTTTGGGGGCGAGTGGGGC
Source organism: Pseudomonas sp. Soil_N_39 (assembly GCF_057655955.1). Taxonomy (NCBI): domain Bacteria; kingdom Pseudomonadati; phylum Pseudomonadota; class Gammaproteobacteria; order Pseudomonadales; family Pseudomonadaceae; genus Pseudomonas; species Pseudomonas sp. Soil_N_39. The sequence goes on from NZ_JBDGLI010000027.1 coordinate 24,441, forward strand.
GGTTAATCACTAAGCAGCGACAAGCTGAAAGCTTCAAGTTAAAGCGGTGCGTTTGAAGAAATACCCCGGTCCAGAGGCTGGGGTATTTTTTTGTGCTGGGTTTAAGGGTTGGCAGGGCTGCCGTCATCGCGAGCAAGCTCGCTCCCACAGGGGATCTCAAGTGAGTACAGGTTCTGTGTTCACAACCGGTCAACGGTGGGAGCGAGCTTGCTCGCGATGGCGCCGGGTCTGCCAATGCAGCTTCTGGATCAGATGAAAAGAGACCCAAACAAAACAGCCCCTGCTCTTATATAAGAAGCAGGGGCTGTTTCGGTGCAGCTCAAGACCTCATTGCAAGGCAGGTCTTACTTGCGGTCTTCCAGCTGGGTGATGTCACGCGACTCGTAGCCGGTGTACAACTGGCGCGGGCGGCCGATCTTGTACGGGCTGGAGAGCATTTCCTTCCAGTGGGAGATCCAGCCCACGGTCCGCGCCAGGGCGAAGATCACGGTGAACATGCTGGTTGGAATGCCGATCGCCTTGAGGATGATCCCCGAGTAGAAGTCGACGTTCGGGTACAGCGAGCGCTCGATGAAGTACGGGTCGGTCAGGGCGATCTCTTCCAGGCGCATGGCCAGTTCGAGTTGCGGATCGTTCTTGATCCCCAGTTCCTTGAGTACTTCGTCGCAGGTCTGCTTCATGACGGTGGCGCGCGGGTCGCGGTTCTTGTAGACCCGGTGACCGAAGCCCATCAGCTTGAACGGATCGTTCTTGTCCTTGGCCTTGGCGATGAACTTGTCGATGTTCGAGACATCGCCGATTTCATCGAGCATGGTCAGTACCGCTTCGTTGGCACCGCCGTGGGCAGGGCCCCAGAGCGCGGCGATACCGGCGGCGATACAGGCGAACGGGTTGGCGCCCGAGGAACCTGCCAGACGCACGGTGGACGTAGAGGCGTTCTGCTCGTGGTCGGCATGGAGGATGAAGATCCGGTCCATGGCCTTGGCGAGCACCGGGCTGATCGGTTTGATCTCGCACGGGGTGTTGAACATCATATGCAGGAAGTTCTCTGCATAGGTCAGGTCGTTGCGCGGGTACATCATGGGCTGGCCCATGGAGTACTTGTAGACCATGGCTGCCAGGGTCGGCATCTTCGCCACCAGGCGGATCGCGGAGATTTCGCGATGCTGGGGGTTATTGATGTCCAGGGAGTCGTGGTAGAAGGCCGAGAGGGCGCCGACAACGCCGCACATGACGGCCATCGGGTGGGCATCGCGACGGAAACCGTTGAAGAAGGTCTTCAACTGCTCGTGAACCATGGTGTGGTTCTTCACGGTGCTGACGAACTGGGCCTTTTGCTCTGCGGTTGGCAGCTCGCCGTTGAGCAGCAGGTAGCAGGTTTCCAGGTAGTCCGATTTTTCAGCCAGTTGCTCGATCGGGTAGCCGCGGTGCAGCAGGATGCCGTTGTCGCCGTCGATGTAGGTGATTTTCGACTCGCACGAGGCGGTCGACATGAAACCTGGGTCAAAGGTGAAACGGCCCGTGGCCGTCAGGCCCCGTACGTCGATTACATCGGGACCAACGGTGCCGGTTAAAATGGGCAGCTCGACGGGGGCTGCGCCCTCGATGATCAACTGCGCTTTTTTGTCAGCCATGTGGCCTCCTATTAATGCTTGAAATCATCAGACAGACCCCCCACGCAGGGCCCGCACCACTATAGTGAGATAAATCCGAAAGTCAATTTGCCTAAAGTCTTGCTCCAGAAGGCTTTAACCGCACTTTTTCCGCGAAATTGCCTGCCGTTTACGCCTTTTGCGCCATATGTGCAATGCGCTATTAGGGGAAGGTGAACGCGTTGTCATTAGTAGCCTAACTGTCTATACTCGGCCACCGACCGCCAGGGGCTTTTGGGCCTGCTTTCTTGGGGGTCGTCACTCCCTGGGTGGTGAGTACCTGACCAGTGCGCGCCCCAACAACTTTGCCCTGATTGTTAGGGGCTCTTCAGTGTGAAAAAAAAGCCGTGAAAAGCCAACGACCTGTAAACCTAGACCTAAGGACCATCAAACTCCCAGTCACTGCTTACACGTCCATTCTTCACCGTATTTCCGGTGTCATCCTCTTCGTCAGCCTGGCCATCATGCTTTATGCATTGGACAAGTCGCTCGATTCGGAAGAAGGCTTCGGTCAGGTGAAAGCGTGTCTGACCAGTCCGCTAGCCAAGCTAGTGATTTGGGGCATCCTGTCCGCCTTGCTGTATCACTTGGTTGCCGGTGTGCGCCACTTGATCATGGACATGGGCATCGGTGAGACGCTGGAAGGCGGCAAGCTGGGCTCGAAAATCATTATCGCCGTGTCTGCGGTGCTGATCGTTCTGGCAGGAGTCTGGATATGGTAACCAACGTCACGAACCTTTCGCGTTCGGGCCTGTATGACTGGATGGCCCAGCGTGTGTCTGCGGTCGTTCTCGCGGCTTACTTCATTTTCCTGATTGGATATGTCGTGGCAAACCCTGGCATTGGCTACGCCCAATGGCATGAACTGTTCGCAAACAACTGGATGCGCATCTTCAGTCTGCTGGCACTCGTCGCACTGGGCGCTCACGCCTGGGTCGGCATGTGGACCATCGCGACCGACTACCTGACGCAAATGGCGTTCGGCAAGTCGGCGACTGCCGTACGTTTCCTTTTCCAGGCGGTATGCGGCGTTGCGATGTTCGCTTACTTCGTCTGGGGTGTGCAGATTCTCTGGGGTATCTGATCCATGGCTAACATTCCAACGATTTCTTTCGACGCCATCATCATTGGTGGTGGCGGTGCCGGCATGCGCGCAGCGCTGCAACTGGCACAGGGCGGTCACAAGACTGCCGTGATCACCAAGGTTTTCCCAACGCGTTCGCACACCGTTTCCGCCCAGGGTGGCATCACCTGTGCCATCGCTTCGGCCGACCCGAACGATGACTGGCGCTGGCACATGTACGATACCGTCAAGGGTTCCGACTACATCGGTGACCAGGACGCGATCGAATACATGTGTCAGGAAGGCCCGGCGGCTGTGTTCGAGCTGGACCACATGGGCATGCCGTTCTCGCGTACCGAGCAAGGTCGTATCTACCAGCGTCCGTTCGGTGGCCAGTCCAAGGACTACGGCAAGGGCGGCCAGGCTGCGCGTACTTGCGCGGCGTCCGACCGTACCGGTCACGCACTGCTGCACACCCTGTACCAGGGCAACCTGAAAGCCGGTACTACGTTCCTGAACGAGTACTACGCCGTTGACCTGGTGAAGAACCAGGACGGCGCCTTCGTCGGTGTGATCGCGATCTGCATCGAAACCGGCGAAACCACCTACATCCGCGCCAAGGCCACCGTACTGGCGACCGGCGGTGCAGGCCGTATCTACGCTTCCACCACCAATGCCCTGATCAACACCGGTGACGGCGTTGGCATGGCCCTGCGTGCTGGCGTGCCGGTACAAGACATCGAAATGTGGCAGTTCCACCCGACCGGCATCGCCGGCGCCGGTGTACTGGTCACCGAAGGTTGCCGCGGTGAAGGCGGTTACCTGATCAACAAGCACGGCGAGCGTTTCATGGAGCGTTATGCGCCGAACGCCAAGGACCTTGCCGGTCGCGACGTAGTTGCCCGTTCGATGGTGAAAGAAATCATCGCCGGCAACGGTTGCGGTCCGAATGGCGACCACGTGATGCTCAAGCTCGATCACCTGGGCGAGGAAGTGCTGCACAGCCGCCTGCCAGGTATCTGCGAACTGTCCAAGACCTTCGCCCACGTCGACCCGGTCGTCGCGCCGGTTCCAGTGGTTCCAACCTGCCACTATATGATGGGCGGCGTTGCCACCAACATTCACGGCCAGGCGATCACCCAGAACGGCGAAGGCGTGGACGAAATCATCCCTGGCCTGTTCGCAGTGGGTGAAGTGGCGTGCGTATCGGTCCACGGTGCCAACCGCCTGGGCGGCAACTCGCTGCTCGACCTGGTGGTCTTCGGTCGTGCTGCCGGCCTGCACTTGGAGAAAGCGCTGTCCGACGGTATCGAATATGACGATGCCACCGACGCCAACATCGAAGCCGCCCTGGCGCGTCTGTCCGCTCTGAACGAGCGTACCGAAGGCGAGGACGTGGCAACCCTGCGTCGCGAGCTGCAAAACTGCATGCAGAACTACTTCGGTGTGTTCCGTACCGGCGAATACATGCAGAAGGGTATTGCCCAGTTGGCGCAATTGCGTGAACGAATCGCCAACGTGAAGATCAACGATAAGTCGCAGGCGTTCAACACTGCCCGTATCGAAGCGCTGGAGTTGCAGAACCTGCTGGAAGTGGCAGAAGCCACCGCCATCGCCGCAGAAGTGCGTAAAGAGTCCCGTGGCGCCCACGCCCGCGAAGACTTCGAAGACCGTGACGACGAAAACTGGCTGTGCCACACCTTGTACTTCCCGGGTGAAAAACGCGTCGCCAAGCGTGCCGTGAACTTCTCGCCGAAGACTGTTCCGACTTTCGAACCAAAAGTCCGGACTTATTAAGGGTGACCGCTATGTTGCAAGTCAGTGTTTATCGCTACAACCCTGATCAGGACGCTGCGCCGTTCATGCAGGAATTCAAGGTCGATACCGGTGGTAAAGACCTGATGGTGCTGGACGTGCTGGCCCTGATCAAGGAGCAGGACGAAGGTTTTTCCTATCGTCGCTCTTGCCGTGAGGGCGTTTGCGGCTCCGACGGCATGAACATCAACGGCAAGAACGGCCTGGCCTGCATCACGCCGCTGTCGGCCGTGGTCAAGGGCAACAAGCTGGTGGTTCGTCCGTTGCCAGGTTTGCCGGTTATCCGTGACCTGGTCGTCGATATGAGCATCTTCTACAAGCAATACGAGAAGGTGAAGCCATTCCTGCAGAACGACACGCCGGCTCCGGCCATCGAGCGTCTGCAGTCCCCGGAAGAGCGTGAGAAGCTCGACGGTCTGTACGAGTGCATCCTGTGCGCTTGCTGCTCGACCTCGTGCCCATCCTTCTGGTGGAACCCGGACAAGTTCCTGGGCCCGGCCGCCCTGCTGCAAGCGTACCGCTTCCTGGCAGACAGCCGTGACACCAAGACGTCCGAGCGTCTGGCCGCACTGGATGACCCGTTCAGCGTATTCCGCTGCCGCGGGATCATGAACTGCGTCAACGTCTGCCCGAAAGGCCTGAACCCGACTAAGGCCATCGGTCACGTACGTAACATGCTGCTGCAAAACGGCGTGTGATTCAGCTGCTGTACCCGTAGAACCGCTGTACCCGTAAAGGCCAGGCGCGGGCTTCAACCCGCGTCTTGGCTATAACCAGAACAGCCGCTCACAAAGCGGCGGTTCTTATTTTGAAGAAATGAGACAAGCAGGGGCATCCGGGCTGGTACCCGGACTATCAGCGTGATCCTAAGTGGCTTGTTTTAGTCGCTGCACTCGGACTTCTGCAAGTTTGCTCGGTGTTTTCGCCGGTGGTGTTCCCCTAATCGAGGGTGACCAAGCATGCAAGAAAGCGTGATGCAGCGCATGTGGAACAGTGCCCACCTCTCCGGTGGTAACGCTGCCTATGTGGAAGAGCTCTACGAGCTCTACCTGCACGACCCTAACGCTGTGCCAGAAGAATGGCGCACCTACTTTCAGAAGTTGCCGGCTGACGGTAACTCTGCCACTGATGTTTCGCACTCGACGATTCGCGATCATTTCGTGCTGCTGGCAAAGAACCAGCGCCGCGCTCAACCGGTGTCTGCCGGCAGCGTGAGCTCCGAGCACGAGAAGAAGCAAGTTGAAGTATTGCGACTGATCCAGGCCTACCGGATGCGTGGCCACCAGGCAGCCCAGCTTGACCCGCTGGGGCTGTGGCAGCGTCCTGCACCTGCAGACCTGTCGATCACTCACTACGGCTTGACCAATGCCGACCTTGATACGACCTTCCGTGCCGGCGACCTGTTCATCGGCAAAGAGGAAGCGAGCCTACGCGAAATTCACGAAGCGTTGCAGCAGACATATTGCCGCACCATCGGCGCTGAATTTACGCACATCACCGATTCCGAGCAGCGCCAGTGGTTCCAGCAGCGTCTGGAAAGCGTTCGTGGCCGTCCGACGTACTCCGCCGACATCAAGAGCCACTTGCTCGAGCGCGTCACCGCCGGTGAAGGCCTGGAAAAATACCTGGGTACCAAATACCCGGGCACCAAGCGTTTCGGCCTGGAAGGCGGCGAAAGCCTGATTCCAATGCTGGATGAGCTGATCCAGCGTTCCGGTTCCTACGGCACCAAGGAAGTGGTCATCGGCATGGCCCACCGTGGCCGCCTGAACGTGCTGGTCAACACCTTCGGCAAGAACCCGCGCGAGCTGTTCGACGAGTTCGAAGGCAAGAAGAAGGTCGAGCTGGGCTCCGGTGACGTGAAGTACCACCAGGGCTTCTCGTCCAACGTGATGACCACCGGTGGCGAAGTCCACTTGGCCATGGCTTTCAACCCGTCCCACCTGGAAATCGTTTCCCCGGTGGTCGAGGGTTCGGTCCGTGCCCGCCAGGATCGTCGCAACGACCCGACCGGCGAGAAGGTGCTGCCGATCTCCATCCACGGTGACGCGGCATTCGCCGGTCAAGGCGTGGTCATGGAAACCTTCCAGATGTCGCAGACCCGCGGTTTCAAGACCGGCGGCACCGTGCACATCGTGATCAACAACCAGGTCGGTTTCACCATCAGCAACCCGCTGGACTCGCGTTCCACCGAGTACGCAACCGACGTCGCGAAGATGATCCAGGCGCCGATTCTCCATGTGAATGGCGATGACCCGGAAGCCGTGCTGTTCGTGACCCAGTTGGCCATCGACTACCGCATGCAGTACAAGCGCGACGTGGTGATCGACCTGGTCTGCTACCGTCGTCGCGGCCACAACGAGGCCGACGAGCCTAGCGGTACCCAGCCTCTGATGTACCAGCAGATCGCCAAACAGCGCACCACCCGTGAGCTGTATGCCGAGCGCCTGACCCAAGGCGGCGTGCTGGATGCAGAGCGCGTCCAGGAAAAAGTCGATGAATATCGCAATGCCCTGGATAACGGCCTGCACGTTGTAAAAAGCCTGGTCAAGGAACCGAACAAAGAGTTGTTCGTGGACTGGCGTCCGTATCTGGGCCACGCCTGGACCGCGCGTCACGACACGCGTTTCGACCTCAAGACCCTGCAGGAACTGTCCGCCAAGCTGCTGGAAATCCCGGAAGGCTTCGTGGTCCAGCGCCAGGTTGCGAAGATCTACGAAGACCGGCAGAAGATGCAAGCCGGCGGCCTGCCGATCAACTGGGGTTACGCCGAAACCATGGCGTACGCGACCCTGGCGTTCGAAGGTCACCCGATTCGCATCACCGGCCAGGACGTAGGCCGCGGTACTTTCTCGCACCGCCACGCGGCGCTGCACAACCAGAAAGACGCCAGCACCTACATCCCGCTGCAACACCTGTACAAAGGCCAGCCACGTTTCGACTTGTACGATTCGCTGCTGTCCGAAGAAGCCGTCCTGGCGTTCGAATATGGCTATTCCACCACCGAGCCAAATGCCCTGGTGATCTGGGAAGCCCAATTCGGCGACTTCGCCAACGGTGCCCAGGTGGTTGTCGACCAGTTCATCACCAGCGGCGAGCACAAGTGGGGCCGTCTCTGCGGTCTGACCATGCTGTTGCCACACGGTTATGAAGGGCAGGGGCCGGAGCACTCGTCGGCACGTCTGGAGCGTTACCTGCAACTGTGCGCCGAGCACAACGTCCAGGTTTGCGTACCAACGACCCCGGCACAGATCTACCACCTGCTGCGTCGCCAGGTCATCCGTCCGCTGCGCAAGCCGCTGATCGTGCTGACACCGAAGTCGCTGCTGCGTCACAAGCTGGCGATCTCAACGCTCGAGGACCTGGCCGAAGGTTCGTTCCAGACCGTCATTTCGGAAATCGATACCCTGGACGCGGCGAAGGTGACTCGCCTGATCCTGTGCAGCGGCAAGGTCTACTACGACTTGCTGGAAAAACGTCGTGCCGAAGGCCGCGAAGACATCGCCATCGTGCGTATCGAGCAGCTTTACCCGTTCCCGGAAGAGGACCTGATGGAGGCCATCGCGCCTTACACCAACCTCACCCATGTGGTGTGGTGTCAGGAAGAACCGATGAACCAAGGCGCGTGGTACAGCAGCCAGCATCACCTGCGTCGCAGCATCGGCAACCATAACAAGGCCCTGGGCCTGGAATATGCCGGCCGTGATGCTTCCGCTGCACCTGCGTGTGGTTATGCGTCGATGCACGCCGAGCAGCAGGAAAAACTGCTGCAAGATGCCTTCACTGTTTAACGCCTTCGCGCTGACTGAAACCGAATTTTAAGGACCCACAGATAATGGCTATCGAAATCAAAGCCCCGTCATTCCCGGAATCGGTTGCCGATGGCACCGTTGCCACCTGGCACAAGAAACCAGGCGAGGCCGTCAAGCGTGACGACCTGATCGTCGACATCGAGACCGACAAGGTCGTGCTGGAAGTGTTGGCCGAAGCTGACGGCGTGCTGGGCGCAATCATTGCCGAGGAGGGCGCTACCGTTCTGTCGAACCAGGTCCTGGGCTCGATCGAAGAGGGCGGCGCCGCCGCCGCTCCAGCCGCCGCTGCTGCGCCTGCCGCTGCCCAAGCTGCTGCTCCAGCCGCCGATGGCGAAGACGATCCAGTCGCTGCGCCTGCTGCTCGCAAGATTGCCGAAGAGAATGGCATCAACATCGCTTCCGTTGCCGGCACCGGCAAGGGCGGTCGTGTGACCAAGGAAGACGTGGTGGCCGCCGTTGCCGCCAAGAAAGCCGCGCCAGCCGCTGCCCCGTCCAAGCCTGCCGCGCCGGCCGCCGCCGCTCCGGTGTTCGCTGCCGGTGACCGCGTTGAAAAGCGCGTTCCAATGACCCGCCTGCGTGCCAAGGTTGCCGAGCGTCTGGTTGAAGCTCAGTCGAACATGGCGATGCTGACCACCTTCAACGAAGTCGACATGACCGAAGTCATGGCCCTGCGTTCGAAGTACAAGGACCTGTTCGAGAAGTCCCACAACGGCGTACGCCTGGGCTTCATGTCGTTCTTCGTCAAGGCTGCCACCGAAGCGCTGAAACGCTTCCCGGCCGTCAACGCGTCGATCGACGGTTCCGACATCGTCTACCACGGCTACGCCGACATCGGTGTCGCGGTTTCCAGCGACCGTGGCCTGGTGGTTCCGGTACTGCGCAACGCCGAACTGATGAGCCTGGCCGAAATCGAAGGCGGCATCGCCACCTTCGGCAAGAAGGCCCGTGACGGCAAGCTGTCCATCGAAGAGATGACCGGCGGTACGTTCACCATCACCAACGGTGGTACATTCGGTTCGATGATGTCGACCCCGATCGTCAACCCGCCGCAAGCGGCTATCCTGGGCATGCACAACATCCTGCAGCGTCCGATGGCGATCAATGGTCAGGTCGTGATTCGTCCGATGATGTACCTGGCTCTGTCTTACGATCACCGCCTGATCGACGGCAAAGAAGCCGTGACGTTCCTGGTCACCATCAAGAACCTGCTTGAAGATCCGGCTCGTCTGCTGCTGGATATCTGATTTTCGCCGCGAGGGCCGGTCTGTCGACCGGCCTCTTGCTGAAACAACCGGTTTCGTCCCTCGACGGTCATCACAAGTGATCGTCCGGTTTGATTCGAAAAGGAATGACTCATGACTCAGAAATTCGACGTGGTAGTGATTGGTGCGGGCCCTGGCGGCTACGTAGCGGCCATCAAGGCTGCGCAACTGGGCCTTACCACTGCCTGCATCGAGAAATACACCGACAAGGAAGGCAAACAGGCCTTGGGCGGTACTTGCCTGAACGTCGGTTGCATTCCTTCCAAGGCGCTGCTGGACAGCTCCTGGAAATACAAGGAAGCGAAAGAAAGCTTCAACGTTCACGGTATCTCTACCGGTGAAGTGAAAATGGACGTCGCCGCGATGGTTGGCCGCAAGGCTGGCATCGTCAAGAACCTGACCAGCGGTGTCGCCACCCTGTTCAAGGCCAACGGCGTGACCTCCATCGAAGGCCACGGCAAGCTGCTGATGGGCAAGAAAGTCGAAGTGACCAAGCCAGACGGTTCGGTTGAAGTGATCGAAGCCGAAAACGTCATCCTGGCGCCAGGCTCGCGTCCGATCGACATCCCACCGGCTCCGGTCGACCAGAACGTGATCGTCGACTCCACCGGCGCCCTGGAATTCCAGACCGTGCCAAAACGCCTGGGCGTGATCGGCGCTGGCGTGATCGGCCTCGAGCTGGGTTCGGTATGGTCGCGCCTGGGCGCTGAAGTGACCGTGCTCGAAGCCCTCGACACCTTCCTGATGGCCGCTGACACCGCGGTGTCCAAGGAAGCGCTGAAAACCCTGACCAAACAGGGCCTGGACATCAAGCTGGGCGCTCGCGTGACCGGTTCGAAGGTCAACGGCGAAGAAGTCGTGGTGAACTACACCGACGCCAAGGGCGAACAGACCATCACCTTCGACAAGCTGATCGTAGCGGTCGGCCGTCGCCCGGTGACCACCGACTTGCTGGCTGCCGACAGCGGCGTGGAAATCGATGAACGCGGCTTCATCCACGTTGACGATCATTGCGCAACCGCCGTACCGGGCGTCTTCGCCATCGGTGACGTGGTCCGCGGCATGATGCTGGCGCACAAGGCGTCCGAGGAAGGCATCATGGTTGTCGAGCGCATCAAGGGCCACAAAGCCCAGATGAACTACGACCTGATCCCTTCGGTTATCTACACCCACCCGGAAATCGCATGGGTTGGCAAGACCGAGCAGGCCTTGAAAGCCGAAGGCGTTGAAGTTAACGTCGGCACCTTCCCGTTCGCCGCCAGTGGCCGTGCCATGGCAGCCAACGATACCGGTGGTTTCGTGAAAGTCATCGCCGATGCCAAGACGGACCGCGTATTGGGCGTTCACGTTATTGGCCCAAGCGCTGCCGAGCTGGTACAGCAAGGCGCGATCGGTATGGAATTCGGCACCAGCGCTGAAGACCTGGGCATGATGGTCTTCTCCCATCCGACCCTGTCCGAAGCCTTGCACGAAGCGGCCCTGGCCGTAAATGGCGGCGCCATCCACGTGGCCAACCGCAAGAAGCGTTAATAGACAATAAGAAACCACGGCGGTATGGCCCGTCGTGAGCCTTGCGAGCAAGACTCACCGCGGAATATCCGCTGGACGCAGCCTTGCGTAGCGACACCGGTTGTCCGGAACGCTACGCAAGCAGCAGTCACAGGTGGTGCGGCACCAGCACGGTGCAGCACCGAATGCGCAGTACCTAACGAAGACGGTAATAAGCATGAATCTTCACGAGTATCAGGGTAAGCAGCTGTTCGCTGAGTACGGCCTGCCAGTATCCACCGGTTACGCGGTAGACACCCCGGAAGCGGCAGCAGAAGCTTGCGACAAAATCGGCGGCAGCGAATGGGTTGTCAAAGCCCAGGTTCACGCCGGTGGTCGCGGTAAAGCGGGCGGCGTCAAGCTGGTTCGCAGCAAAGAAGACGCCAAAGCCTTCGCACAGCAGTGGCTGGGCAAGCGTCTGGTGACTTACCAGACTGACGCCAACGGTCAGCCAGTCACCAAGATCCTGGTTGAATCGTGCACTGATATCGCTAAAGAGCTGTACCTGGGCGCTGTCGTTGACCGTTCGAGCCGTCGCATCGTGTTCATGGCTTCCACCGAAGGTGGCGTGGACATCGAGAAAATCGCTCACGATACCCCTGAGAAAATCCTCAAGGCCACCATCGATCCACTGGTTGGCGCACAGCCATTCCAGGGTCGCGAGCTGGCTTTCCAGCTGGGTCTGGAAGGCAAGCAGGTCACTCAATTCGCCAAGATCTTCGTAGGTCTGGCCAAGCTGTTCCAGGACCACGACCTGGCACTGCTGGAAGTGAACCCGCTGGTGATCAAGGCCGACGGCGATCTGCACTGCCTCGATGCCAAGATCAACATCGACGCCAACGCCATGTACCGTCAGCCTAAGCTGAAGACTTTCCACGATCCGTCGCAAGACGATCCGCGCGAAGCGCACGCTGCCAAGTTCGAACTGAACTACGTAGCCCTGGAAGGCAACATCGGCTGCATGGTCAACGGTGCCGGCCTGGCCATGGGTACCATGGACATCGTCAACCTGCATGGCGGCAAGCCAGCCAACTTCCTCGACGTGGGCGGCGGTGCTACCAAGGAACGTGTAACCGAAGCGTTCAAGATCATCCTGTCCGACACCAACGTCGCCGCAGTACTGGTCAACATCTTCGGCGGCATCGTTCGCTGCGACATGATTGCCGAAGGCATCATTGGCGCCGTGAAAGAAGTCGGCGTGAAAATCCCGGTTGTTGTTCGCCTCGAAGGCAACAACGCTGAGCTGGGCGCTAAAGTACTGGCAGAAAGCGGTTTGAACATCATCGCTGCTACCAGCCTGACCGACGCTGCTCAACAAGTCGTTAAAGCTGCGGAGGGCAAATAATGAGCGTCCTGATCAATAAAGACACCAAGGTTATCTGCCAGGGTATTACCGGTTCGCAAGGTAGTTTCCACACCCAGCAAGCCCTGGAATACGGCACCAAGATGGTTGGCGGCGTAACACCGGGCAAAGGCGGCACCGAGCACCTGGGCCTGCCGGTCTTCAACACCGTGAAAGACGCTGTAGCTGCCACTGGCGCCACCGCCAGCGTGATCTACGTTCCAGCTCCTTTCTGCAAGGATTCCATCCTTGAAGCAGCGTTCGGCGGCATCAAGCTGATCGTCTGCATCACCGAAGGCATCCCGACCATCGACATGCTGGAAGCCAAGGTCAAGTGCGACGAGCTGGGTATCACCCTGATCGGCCCTAACTGCCCAGGCGTGATCACCCCAGGCGAATGCAAGATCGGCATCATGCCAGGTCACATTCACTTGCCAGGCAAGGTCGGTATCGTTTCCCGTTCCGGCACCCTGACCTACGAAGCTGTGAAGCAGACCACTGACGCCGGTTTCGGTCAGTCGACTTGCGTCGGCATCGGCGGTGACCCGATCCCAGGCTCGAACTTCATCGACATCCTGAAGCTGTTCCAGGAAGACCCGAAGACCGAAGCGATCGTCATGATCGGTGAGATCGGCGGTTCGGCTGAAGAAGAAGCCGCTGCCTACATCAAGGCCAACGTGACCAAGCCGGTTGTTTCCTACATCGCTGGTGTGACTGCTCCTCCGGGCAAGCGCATGGGTCATGCTGGTGCAATCATCTCTGGCGGCAAAGGCACTGCAGACGAGAAATTCGCTGCGCTGCAAGACGCAGGCGTGAAAACCGTGCGTTCGCTGGCAGACATCGGCAAGGCCCTGGCCGAGCTGACTGGCTGGGAAATGAAGAAGTAAGCTTCGGCTGACTTTTTTGTTCCAGCAACAAAGGCCACCTTCGGGTGGCCTTTGTCGTTTCTGGCACGGTGGGAGCAAGGACATGTGGGAACAAGACTGTGTAGGAGCAAGGCTTTGTGAAAACAACTCTCTGTGGGAGCAAGGCTTGCCCGCGATACAGGCGACTCGGTTCTATCTGTCAGATCACGTTGATGCCATCGCGGGCAAGCCTTGCTCCCACAGATAAATCCCCTTGCCACAGGGTTTTGTGAGGAAAAATAGATACGTAAACGCGACACAAGAACGTCGCGCATCGGATAGTTTGCCCCTTTACAGTGCGTTTTATCGCCAGATTCGTTAGGCTAGCAGCCATTTTTGCGACCGCTGCCTACAAGGAAGCGCCGCGCTAAACGGGTCGATCCCATACGGATCGGCAGCATTTCCCTCTACCCATAAGGGAAATCCCTCTCTAAATTCCGATTCAGTAGTGTGGTTTCCTTAATGAAAGTGTTGAAAGGCCAGGATATCCTGGCGCTTGGTTTCATGACATTTGCCCTGTTCGTCGGGGCTGGCAACATCATCTTCCCGCCTATCGTCGGTTTGCAGTCCGGGCCTCATGTCTGGATGGCTGCGCTGGGCTTCTTGATCACGGCGGTCGGGCTGCCGGTCATTACGGTCGTGGCACTGGCCAAGGTGGGTGGTGCGATGGACGCCTTGAGTAGCCCCATCGGCAAGATCGCCGGCGGCTTGCTGGCGGCGGTGTGCTACTTGGCCGTCGGCCCGTTGTTCGCCACGCCGCGTACCGCCACCGTTTCGTTCGAAGTTGGTCTGGCGCCGTTGACTGGCGAAAGCCCGCTGGCACTGTTCCTCTATAGCGCCGTGTATTTCCTGCTGGTGTTTTTCATCTCGCTCTACCCGGGTCGCCTGCTGGACACCGTCGGACGTTTCCTTGCCCCCCTGAAGATCATCGCCCTGGCCGTGCTCGGCATCGCCGCGTTTGCCTTGCCGGCCGGCGATATCGGCGTGGCGACCCCCGAATACGTGGCGGCACCGTTCTCCCAAGGTTTCATCAATGGCTACCTGACCATGGATACCCTGGGCGCCTTGGTGTTCGGCATCGTCATCGTCAACGCGATCCGTTCCCGGGGCGTCGAATCGCCGGCCTTGATCACCCGCTACGCGATCATCGCCGGGCTGATTGCCGGGGTGGGCCTGGCGCTGGTCTACGTCAGCTTGTTCCGCCTGGGTTCGGGCAGCCACGAAGTGGCCACGGGCGCGACCAACGGCGCCGCGGTGTTGCATGCCTACGTGCAACACACCTTCGGCAGCCTGGGCAGCGGTTTCCTGGCGGTACTGATCTCCCTCGCATGCCTGGTGACCGCGGTCGGCCTGACCTGCGCCTGCGCCGAGTACTTCAGTCGCGTCCTGCCGCTGTCCTACAAGACTCTGGTCGTGATCCTGGCAGCCTTTTCGCTGCTGGTGTCCAACCTGGGCCTGACCAAGCTGATCGCGTTCTCGATTCCGGTCCTCACCGCGATCTACCCGCCGTGCATCGCCCTGGTGGCCCTGAGCTTTTGCAAGGACTTCTGGCACGAGCAGGGTCGCATCGTTGGTCCGGTGATGCTGGTGTCGTTCCTGTTTGGCCTGATCGATGCGCTCAAGGGCGCCGGGCTGGCGGACTGGATGCCGACGCAACTGGCCCACTTGCCGCTGAGCGAACAAGGCCTGGCCTGGTTGGTGCCTTCGGTGATGACCTTGGCCGTCGCGGTGGTGTGTGATCGCCTGCTGGGCAAGCGCAGCGAAGCGTTGGCCTGATCGGCTTCAAGCAGCTTCACCGATAAAACCGAAATGCCCCGTATCAATCGATACGGGGCATTTTTCTTGAGTGCGGTGTCTTTTTTCGTGGGCTAACGTCGAAGCAGTGTCTTGAAAGGCTTGCACAAAACCTTGTGGGAGCGGGCTTGCTCGCGAATGCGGTGTTTCAGCTACAAATGTGCGGTCTGATACACCGCATTCGCGAGCAAGCCCGCTCCCACAGGGTCCATTGCAAGTTGCCACAGATTAGTTTCGTCACAGGAAATCGAATGTCATTCATCCAAGCCAACCTGATCCATCTGCTTGCCGCCGCCTGGTTCATCATCTGCTGGGCGGGCTACACCCGTTACGCCACCTGGAAGGCCCGCGATACCGCCTGCCTGGCCAGTGTCATGCACCTGTACCGCGAAGATTGGATGCGGCGCATGCTGTTGCGCGAGAACCGCATCGCCGATGCCAGCGTGATCGGCAACCTGGAGCGCAACGCTTCATTCTTCGCCTCCAGCACGCTGATTATTCTGGCCGGCATCCTGACGGTACTTGGGGCGTCTGATCGGGCCGTATCGTTGCTGGCGGACATCCCCATGGTGCAGCAGGCTTCCCAGGGCATGGCGGAGGTCAAGTTGCTGTGCCTGGCGCTGGTGTTTGTCTACGCGTTTTTCACCTTCAGTTGGTGCATGCGCCAATACAACTTCGCGGCGGTGCTGATTGGCTCGGCGCCGATGATCGGTGAGCGGCATGTCTCGGAACAGGAGCGCAAGGCCTTTGCACTCAGGGCGGCGCGGGTGATCTCCATGGCGGCCAACCAGTTCAACTTCGGCCTGCGTGCCTATTATTTCGGCATGACCATGTTGGCGTGGTTCGTCAGCCCCTGGTTATTCATGCTGATGAGTGCGGGTGTGGTGTTTGTCTTGTATCAGCGCGAGTTTCACTCCGACGTGCTGGACGTCATGGTCTATACCCCGACGGAAGCGCCAGCGCCTGAAGTGGGTAAAGAGGCCGCCTGATCGATCAGCTAAATCCCAGGCAAAAGAAAACCCGCACCAGGCGGGTTTCTTTTTGTCACTAAAACCGTATCAGTTGGTTTTAGGCGCGGTAGCAGGTGCTTCTTCCTTCGCAGCGGCTGCGTTCGATTCGGCCTGAGCTTTGGCAGCTTCGGCGTTTTCTTTCGCCGCGTCGTTCACTTTATCCTGTGCTTTGTTCATGTCTTGCTGAGCTTGCTCAGCGTGTTGGTTGGCATCTTGAGCTTTGTCCTCGGATTTTTTATCGCAGGCAGCGAGACCGAGGGAGGCGGCCAACATCAAGGCAATAGCAAAAGTCTTACGCATGGGGTGTTTCTCCTTATGGAAATAACTACTGGCCTTTTGAGCTACCCCCCTCAGGTTAAGTTCCTCTTTTGCTACAGATATATAACTTTGCACGGTCGCGGAACTTTAGCGAACGTGCTGTTGCCAGGCCTCTAAACGAACAAGGGCATTGATGGACATGGCTGAAGATCCCATTTTTGAGCGTGCCACGCGCTTTTTATCCGCCTTGCGGCATTGCCAGGTGCTGGGCTTGAAGTTGCACAGCGCCAGTCGTGACGGGCTAACGCTCATCCTGCCGTTCAGCCCGCAAATCGTCGGCAACCCCCTGACGGGCATCATCCACGGTGGCGCGTTGACCTCGTTGATGGACAGCGCGTGCGGCATGTCGACCTTGTGTGTGCTGCCGCAATTCGAGGTCTGTCCGACCCTCGACCTGCGCATCGACTACATGCACGCCGCCGAGCCCCACAAGGACGTCTACGGCTTTGCTCAATGCTATCGGGTGACCCCGGACGTGATCTTCACCCGGGGTTTCGCCTATCAGGACGACCCCGAGCAACCCATTGCCCATGTGGTGGGCACGTTCATGCGCCTGGGCCAGCATGCCAAGGGGATGGGCAAGGCCAGCCCGATGACCGCCGTGGGCCAACCATGACCGATACCACCCAGGAACAACTGCGTCGCGCCTGCGAGCAGGGCGACTACGCGCTGCTGCTCGCCTCGATCCCCTATGCCCAACTCATCGGCGTCGAATGCGCGCGCCAGGGCGATGACTTGGTGTTTCGCCTGCCAGCCAACAAGGACAATATTGGTAACCCTTTACTGCCGGCCATCCATGGCGGGGTCATTGCCGGCTTCATGGAGCTGTCGGCCGCCGTTCACCTGTTGATCGCCACCGGCACGCCGGGGGTGCCAAAGATCATCGACTTTTCCCTGGATTACCTGCGCACCGGGCAGTTTCGCGACACCTATGCCAAATGCCAGGTCTGGCGCCAGGGGAGGCGGGTGGCCAACGTTGCGATCACCGCCTGGCAAGACGTCGAGGCCGAACCCATCGCCACCGCCCGGGCGCATTTCAAGATCCAGGAGCCATCAAAACCGGATCGCCCTTGAAATCATCAGCGTTGCCCCCACCTTGAGGACATCCCGCCGCCAATCTCAGCGAGGCGGACACCACCATCCACTTGGAGTTTGATGACCATGAGCGTGGAAACTCAAAAGGAAACCCTGGGCTTCCAGACCGAGGTGAAGCAACTGCTGCACCTGATGATTCACTCGCTGTATTCGAATAAGGAAATTTTCCTTCGCGAGCTGATTTCGAACGCCTCTGACGCTGTCGACAAATTACGTTTCGAAGCCCTTTCCAAGCCTGAACTGCTGGAAGGCGGCGCTGAGCTGAAAATCCGTGTGAGCTTCGACAAGGACGCGAAAACCGTCACCCTTGAAGACAACGGCATCGGCATGAGCCGCGAAGAGGTGATCACGCACCTGGGCACCATCGCCAAGTCTGGCACGGCCGACTTCATGAAGAACCTGTCGGGCGATCAGAAGAAAGATTCCCACCTGATCGGTCAGTTCGGCGTCGGTTTCTATTCGGCGTTCATCGTGGCCGACCAGGTCGAAGTGTTCAGCCGCCGTGCCGGCCTCGCTGCGAGCGAAGGCGTGCACTGGTCGTCCAAGGGCGAGGGCGAGTTCGAAGTCGCCACCGTCGACAAGGCTGATCGCGGTACCCGCATCGTGCTGCACCTCAAGTCCGGCGAAGACGAGTTCGCCGATGGCTGGCGTCTGCGCAACATCATCAAGAAGTACTCCGACCATATCGCGCTGCCCATCGAGCTGCCGAAGGAAGTCACCGCTGCTGAAGGCGAAGAGAAGCCTGAAGTGGAATGGGAAACCGTCAACCGCGCCAGTGCCCTGTGGACCCGTCCGCGCACCGAAGTGAAAGACGAGGAATACCAGGAGTTCTACAAGCACATCGCCCACGACTACGAGAACCCGCTGAGCTGGAGCCATAACAAGGTCGAAGGCAAGCTGGAATACAACTCGCTGCTGTACGTGCCGGCCCGTGCGCCGTTCGACCTGTACCAGCGCGAAGCGCCACGTGGCCTGAAGCTGTACGTGCAGCGTGTGTTCGTGATGGACCAGGCCGAATCGTTCCTGCCGCTGTACCTGCGCTTTATCAAGGGTGTAGTGGATTCCAACGATTTGTCGCTGAACGTTTCGCGGGAAATCCTGCAGAAAGATCCGATCATCGACTCCATGAAGTCGGCGCTGACCAAGCGTGTATTGGACATGCTGGAAAAACTGGCGAAGAACGAGCCCGAACAGTACAAGAGCTTCTGGAAGAACTTCGGCCAGGTGATGAAAGAAGGCCCGGCCGAGGACTTCGCCAACAAAGAGAAAATCGCCGGCCTGCTGCGCTTTGCGTCGACCCAGGGTGACGATGGCGAGCAGATCGTTGGCCTGGCCGATTACCTGGCCCGCGCCAAGGAAGGCCAGGACAAGATCTACTACCTGACCGGTGAAACTTATGCACAGGTCAAGAACAGCCCGCACCTGGAAGTTTTCCGCAAGAAAGGCATCGAAGTGCTGCTGCTGACCGACCGCATCGACGAGTGGCTGATGAGCTACCTCAACGAGTTCGATGGCAAGAGCTTTGTCGATGTGGCCCGTGGCGACCTGGATCTCGGCAACCTGGATTCGGAAGAAGACAAGAAAGCCGCCGAAGAGGTCGCCAAGAGCAAGGAAGGCTTGGTCGAGCGGATCAAGACAGCCCTGGGCGACGCCGTCAGTGAAGTGCGTGTCTCGCACCGCCTGACCGACTCCCCGGCGATCCTGGCTATCGGTGAGCAGGACCTGGGTCTGCAGATGCGCCAGATCCTCGAAGCCAGCGGCCAGAAAGTCCCGGACTCCAAGCCGATCTTCGAATTCAACCCGGCCCACCCGCTGGTGGAAAAACTCGACAACGAGCAGAGCGAAGAGCGTTTCGGCGATCTGTCGCACATCCTGTTCGACCAGGCGGCCCTGGCGGCCGGCGACAGCTTGAAGGATCCGGCGGCGTATGTGCGTCGCCTGAACAAGCTGTTGGTTGAACTGTCAGCTTAATCTGACGCAGGAAAGTCCCTTGTGGGAGCGAGCTTGCTCGCGATGACGGTCGATCAGTCAACTCATCGTTGAGGGTTGGACCGAATCGCGAGCAAGCTCGCTCCCACGGTTGCATTTCAGGCATTTACCAAGAGGAGTCCGTCATGAGTCAGGTTACGGTTCGTTCGCTGGTCTATCAGATCGATGGTCAAAGTTATGAAGGCCGCCTGGCCTACGACATCAACCAACAGGGCCCGCGCCCGGGTTTGTTGATGGCGCCGAACTGGATGGGCGTAGGGGCGGGTGCCGAGGAGATCGCCAAGTCGGTGGCAGCCAACGGTTATGTGGTGTTGATTGCTGACCTGTATGGGCAGGCGGTGCGCCCGAGCAACGCCGATGAAGCGGGGGCAGCGATGATGCCCCTCAAAAACGACCGAGCCTTGTTGCGCAAGCGCATGCAGGCGGCGTTCGAACAACTGCAGAGCCAGGGTGAAGCAAAGGTCGATGCGTCGAACCTCGCCACGTTCGGTTTCTGCTTCGGTGGCTGCTGCGCCCTGGAATTGGCCCGTACCGGCGCACCGCTGAAGGCTGCGATCTCATTCCATGGCACCCTGGATACACCGAACCCGGCCGATGCGCAGAACATCAAGGGCGCGGTGTTGGTGATGCACGGTGCCTCCGACCCGCTGGTGCCGAAAGAGCAGCTACCGGCCTTCGAGGATGAAATGAACGCCGCCGGGGTGGATTGGCAACTGCTGAGCTATGGCGGTGCGGTGCACTCGTTTACCGATCCGCAGGCCAATGTGCCGGGCAAGATGATGTACGACGCCAAGGTCGCCGGTCGGGCGTTCCGGTCGATGCATAACTTGTTGGGTGAGGTGTTCAAGGACTGAGATAGGGGCTGGATCTCTGTTGTTTGATACACAGCCATCGCGAGCAAGCTCGCTCCCACATTTGACCGAGGTGTTCACAGCATTTGTGAATGACATCGATCCAGTGTGGGAGCGAGCTTGCTCGCGATGACTGCCTGACAGACAACCCTGAATCTAGGGCAGCTCGATCCGCTCGCTTTCCCCCGGCACAGTCGGCCAGTCCCCAGCGGCCCAGCGCCGGCGGGCTTCATCGATCCGGGCCGGGTCGCTGGCGACGAAATTCCAGTTGATCCGTCGCGGTCCATCCAGCGGCGCACCGCCGAACAGCACGGCGTGGCAGTCACTGTCGGCACACAGCGTCATCTCTTGCCCAGTCGGCAATATCACCAGGGAATGGGCTTCTACCGGCTCGCCATCCAATAGTGCCTCGCCGCTCAGCACGTACAGGGCCCGTTCTTCATGCTCAGTGGGGATCAACAACGTCGTCGCGGTCTGCAGGTGCAGTTCGGGATACAGCGTAGGCGAGAGCACCGGCACCGGCGATTCCAGGCAAAAGCCTGACCCGGCGATCATGCGGATGCTGACCCCCAGGTTCTCGCTGACCGGCAGGCTGTGTGCCGGGTGATGACTGTAGTGCCCCGGGCCTTGTTCGTGGGACTTGGGCGAGGCCAGCCAGACTTGCAACCCGTGCATGACGAAAGCGTTGCCCAGCAATGATTCTGGAGTGCGCTCGACGTGGGCGATGGCGCTGCCGGCGGTCATCCAACTGACCTCCCCGGCGTCCACTACCTGATCGGAACCCAGGCTGTCCTTGTGTTGGAGTTTGCCTTCGAACAGATAGGTGAGGGTGGACAGGCCGATATGCGGGTGTTGGCGGATGTTCATGCCTTTGCCGGCGGGGTAGGTGGTTTGCAGCATGTGATCGAAAAACACGAAAGGCCCGACGCTGCGGCATTTGGCGGACGGCAGCGGGCGAAGAATCGGCTGGCCTTCTACGTCTTCGGCGCGGGGGCGAACGGTCAGGGGAGTGGTCATGTTGTCTTCCAGGTTGAACAACGGTCGCACGAAGCATAACCCGCCGCCGGCAGAGGCGGCAGATGCGCCTTGAACCCGAGCGGGACGGCGGGGGTCTATGTTGCTTATAGCTTCTGGAGACTGCCCGTGCCTTTGACCCGTTTGATCTTCGCCTGGCTGCTGGTTGTTTCGAGTAGCAGCGCCGTGGCCCGCGAATATGCCTACAGCGATGCGCACCTGCATTACGTCGATTTCTTTCAGGAAACCGCCGGCATGCCCAAGCTGCTCCAGGCGATGGCGGACAATCGCATCGAACATGTGATGATTTCCGGTGTGCCGGTGGCCAAGAAATGGCATGAGGACGAGCCCAAGCGTCCACGTTATTACGCCGGTGACGACGCGGATGCCTACTGGTACAGCGCCACCGATGTGATTGTTGCGGCGGCAGTGAGCAAGCTGACCGAGGAGCAACGCCAGCACTTTCATCCGTTCCTGTCGGGCTTCAATCCCAACGACAAGAACTCCGCCGCCCACATCCAGCGCATGCTCGATCTCTACCCGGGCTTGTGGCAAGGCATCGGCGAGGTCTTCACCCGCCATGACGACCTGACAGCGCTGACCTCGGGCGATACCCCGCGGGCCAACAACGAAGCCATGACCCGGATCTATCACTTGGCGGCCGAGAACGACCTGCCGGTGATGCTGCATTCCAACATCACCTCCAAGCGTGAGAGAAATCCGCTGTACCTGGCTGAAATCGAGGAGCCGCTGCGCAATCACCCGCACACGCGCTTCATCTGGGCTCATGCCGGCACCAGTATGGAAATCCATCGCCACCAGACCCGTTTGGATTTTCTGCTGCCGACCCTGAGCCGCATGCTCGAGGCCTACCCCAATCTGTACATAGACCTGTCCTGGAGCGTGCTCACGCCGTACTTGCTGGACAAGGCGGGCAAGCCCCGGGACGAGTGGGTAAAGCTGGTGGAACGCTTTCCTGAGCGTTTCATGGTGGGGTCGGATGTCGTCGGGCGTTTCAATCAGTTGGGCAAGGAACTGCGCAGTTTCGATCCGTTCCTCGATGCCTTGCCAGAAGACGTGGCGAGGAAAGTGGCGCGGGATAACTTCCTTTCGGTGTTGTGTGGGAGCAAGGCTTGCCCGCGATGAAGGTCATGCGGTCTTGAAGTCTGAAGTGCCGGCATCGCGAGCAAGCTTTGCTCCCACAGACCAACATCGCTTTGTCATCAGCCTGTCACGCCCGCGTCATACCCTCGCGCTCATCTCAATCAAGGAGCGCACTATGCACCTCACCCGTTCAAGCGCACTGGTCGCGCTGTTGTTGACCTGCGGCCTGGCACAGGCCGAAGTCCGTGTCGAAGGCCCGGTGGAATATGGCGTCTTCGAAGGGCCGCAAGCGGAGCTGCAATCGGGAGAGCGGGTCCTGCGGCGCAGCAACGAGCAGATTCGCCAGACCGAGAGCGTGCCGGCGAAGCTGGGCACCAAGTTCGGCATGCGCTATCAGTTGGCCGGCAAGGTCGCAGACGACCAGCCGTTGACCCTGTTGTACTTCACCCCTGGTATCCGCACCCCCGATGGCGTGCGCCACGACAAGTTCGAGGTCATCCAGAAACTGGTGCCCGGCGCGCCTCAGGATGTCATGGCCTACGAATTCACCGAAAGCCACGAAGTGGTGCCGGGGGAGTGGCGGTTCATGGTGTTCCAGGGTGATCGGTTGCTGACGCAGCAGCGGTTTGTCGTGCGCTGAATTGGAGTCAACTGTGGGAGCGAGCTTGTGTGGGAGCGAGCTTGCTCGCGATAGCGGTGGATCAGCCAACTTCAATACTGACTGACCCGGCGCCATCGCGAGCAAGCTCGCTCCCACAAGGGCGTTTTCCACAGAAACTTTGTGGTGTAAGCAGGCAAAAAAAACGCCCCGAACCAGTCGGGGCGTTTTTGTGTGTGGCGTTAGCGGCGGGGCTTACTTGCCCTGCCAGCGCTTCAATACCAAGGTGGCGTTGGTGCCACCGAAGCCGAAGCTGTTGCTCATCACGGTATTGATGGTGGCGTCTTCGCGAGTCTTGGTCAGGATGGGCAGGTCGGCCACTTCCGGATCCAGTTCGTCGATGTTGGCCGAACCGGCCATGAAGTTGCCTTCCATCATCAGCATGCAGTAGATCGCTTCGTGAACGCCGGCGGCGCCCAGGGAGTGACCCGACAGGCTCTTGGTGGAGCTGATGGCCGGGGCCTTGTCGCCGAACACTTCGCGCACACCCTTCATTTCCGCGACGTCGCCGACCGGGGTCGAGGTGCCGTGGGTGTTCAGGTAGTCGATCGGTGCGTCGACGGTGGACATGGCCATCTGCATGCAACGTACGGCGCCTTCACCGCTTGGTGCGACCATGTCGTAGCCGTCGGAAGTGGCGCCGTAGCCGACGATTTCCGCGTAGATCTTCGCGCCACGGGCCAAGGCGTGTTCCAGCTCCTCGACCACGACCATGCCGCCGCCGCCGGCGATGACGAAACCGTCACGGTCGGCATCGTAGGCACGGGAAGCTTTTTCCGGGGTGTCGTTGCGCTTGCTGGACAGCGCGCCCATGGCGTCGAACAGGAACGACTGGCTCCAATGTTCTTCTTCACCGCCACCGGCGAACACGATGTCCTGCTTGCCCATCTGGATCTGTTCCATGGCGGTACCGATGCAATGGGCACTGGTGGCGCAAGCGGAAGCGATGGAGTAGTTCAGGCCCTTGATCTTGAACGGCGTGGCCAGGCAGGCGGAAACGGTGCTGCTCATGGTCCGCGTGACGCGGTATGGGCCAACGCGCTTGACGCCTTTTTCGCGCAGGATGTCCAGCGCTTCCATCTGATTCAAGGTGGAGGCGCCGCCCGAGCCGGCGATCAGGCCGGTGCGCGGGTTGGACACTTGCTCTTCGGTCAGGCCGGAGTCAGTGATGGCGTCCTTCATGGCCAGGTAGGCGTAGGCCGCCGCATGGCCGACGAAACGGTAGATCTTGCGATCGATCAGCTCTTCGAGGGGAAGGTCAATGGAGCCGGAAACCTGGCTACGCAGACCCATTTCGGCATATTCCGGGTTGAACCGGATGCCAGGGCGACTTGCACGCAGGTTAGCGGAGACGGTCTCTTTGTCATTGCCCAGGCACGAAACGATGCCCAGACCAGTGATAACGACGCGGCGCATGCGGATAACCCTTAGAAGTTGTCAGTGGAGGTGAAAACGCCGACCCGGAGGCCTTCGGCGGTGTAGATCTCGCGACCATCCACGGCTACCGAACCATCGGCAATGGCCATGTTCAGCTTGCCCTTGAGGACGCGTTTGATATGAATGTTATAGGTGATTTTCTTGGCGGTCGGGAGGACCTGACCAAAGAACTTCACTTCGCCCGAACCCAGGGCGCGACCGCGACCCGGCAGGCCTTGCCAGCCGAGGAAGAAACCGACCAGTTGCCACATGGCGTCCAGGCCCAGGCAGCCCGGCATCACCGGGTCACCTTCGAAGTGGCAGGCGAAGAACCACAGGTCCGGAGTGATATCCAGCTCGGCGACCAATTCACCTTTGCCGTACTTGCCACCCTCTTCGCTGATATGGGTGATGCGATCCACCATCAGCATGTTCGGGGCGGGCAGTTGCGCGTTACCTGGGCCGAACAGCTCACCGCGACTGCAGCGCAGCAGATCTTCCCGGGTAAAGGCGTTTTGTTTGGTCATGCGAGCTCCTCAATAGTCCCATGCGGCAGGGTGGGGCAAATCTTCCCGGCCGATCGAAGCGTTCATGCCTCGAATCGACAGCCTACTCATAGACTATTGCGTTGTAGTGAAAGTCACAGCACACGGGAAATGAATGTACACCTGTGCACTGAAATTTTTATTCAAGCCCCAATCGAGGCTTGTTCGGGTGCCTAAGACTGCCGCACTTTCGCCTTTCACGCCAGTCACAGATGGTCCGGCGACCTGTTCTAATTCACCCAGCGCTGCAGAATCTGCTGCAGGTCGTTCCTTTTGAACGGCTTGGCCAGGTAATCGTTCATGCCTGCCGCGAGGCAGGCTTCGCGGTCGCCCTGCAAGGCGTTGGCCGTCAGGGCGATGATCGGCACCTCGTCGCAGCCCGGCAACTGGCGGATCTGCCGCGTGGCTTCGTAGCCATCGATGATGGGCAATCGGCAATCCATGAGGATCGCTTCGAAAATCAGGCTTTCGGCGCTGCGTACGGCCTGGGCGCCATCGGTGGCGACGCTGACGGTGAAGCCCAGGCTGCGCAGCATGGCTTCGATCACCGTCTGGTTGACCGGATTGTCTTCCACCAGCAACACGTTGCGACCTTCGCCATTGCCATTGCCATTGCCATTGCCGGTGGGCAGGCGCGGCGCCAGGGTCGGTGGCGTCTGGCGCGACAGGGCCAGCGGGATCTCGAGGGTGAACACCGAGCCTTGGCCTTCTTCGCTCTGGGCCCGCAGTGTCCCGCCCATGCGTTCAGCCAGGGTGCGGGCGATCGGCAGGCCCAGGCCGGTGCCGCCGTAGCGCCGGGAAATCGAATTGTCGGCCTGCTGGAAGGCGTCGAACATGCGCTCCAGGCTCTCGGCGGGGATACCGATGCCACTGTCGCGCACCGTGCAGGTGAACCACAGCAGTTCGTGATCCAGGGCCTGCCACTGGCATTGCACGGTGACGCGGCCTTGCTCGGTGAATTTCAGCGCGTTGCCGATCAGGTTCACCAGGATCTGCCGTATCCGCGTCGGATCGCCCTGCACCTGCAAGGCCTGCATGTCGTCCGGGACCAGCAGGTCCAGGCCGAGCTTGCGTTGCGCGGCGCTGTGCTGGAACGACTGCGCGCAACTGCCCACCAGTTCGGCCAGGTTGAACGGGATGTGCTCCAGTTCCAGGGCCGAGCGTTCGATGCGCGAGAAATCGAGGATGTCGTTGATCACCTTCAGCAGGTGTTCGGTGGATTCCGAGGCCAGTGCCGTGTACTCGTGCTGCTCGTCGGTCATGCGGGTGGTTTCCAACAACTGCAGCATACCCAGTACGCCGTTCATGGGCGTGCGCAGTTCATGGCTCATCATCGCCAGGAACTCGGACTTGGCGCTGTTGGCTTTTTCCGCTTCTTCGCGGGTCTTGATCAACTGCGCCATGGCCTGGTGCTGTTCGCGGCTGGCTTGCTCCAGGCCGTCGGCCAGGTTGTTGATGTGCCGGGACAAGGCGCCCAGTTCGGCGTCATCGACGATCGGCAGCGGGGTACTGTAGTCGCCTTGCTGGATGGCCTTGACCGCGTTGCCGATGTCGCGGATCGGCCGGGACAGGTTGGTCGCCAGCCGGCGCGCCACCAGGAAGGTAAACAGCAGGGCGAACAGCGCGAGGATCGCGGCCTTGAACAGGATCTCCTGTTGCCGCTGGCTGAAGGCGTCACTGGACATGCCGACGATCACGCGGCCCAGGTAGTCTTCGCCGGACGCTTCGACGGCGGTGCTGTTGCCTTGCAGGAAATCATTGTTCAGGGCAATGCGTTGCAGGCGCACCGGGGCCTGGAAGACTTCGATCTGCTGGGCACGGCTGTGGACCTGCTCGGGTTGTTCGACGTACACCAGGACCTTGTCGGTGCTGTCCTGCACCTCCAGGAAACGCACGTGCGGGGTGGCCAGGGTCGCGGTGAGCAGGCTTTCCAGCACTTCGTTGTTGCCGGAAATTACCCCGTACTCCGTGGCGGGGGCCAGTTGGTTGGCGATCAGTTGACCGGTGTGATTGAGCTCCTGGCGCAAGTCCTGGATCCGCACGAAGGTAAAGAAGCTGATCAGCAGCAAGGTCAGCAGCAACGCCGGGCCGAGGGCGATGAGCTGGGTACGGGTGTTGATGTCCCAACGGCGACGCAAGGTCATGGGCGGTGTTCTCCTTCGGCCAGCGTTGCCGCGACGGATTCGGCGTCAATCGGTTCGATTCCCAGCGAGCGGGAGACCTGCCGGTTGCCCAGGACCTTGAAACGGTCCGGATACAACGTGCGCGGCCAGGTCGTGGCGGGGCGGTCGAGCAGGTCGTCGAGAATCGCCAGCCAGTCGTGTTGGTCGCTGTAGGTGCTGGCCAGGCTGCCGGCCTTGACGAATGCGGCGCTCGGCCCGATCAGGGCGCGTTGCCGGGCGTAGCTGCTGAGCAACAGGTTCTTCACGGTCTTGGGGTTGTACAAGTCGGGGTCATCGAGGCCCAGCAGCACGTCGCTCTGGCCCAGCAGGTTTTGCAGGGGACGGCTGTCGCTGGTGTCGTCCCAGCGTTCGCTGACGATCACCAGGCCCAGCGGTGCCGCGGCCTGTCGGATGTCCTTGAGCAGGAATTCACTGTGGGTGTCGTATAGCACGCCGACCCGTCGCACTTGCGGCAGGATGGTGCGGATCAGCCGCAATTGCCGCGCCATCGGTGGGTCACTCCACAGCAGGCTCAGGTGCGCGGGCGTAGCGTCGCCCAGGCGGTCGCGGGCTTGCTGGCGGCTGATGCGCAGGACCAGGGTGGCCGGCCCCTGGGCATCCTGCAGGCGCCACTCCAGGCTGGGCAGGTCAAGCAGGACCAGGCGGACATTGTCCGGCAACTTATCCGGCGTCGGCAGGTTGGCCAGCGACGTAAACCGCACGCTGTCTTCGGGGCGCAGGGTTTTCAGGGCCTGGGTGAAAGACTGCACGCCGGGGCTGTCCTCGGCGCCGGTCAACAGAATTTCGGCGGCCCGGGCTTGGAAGGTTGCCAGCCACCCGGCAAACACCAGGCACAGGGTCAGCCTCAGGCGGCCATGAAATGGCGTCTTGCAGGGTGAGTGCCGGGACATCTAGAACGACAACTCCGCGCTGAAGTACACGACATGGCGGGCGTCGTAGCGGTTGTCGACGAAGGTCATGGGTTGGTTGTCCAGGCGCTGCTGCAGGACGCCCGCCAGCTCCAGGCTGGCCTTGCCCAGGGGAATGCGCCGGGCGACGCGGGTGTCCACCCGTTCGAAGCGATAGCCGTTGAGGTCGTCGGCGGCGTAATAGAACAGTGCGCTGTTCCAGCCCTGGCCCCAATCCCGTAGCCAACCGGCCGAACCGCTGTTGCGGGCGGTCAGTTGTTCATCGAGAGGGTTGCTGGCCTGGGCGTCGACATAGGCGTAGGTCAGGCGCAAGCGATCGGTGCTGGTCATGCGCCAGTCGAACTGGGTCTCGACCCCGGAGAACTGTGATTCATTGGCGTTGCTGGCAATGTACTGATTGTTGCGCAGCGGCTCGCTGATCATGCCGGTGATTTCGTCATGGAACAGCTTCACGTCGACGGCCAGGCCCAAGTCCACGAAGTAACCGTTGTAGCCCAGTTCCCGGGAGCGCATGTGTTCTTGCTCCAGATTGCCCGGGCCGCGGGTCCGGACGAAGTAACGGGCACTGTTCTGGCCGAAGGCGGCGGGTTGCAGGTTGGTGACCTGATAGCTCCAGTTGACGTTGTTTTCGAACATGTCCGGCGAGCGCACGGCTTCGGAGTACACCGCCCGCAGGCCGTGGCGCGGGGTGATCAGGTAGTTGACCGCGACCCGCGGAGTCAGCGAACTGCCGGTCAAACGGGTGTCTTCGAACATCGCGCCACCCTGCAACAGCCAATGCTCGGTGGCCCGCCATTCGAGCTGGCCGAACAGGCGCCAGGTGGTGTCGTCCAGGGTGCCGTTGAAGTACGTCTCCGAGTCGGCCCGGTCGTAGCGATAGTTGGCGCCGGTGACCAGTCGCAGGCTGTCGGACAGGCTCAGGGTGTCCTGGATCTCCAGGTCGTAGCGCGATTCCCGGGCGCTCTGGTCGATATCGCCGCATAGGGTTTGCGAGGCACCGTTGCGCCACTGGTCGAGCACCTGATTGGCCAGCGCCTGTTCCTGTGGCGTGCCGGTTGGCGCGCCGTTGTTGATGTAGCTGGGGATATTGCGCGCCAGCTTCTCGGCATAGTTGGGGTTGAGCTGCCACAGGTCGGTCAGTTGTGGGCTGAAGGACACCTCGGCGTCACAGGCGCGCCAGGTCTGCTGGCGATCCCAGTGCTGGATCGAGCCCTGTACATAAAGGCTGTGGTCGGGGTCCAGGTCCAGGTTCCAGCGCAGTGAGCCGGCGTAGTCCTTGGCGATGACGTCGGAGTTATCCCCGGCGGCGGTAATCCCGGCGAACACGGGGCGGTAGGTATAAGGCCGCTGGTTGGTCCCATCCTTGGCGTTCAATTGCCAGTCGATGCTCTGCCGTTCGTCCAGGGTCTGGCTGACGGACAGGTTGAAGCGGTTCAGGCGGCGGCTGTCGCGGTAGTCGGCGCCGTTGCGGTCGCTGTCAAAACCATCATCTTCTTGGCCTGACAGCGACAGCCGCAGGTCGCCGCCTTCCCAGCCGCTGCCCTGACTGGCGTACCAGTCGCTGATGCCACGCTGGCCCCGGGTGATTTTCAGCCGGGTGCCGTGGCTGTCGGCCGGGGCGCGGGTGATGATGTTGACCACTGCCATCAGCGCGTTGGCGCCATAACTGACGGTGTTGGGGCCGCGAAAGACTTCGATCCGCTCGATGTCTTCCATGGCCACCGGAATATCGCTCCAGTCCACCGTGGCCAGGCCGGCGCGGTACACCGAGCGGCCGTCGATCAGCACTTGCATGCGGCGCGCTTCGCTGGCGTTGGTGCCATGGTAGTTCACGGCGGCCTGGTTGCCGGTGATGTTGCCGACCATCATGCCCGGTACCAGGCGCAGCAGCTCGCTGATGTCCCGGGCGCCGCTGGCCTTGATCAGCTCGCTGTCGAGCACGGTCATGCTGCCCGGCACCGCCGCCGGCGATTGCTTGAGGCGCGTGGCCGTCAGCACCTGGGGCAGGGGCTGGCTGTCCACGAACAAGTCGTCGGCCAGCACTGGCGGGCTGATGATCAGTGCCAAAAGCAGGGACGAACCTGAACGGGAAGGGCCAACGGACACGGCACAGCCTATGAGAATGGGTGGGTGACGGGCATGTTAACTGAGCTGAACGACTTTTCCATTCACGTTGACAGCATTTTCCTAGGAATTGGTGGTCAGCTTCCTACAGCTGGCGGTAATTGTTGCCGGGGCTGGTCGCCATCCGGCCGCTCCGTATAATGCCCCGCATTGCCACTTGGTATGGATGAACGGATTGCATATGACTGAACAGCGCCCGATTGCGGTCCTGGGGGGCGGGAGTTTCGGTACCGCCGTGGCTAACCTGCTGGCCGAGAATGGTCACCCGGTGCGCCAGTGGATGCGTGACCCGGAACAGGCCGAGGCCATCCGGGTCAATCGCGAGAACCCGCGTTACCTCAAGGGCATCAAGATTCGCCCGGAAGTGGTGCCGGTGACTGATTTGCAGGCCACCCTGGAGGGCAGCGACCTGTTCTTCGTCGCCTTGCCGTCCAGTGCCTTGCGTTCGGTATTGGCGCCCCATGCCGAACGCTTGAGCGGCAAGCTGTTGGTGAGCTTGACGAAGGGCATCGAAGCCCAGACCTTCAAGCTGATGAGCGAGATTCTCGAAGAAATCGCCCCCAAGGCGCGGATCGGTGTGATTTCCGGTCCGAACCTGGCGCGGGAAATCGCCGAGCACGCGCTGACCGCCACGGTGGTCGCCAGTGAGGATGAGGAACTCTGCCAACGGGTCCAGGCCGCACTCCATGGCCGCACCTTTCGGGTCTACGCCAGCGCTGACCGTTTCGGGGTGGAGCTGGGCGGGGCGCTGAAAAACGTCTATGCCATCATCGCCGGCATGGCGGTGGCGCTGGGCATGGGCGAGAACACCAAGAGCATGCTGATCACCCGCGCGCTGGCGGAAATGACCCGCTTCGCCGTCAGCCAGGGCGCCAATCCGATGACCTTCCTGGGATTGGCCGGGGTGGGCGACCTGATCGTCACCTGTTCCTCGCCCAAGAGCCGCAACTACCAGGTCGGCTTTGCCCTCGGCCAGGGCTTGAGCCTTGACGAGGCCGTGTCGCGCCTGGGTGAAGTGGCCGAAGGGGTCAACACCCTCAAGGTGCTCAAGGCCAAATCCCAGGAGGCGGGGGTGTACATGCCGCTGGTCGCCGGGCTGCACGCGATTCTGTTCGAAGGGCGCACGCTGGAACAGGTGATCGAGCTGTTGATGCGTGGCGAACCGAAGACCGACGTCGATTTCATTTCCACCAGCGGTTTCAATTGAACCGCTATTGACCGCAAGCAGGAGCGAGCCATGAACGATCCGCAAGGGCAACCCCAATACGAATCCATCCTGCTGCGTGTGCTGTGGATGGTGGTCTATCTGCTGGTCTGGCAGGTGGCGCAATTCATCCTCGGCGCCGTGGTGCTGGTGCAATTGATCTATCGACTGATCTACGGCGCGCCTAGTGCAAGCCTGATGAACTTCGGCGATAGCCTGAGCCAGTTCCTGGCCCAGATCGGCCGCTTCGGCACCTTCCACAGCGACCAGAAGCCGTGGCCGTTCGCCGACTGGCCGACCCCGCGCACGCCGGAAGGTGAAGCGCCACACGCCGTGGCACCGGCCCCGCACCCCGTCCGTGACGAGGAGCCGAAGCTATGAAACTGTGGATATTGCGGCACGGTGAGGCCGAGCCCCATGGTGTCCGCCCCGATCCGGAACGGGTCTTGACGGTGCATGGCCGCGAGGAGGTGTTGCTCAGCGCCGGCCGGTTGATGGGCGAGCCATTGCGGGCCATCTATGCCAGCCCTTATGTGCGTGCCCAGCAGACCGCGCAACTGGTGCGCGAAGCACTGGGTTTCGAACCTGAACTGATCACCGTCGATTGGCTCACGCCGGAGACCCGGCCGACGGAGGTGCTAAGGCATCTGGAGGACCAGGACGATGTGCTGCTGGTCAGCCATAACCCGTTGGTGGGCAGCTTGCTGGGCTTACTGCAGCACGGCCACCTGCAACAACCCGAGCAAGTGCAGACGGCTGGCCTGGCCGAGCTGGAAGGCGATATGCCGCTGGCCGGGGCGATGACGCTCAGGCGTCTGTGATGTGGGAGCAAGGCTTGCCCGCGATAGTGTCGACGAGCAACACCTGATCCACCCCCAGCGTTTGCATCGCGGGCAAGCCTTGCTCCCACAGTGCTATGCAGGATTGATTGCAACAAAAACAACAAAGGAAGGGCAACGATGAGTCTGTGGCGCACCACCCCCGACATCGAGAAACTGAACGCCGCCGGTAAAAACACCATCAGCGAAGTGCTGGACATCCGGTTCGAGTCCTTCGACGACGAATCCCTGACCGCCAGCATGGTGGTCGATCAGCGCACCCACCAGCCGTTCGGCCTGTTGCACGGCGGTGCTTC
Source organism: Pseudomonas sp. Soil_N_39 (assembly GCF_057655955.1). NCBI lineage: Bacteria > Pseudomonadati > Pseudomonadota > Gammaproteobacteria > Pseudomonadales > Pseudomonadaceae > Pseudomonas > Pseudomonas sp. Soil_N_39. The sequence continues at coordinate 57,188 of NZ_JBDGLI010000027.1, forward strand.
GGTGGTGCTGGCCGAAACGGTCGGGTCCATGGCTGCCTACCTCTGTGTGGACCCCACCAAATTCTATTGCGTGGGCCTGGAAATCAACGCCAACCACCTGCGCGGCGTGCGCAGCGGGCGGGTGACCGCCACGGCCCGGATGGTTCACCTGGGCCGTACCACCCAGGTCTGGGACATCCGCCTGGTCAATGGCGAGGGCAAGGTCAACTGCGTGTCGCGCCTGACCATGGCGGTGGTGCCGTTGGGCGAGCAGCCGCCGGCGCGTTGAAACGAGGTTAATCCGCCCCCTGTGGCGAGGGGATTCTCTGTGGGAGCAAGGCTTGCCCGCGATGGCGGCGATGCGGTCTTTCAGAAATCGAGTCGTCTGTGTCGCGGGCAAGCCTTACTCCCACAAGTCTCCTCGCCACATGGGGCAGTGCTTACAGCTTGATAGCCCCATAGCCCAAGCCCGACTGTCATCATTCCTGTCAGTTACGGTCATTGCCGCGCCGTCGGGTTCTGCGGACAATCTGCCGCAGTTCCCCCAATGGATCGGCTGTCATGTCGCAACAGATTTTTTTCGCCCACGCCAATGGTTTTCCCTCGGCCACCTACGGCAAGCTGTTCGCCGCATTGGCGCCGCAGTACCAAGTCGCGCACCTGGAACTGCACGGCCATGACCCGCGTTTTCCGGTGGACGATAACTGGCACAACCTGGTGGACGAACTGATCCATCACCTGGAACAGCAACCGGCGCCGGTGTGGGGCGTTGGTCACTCCCTGGGCGGTGTGCTGCATCTGCACGCGGCGTTGCGCTGCCCTCAGTTATATCGCGGCGTGGTCATGCTCGATTCGCCGGTGCTGACCCGTACCGACCAGTGGGTGATCCTGGCTGCCAAGCGCCTGGGGTTCATCGATCGCCTGACCCCGGCCGGCCGGACCCTGGGACGGCGTGAGGAGTTCGCTGACCTGGAATCCGCCCGGCAGTATTTTGCCGGCAAGACACTGTTCCGCAGCTTTGATCCGGATTGTTTCGACGCCTACCTGCAACACGGCCTGCAGCAAGTCGGCGACCGACTGCGGCTGCGCTTCGACCCGGCCACGGAAATCAGCATCTACCGCGGCGTGCCGCACACCAGCCCAGGTCGGCCTCGTAAGCTCAAGGTGCCGCTGGCCGTGGTGCGCGGCCGGCAGAGTCGCGTGGTGATGCGGCATCACACCCGTTCGGTCGGGCGCATGCTCCATGGCGAATCCCTGAGCATGCCCGGCGGCCATATGTTTCCCCTCGAACGTCCACAGGACACAGCCAACCTGCTCAAGAATCTGTTCCAGCGTTGGGAAGGGCGCAGCGCATGAGTGTGGTCGAGGAGGTCCGCCTGAGCCTGCCTCACATCGAACTGGCGGCGCACTTGTTCGGCCCGGAAGACGGTTTGCCGGTGATTGCCCTGCACGGTTGGTTGGACAACGCCAACAGCTTCGCCCGCTTGGCGCCCAAGCTTGAGGGGCTGCGGGTGATTGCCCTGGACATGGCCGGTCACGGTCATTCCGAACATCGGCCGCCGGGCGCCGGCTATGCCTTGTGGGACTACGCCCATGATGTGCTGCAAGTGGCCGAGCAACTGGGCTTGAAGCGCTTCGCCCTGTTGGGGCATTCCATGGGCGCCATTGTGTCGCTGGTACTGGCCGGCTCTCTGCCGGAACGGGTGACGCACCTGGGGTTGATCGACGGGGTGATTCCTCCTACAGCCAAAGGTGATAACGCGGCCGAACGCATGGGCATGGCCCTGCAAGCCCAGTTGGATTTGCAGCAAAAACGCAAGCCGGTCTACAAGACCCTCGAGCGGGCCATCGAAGTGCGCATGAAGGGGCTGGTGGCGGTCAGCCGTGAGGCTGCCGAGTTGCTGGCCCAGCGTGGCCTGATGCCGGTGCCGGGGGGCTACACCTGGCGCACCGACAACCGCCTGACCCTGCCATCGCCCCTGCGCCTGACCGAGGACCAGGCCATGGCGTTCGTCGCCCGGGTCGGTTGTCCGGCGCATCTGGTGGTGGCGGCCGAAGGCATGCTTGCCCAGCACCCGGAATTGCTGGAGCGTCTACCCTTCAGTCATGAGCAGTTGCCGGGCGGCCATCATTTGCACCTGAACGACGAGGTCGGTGCCGCGCTTGTAGCAGACTGTTTCAATCGGTTCTTCACCGCTCCTTGACTTGCGCCGGGCAACTGTCGAGGCTGGGCGGGTTGAAAGGGAGACAACCATGACAGACCTCTGTTTGCCAGCCTCGCGGCACATCGACGACGCCCGTTGCGTTCAAGCGTCCCAGGCAAAGCCGATCCGATGAAATTATCCGCTCACTCACTCGTCCTGCTGGCGCTGGCCTGCCTCAGCCCGGCGTCGTTCGCCGTCGATGTGCCGGGCAGTCGCGACCTGGATCGCGTGCCGCGCATGCCCGATGCCCAGATTGTCGATTACCGGCAGACCAGCGACCTGGAACGTGTCTACCCCATGGGCTCGATCCGCAAGATCAGTGGCCAGTTGCGCTTTGACGGCCAGGTCGATGCCCGTGGGAATGTCACGTCGGTTACCTATGAACTGCCGCCGGAACATTCCGCCACCCAGGCCTTCACCGCGGCTCGCGAAGCGTTGCAGAAACAGGGTGCCGAGCTGTTGTTCTGGTGCCAGGCCCGCGATTGCGGCGAAAGCAGCCTGTGGGCCAACGACGTCTTCGGCAATGCCAAGCTCTATGGCGCCGACAACGGCCAGGCCTTCCTGCTGCTGCGCCTGGCGCCGCCCGCGGACAACACGCTGATTGCGCTGTATGCCATCACCCGCGGCAATCGCAAGGCCTACCTGCATGTCGAGCAGTTCGAGGCGAATGCTGCGCTGGGGGACTTGCTGCCGACCTCGGCCACCCTGCTGCGCCAACTCAAGGACACCGGTGTCCTGGACTTGCCGCGTCTTGCCGGTGAGCCGGACGACACCTGGTTGCGCCTGTTGTCCCGGGCGCTGAACCTGGACACGGGCCTGCGGGTCAGTATCGCCGGTCCCCGGGCCGAGGACTGGCTTGAGGCGCTGGCGGGCCAGGGTGTCCGGGCGGCGCGCATGGAGGCCGCCAGCGGCGAGGCGGCGGGATTGCACCTGGAATTGCTGCGCTAAGCTGTTTCGGGGCAGCGGGTTCACACCGTTGCCCCGGTCCTGTTCATTTTTTCGAGACCCTACATGCTCAATAACGATCGGCTGTTGGTGCAGATCCTGCTCCTGGTGTTGTTCGGCGCAAGCCTCTGGGTCATGGCGCCGTTCTGGTCGGCGCTGTTCTGGGGTGCGGTGCTGGCGTTCGCCAGTTGGCCGTTGATGCGCCTGCTGACCCGTTGGGTCAATGGCCGCGAATCCCTGGCGGCGGCGTTGCTGACGGTGGGCTGGATGCTGTTGGTGGCGGTGCCGCTGGTGTGGCTGGGGTTCAACCTGGCCGACCATGTGCGCGATGCCACGGCGTTCATCAGGGACGTGCAGGTCGACGGCTTGCCGGAAGCGCCCGTCTGGCTGGCCGGCGTGCCGCTGGTGGGCGGGCGACTGGTCGGCATCTGGAACAGCATCGATCAGCAGGGCGCGGCCATGATGGTGTCCATCAAACCGTACCTGGGGCAGGTGGGCAACTGGCTGTTGGCGCGCAGTGCGCAGATCGGCGGTGGCATCCTCGAACTGACCCTGAGCATCGTATTCGTGTTCTTTTTCTATCGCGACGGCCCGCGCCTGGCGGTGTTCGTCCACGGGTTGCTGGAGCGTCTGATCGGCGACCGTGCCGGTTACTACATCGAGCTGGTGGCCGGTACGGTGCAACGGGTGGTCAACGGCGTGATCGGCACCGCGGCGGCCCAGGCCGTGCTGGCGCTGATCGGTTTCCTGATCGCCGGGGTGCCGGGGGCGCTGGTGCTGGGGATCGTCACGTTCCTGCTGAGCCTGATCCCCATGGGGCCTCCCCTGGTCTGGATCCCCGCCACGGCGTGGCTGGCATGGAAGGGTGAATACGGAATGGCGGTGTTCCTCGGCATCTGGGGCACGTTCATCATCAGTGGTGTGGACAACGTGCTCAAACCCTACCTGATCAGCCGAGGCGGAAACCTGCCCCTGGTCATCGTGTTGCTGGGGGTGTTCGGCGGATTGATCGCCTTCGGGTTCATCGGCCTGTTCATAGGCCCGACCCTGTTGGCGGTGGCGTACAGCCTGTTGACGGACTGGAGCAAAAGCCAGGCTCGATAGTTTGAATGCCGAGCATTTGTGGTCCGAGCACCAGTGGCGAGGGAGCTTGCTCCCGCTGGGTTGCGAAGCGACCCCAAACCAATCACCTTGATCTACCTGACACACCGCGTTATCTGGCTTTAGGGCCGCTGCGCAGCCCAGCGGGAGCAAGCTCCCTCGCCACGGGGTTGCGGCATAGCGCAGTGCCATGTCGGGGGGCGATGAGATTTACCGATCATCGGGTCCCGCACGGGCGCTCGTTCCGCTACAATGCGCGCCGATTTCGACTTGCCTGAGAGCCCGCTCATGTCCGCCTGCCAGACGCCCATTATCGTCGCCCTGGATTTCCCCACCCGTGACGCCGCCCTGAAGCTGGCCGACCAGTTGGACCCCAAGCTTTGCCGGGTCAAAGTCGGCAAGGAACTGTTCACCAGTTGCGCTTCGGAAATTGTCGGGACCCTGCGTGACAAGGGTTTCGAAGTGTTCCTGGACCTGAAATTCCACGACATTCCCAATACCACCGCCATGGCGGTCAAGGCAGCTGCGGAGATGGGCGTGTGGATGGTCAACGTGCATTGCTCCGGTGGCCTGCGCATGATGGCGGCTTGCCGTGAAGTGCTGGATCAGCGCAGCGGCCCGAAACCGTTGCTGATCGGCGTGACCGTGCTGACCAGCATGGAGCGCGAGGACCTGGCCGGGATCGGTCTGGACATCGAGCCCCAGGAGCAGGTGCTGCGGTTGGCGGCGCTGGCGCAGAAGGCCGGCCTGGACGGTCTGGTCTGCTCGGCCCTGGAGGCCAGCGCCCTGAAAGCGGCCCACCCGTCGTTGCAACTGGTGACCCCGGGGATTCGTCCGGCGGGCAGCGCCCAGGACGATCAACGCCGCATCCTGACCCCGCGCCAGGCGCTGGACGCCGGCTCCGATTACCTGGTGATCGGTCGCCCGATCAGCCAGGCGGCTGATCCGGCCAAGGCATTGGCGGCGGTCGTGGCCGAACTGGCCTGATCAAACACTGAAAACCCCTTGATGTGGGAGTGAACCTGTGGGAGCGAGCTTGCTCGCGATAGCGGTGCGTCGGTCAATATCAATGTTGACTGACGCGGCCCCATCGCGAGCAAGCTCGCTCCCACAGTTGTTTTGTGTAGACCTTGAGAGCCAGCTCCCCCAGTTGATGTGTATCAGACCTTGAGTACGAGTTTCCCGAAGTTCTCCCCACTGAACAACTTGGTCAGCGTCTCGGGGAAGGTCTCCAACCCTTCGACGATGTCTTCCTTGCTCTTGAGCTGCCCCTTGGCCATCCAGCCGGCCATTTCCTGTCCGGCGGCGGCGAACTGGGAGGCGTAGTCCATGACCACGAAGCCCTCCATGCGTGCCCGGTTGACCAGTAGGGACAGGTAGTTGGCGGGGCCCTTCACCGCTTCCTTGTTGTTGTACTGGCTGATGGCGCCGCAAATCACCACGCGGGCCTTGAGGTTCAGGCGGCTGAGCACGGCATCGAGGATGTCGCCCCCGACGTTGTCGAAATACACATCCACGCCTTTGGGGCATTCGCGCTTGAGACCGGCGTGGACGTCTTCGTTCTTGTAGTCGATGGCCCCGTCGAAGCCCAATTCATCGACCAGGAATTTGCATTTGTCGGCGCCGCCGGCGATGCCCACCACACGACAGCCTTTGAGCTTGGCGATCTGCCCGGCGATGCTCCCCACCGCACCGGCGGCGCCCGACAGCACCACGGTCTCGCCGGCCTTGGGCGCGCCGACGTCCAGCAGGGCGAAATAGGCGGTCATGCCGGTCATGCCCAGGGCGGACAAATAACGGGGTAGCGGTGCCAGTTTCGGATCGACTTTGTAGAAACCCCTTGGCTCGCCGAGGAAATAATCCTGCACGCCCAGGGCACCGTTGACGTAGTCCCCGACCGCGAACCCGGGGTTGTTCGAGGCGATCACCTGGCCGACACCCAGCGCTCGCATCACTTCACCGAGACCGACCGGCGGGATATAGGACTTGCCCTCGTTCATCCAGCCGCGCATGGCCGGGTCCAGGGACAGATATTCGTTCTTCACCAGGATCTGGCCGGCTGCCGGCTCGCCCACCGGTACTTGCTGATAGGTAAAAGTCTCGCGGGTCGCGGCGCCTACCGGGCGTTTGGCGAGCAGGAACTGGCGATTGGTCTGGGCAGTCATGGTTGGCACTCAAGATGAATGAAGACTTGTTGATAGACCTTCGAAGCATTTGCCGCAAGGTTCGCAGCCTCAGCGAATGCACTTCGATCCAACCCAGTGATAGTGCCTCCAGTGCCGTTATCACTGGCGTCCATGAACGCTCAACCGGCATCTGGATAGTGCTGCCGTGCCACGGGAGGCTGTGGCTACACTGGCGCGACCCCGCATTCTTCGAGGAATTGACAATGAGCATGACGTTTTCCGGACAGGTCGCCGTGGTAACCGGCGCCGCCGCAGGCATTGGTCGCGCCACGGCCCAGGCGTTCGCGGCAGAGGGCCTGAAAGTGGTCGTGGCCGACCTGGACGTAGCGGGCGGCGAGGGCACGGTGCAGTCGATTCGTGATGCGGGCGGCGAAGCGGTGTTCGTGCGCTGCAACGTGACGTTGGAAAGCGATGTGCAGCAGCTGATGGACGAGGTGATCAAGACTTACGGACGCCTTGACTATGCCTTCAACAACGCCGGGATCGAGATCGAGAAGGGCAAGTTGGCCGACGGTACGCTCGACGAGTTCGACGCGATCATGGGCGTCAATGTGAAGGGCGTCTGGTTGTGCATGAAGTACCAGTTGCCCTTGCTGCTGGCGCAGGGCGGCGGTGCTATCGTCAACACGGCCTCGGTGGCCGGCCTGGGCGCTGCGCCGAAGATGAGCATCTATGCCGCTTCCAAGCACGCCGTGATCGGCCTGACCAAATCGGCCGCCATCGAATACGCCAAGAAAAAGATTCGCGTGAATGCGGTCTGTCCGGCGGTGATCGACACTGACATGTTCCGTCGCGCCTATGAGGCGGACCCGAAAAAAGGCGAGTTCGCCAATGCCATGCACCCGGTGGGGCGTATCGGCAAGGTCGAGGAAATCGCCAGCGCCGTGCTCTATTTGTGCAGCGATGGCGCGGCGTTCACCACTGGCCATTCCTTGGCGGTGGACGGCGGGGTCACGGCGTTCTGAGGACGGTTCCCTGAGCTTGTAGGACGAAGCCCGCACTGGTTGCGGGCTTTTTCTTTGGGCGGTGAAAAAAAGCTCGGAGCGGCCTATCAATGTGTTTCAAAGGGTGAGAATCGGCGGTTTTGGCGACGTTGTCGTACATCGTTGGCGGGTGGCCTGTGCTTAACTGTTTCCGGAAATAAAACAAACGCTTAGGAGCTTGGTTACTCATGGAGTTGAGAATCGACCGGCAGGCCTTGGTGCCTGTCGTGCAGCAAATCGTCGACGCGCTGACCGGCTGGATCCGACAGGATGCGGTGCAACCGGGGACTCGCCTGCCGTCCGTGCGCCAACTGGCGCGGCAGAACCTGCTCAGCCAGTCCAGCGTCAATGAAGCGTGTGAGCGCCTGGTTGCCCAAGGCCTGCTGGCGTCCCGGCATGGCTCCAGCTTTTTTGTCGCACCACCTCCTGCATCCGGGCACACGTGCACTGACCCGGATCGGTGGCAAGACACGCTCGCCGAGGGCGGTGATTCCTCGCAATGGGCGTTGAAGCTGGGATGTGGCGGGTTGCCCGAGAGCTGGCGTGAAAGCGATGACCTGGGTTATGCGATCCGGCAGGTCACCCGCACCGATATGGCGGGGCTGTTCAACTACAGCACGTCGCTGGGGCTGCCCGCCCTGCGTGAACAGCTGTCCAGGCGCCTGAAGCAGCTCAATATCGAGGCCGATAAAGACCTGATCCTGACCACCACCGGGGCCTCCCATGGGCTGGACTTGATCGTGCGGACACTGTTGCAGCCAGGCGCCTGCGTGGTGGTGGAGAGCCCCGGTTATCCAAGCCTGTTCGACCTGCTCAAGTTGCACAAGATCGACATGATCGAACTGCCCAGGACCCCGCGGGGCCCGGACGTTGATGTGTTGCAAGAGTTGTTGGCGACACATCGGCCCAGTGCGCTGTTCGTCAACAGTGCCTGCCACAACCCGACCGGCAGCAACCTGGCACCGGCCGTGGCCCAACGGTTGCTGCAACTGACGAAGCAACACGCCGTGCTGGTGATCGAAGACGATGCCTATGGCGATTTCCAGAACTCGGCGCGGACCCGGCTGGCGGCGCTGGATGCCGACGTGGTCTACGTGGGCAGTTTCTCGAAGACCCTGAGCAGTTCGTTGCGCGTCGGTTTCGTAGTAGCCGGGCCGTCCATCATCGCGCGCCTGAGCGAGGTCAAGGGCATTACCAGCATGGGCGGGTCGCGGTTCTGTGAGTCGGTGCTTGCCAATCTCTTGGCCAACGGGGCCTATCGCAAACTGGTCCAGCGCCAGCGGCAGCGTTTGGGCGTCGATACGGCGGCACTGCTGCAGGTATTGGAGGATGCTGACTGGGAGGTCTTTGGCAAACCCGCTGGCGGGCTTTTCATCTGGGCAAGATCGCCAATGAGTGACTACGCTGGATTACAACGTCTGGCCAAGCGCTTCGGCGTGTTGCTGTCTTCGCCCACGGCCTTCAGCCCCTCGGGCGCCGACAGCGACTGGCTACGGATCAACGTGGCCTATGCCCGTGATCCCCGGGCGCTGGGTTTTTTCCGGGCCGCGGCTCTGGATCGACCTCAAGTGTCCTGAAAACGACGCGGCTGTAGCTTTTTGCCATTATTCCGACGCCAGCACCTTGTGTTGCAGGGCGTCTCGTTGCGAATCTGCAATCAACACACACTGGCAGAGGACTGAGCGCAATGATTTCGGCCGTGCAAGGACGTTTTGCCAACCTGGGTATGGCAAAAAAACTGGGTATCGGATTTGTCCTGGTGCTGCTGTTGACCGCTGTGGTCGCGGCCATCGGCGTCTGGTCCCTGCAGACCATCAGCTATCGCTTCGATGGCCTGAAACAGATGTCGTCCCTCAACAGCGGGTTGCTCAAGGTCCGGCTGCTGGAGCAGGAATACGCCTCGCGTTCCGACCCCAAGACGGCCGATGCCCTGCGCCAAGGGGTCGACGGGCTGCTGGCCCTGGCGAACGAACTCAAGGCGCAGTCGCCTGCCAACGTGCCGGTGATGAACGACGTCGAGCAGGCGCTGGGGGCCTATCGCAAGGCATTCGACGAGTTTGTCGGGTTGAGCCAGAGCAAGGACCTGGCGCTGGAAATGGCCAGTTGGTCGGTGTCCAGCGTGGCCAACAACCTCGATGTGCTGCAGGCCGGGCTGGCGGATGACGGCACCTATACCTTGAAAGACTCCGAAGGCAAGGAAGGAGCCGAGTTCATCGAACAGGCCAACCAGATCAGCGAAGTGTCGCGGCTGATGCTGCAAGCCATGAATGAAGCGCGGGTTCGCTTGGACCAGAGCCGCAAAGGCAATGTTGAGGGCGCCGGTGAAGGCAGCATCGAACAGGCCGAGCAGGCCATGAAACAGGCCGAAGCGCTCAAGACTACGGTCAAGGACCCGGGTTACCAGACCGTGCTGAACGAAGTGGCCGGGCATATCGCCGGGTTCAATGAACAATTGGCCGAATACACCGGTCTGCTGGCGAAGGAAAAAGTCGTCTACCAGCAACTGCACGAGCGTGCCGCCCAGGTGGTGGAGCGGGTTGACCAGGCCTTCAGTGCCGAAGACCATGCCATGCAGAGCGAACTGAAGAAGAATTCGCTGCTGATCATCGGTTCGTCGGCCTTGGCATTGCTGGTGGGGTTGATCGCAGCGTGGGTCATCACCCGACTGATCGTGACGCCGCTGCGCAGTGTCATTCGTGTTGCCCAGCGGATCGCGGCGGGCGACTTGAGCGCCACGGTGGAAGTGACGCGCCGGGACGAGATTGGCCAGTTGATGCAAGCGATGCAACAGATGGGCGCCGGGCTGAGCAGTATCGTCAGCGGCTTGCAGGCCGGGATCGAGCAATTGGCCAACTCGGCTCAATCGTTGTCGACGGTGACCGAACAGACCAACCTGGAAGTCAGCAGTCAGAAAGAGGAAACCGAGCAGGTTGCCACGGCCATGAACCAGATGACGGCCACGGTGCACGATGTCGCACGCAATGCCGAAGAAGCGGCACAAGCGGCCCAGACCGCCGACGACAAGGTCGAAAGCGGCCAGCAGGTGGTGCGCCAGAGCATGGTGCGCATCGAGCAACTGGCCGATTCGGCCACGTCGGCCAGTTCCAGCATCGAAAGCCTCAGCGCCGAGATCCAGAACATCGGCACGGTGCTGAGTGTGATCAAGAGCGTGGCCGAGCAAACCAACCTGTTGGCCCTCAATGCCGCTATCGAAGCGGCCCGCGCCGGGGAGCAGGGCAGGGGGTTTGCGGTCGTGGCCGATGAGGTGCGGGCCCTGGCCAGGCGCACGCAACAGTCCACTGAGGAAATCGAGCGGCTGGTGAGTGCCTTGCGCTCAGCGGCCCAGGCTTCCGTGCAGCAGATCCAGAGCAGTGGCGAGTTGGTGAAGATGGCCGTCAGCGACGCACTGCAGACCGAGAGCGCCTTGGGCAGCATTGCGGCGGCGGTGTCGTTGATCCAGCAGATGAACCAACAGATCGCCGCGGCGGCCGAGCAGCAGAGCTCGGTGGCCGAAGAGATCAATCGCAGTGTCACCAGCATTCGCGCCAGCGCCGATCAATCGTCCCTGGCGATGCGCGGCAATGCCGCTTCCAGCATCGAGCTGGCGCAGTTGGGGATTGAGCTGAAAGGGATGGTGGGGCATTTCAAGTTGTGACAAAGACGATGCAGCTTTTGTGGCAGCTCTTGTGGCGAGGGGATTTATCCCCGCTGGGGTGCGTAGCACCCCCAACAAGTTGTCTTGGTCCGTCTGAGCAGATCGAGCTATCTGATTTCAGGGCTGCTGCGCAGCCCAGCGGGGATAAATCCCCTCGCCACAAAGGGGAAGGCTTGATAGCCCGGCCCTAGTATCAGTCGTAGACCTTCTTCTTCTTCCACTCGTCGTTTATTTCGTCGTCCTTCAAGCCCTCGGTCAACTGGTTGACCTCGCCCTCGACCGGCTGGGTGCTGGCCAGGACCTGGGCATTGGCGCGGGCCAGGAGTTTCTCCAGGTAGGCCAGTTGTTCGGCGTAGACCTGTGGTTCCTGTTGCTTGCGCAGGTACTGCACGCCGCGTTCGAAGGCCAGGCGGGCCTGCCCGGGTTGTTCTTGTTGCAAAGCCTGCTGGCCGAGGTTGTTGAAGAACTCGATGTGCAGCAGCACCAGGATGTGCCGCACTTCACGGATCCAGCGCTTGGCTTCGTTGGGTGGCAGGAAACCGTCCTGGGCGGCGCGGGTGATCTGGCCGTGCAAGGCTTCGAGTAGGAAACGAACGTCCTTGGCCTTGGCTTCGGTCTGGATCGGTGCCGGCGGATTGCTCACCGGGATCGACTCCCCCTGGGCAGCCAGTGCGCTCAGTTCGTCCAGGCGTGCCTTGACCGCGGAATTGGTTTTATCCAGGTTCAGCAGGCGCTGGCAGACATTCATCTCAAGGCGGGTCATCAACAACTTCAAGGCTGGCGTCATCAACTGCCCGGGGAAGGTTTCGGTGAGCTCGCCACAGCGACGCATGCGGTCGTTGAGTTCTACCTTGGTGCGGGCCTTTTCCAGCTTGTTGTTTTCCACCACGTGGTTCATGTAGCCAATGGCGATCAACAGGGCGATCCCGGCTACGACGAGCAGGGTGATCATGAGTGGTGTCACCGGTAAGACCTCTTTATTAGGGTACGCATGTCATGAGTGTAGTGGCTTGGCTTTTAAGCGCATAGGCCCGAGCGACGTGATTAGACGGGCGTCGTGCTGTTTATAGGAAGCATGACCGGGTAGGAGCACATTGCCATCATTTGCCGGGCGCGACTATAGCGCCTCGGCGGACGACAGAATATAGGCGTCAGAGACCGGACGAGCAAAATGTATGGATCGCCCCCTCAAACCGGGCGAAGTCATTGATTTAAATAAATTTATATCTGGGGGTTGACGACCCTTCAATCCATCCATAGAATGCGCGCCACTTACAGCGTAAAGCACTCAGCCAAACGCTCTAAGGAGTGAATGTTGTACGTGTGTCCCCTTCGTCTAGTGGCCTAGGACACCGCCCTTTCACGGCGGTAACAGGGGTTCGAGTCCCCTAGGGGACGC
>NZ_JBDGLI010000028.1:0-59701 GCF_057655955.1 Pseudomonas sp. Soil_N_39
CGGTAGTTCAGTCGGTTAGAATACCGGCCTGTCACGCCGGGGGTCGCGGGTTCGAGTCCCGTCCGCTGCGCCATATTCGGTTATCTGGAATGCTGAACGCCAGGTGGCTACTAGAAACGACGCTTTTCCTTTTCGAGGGAAGAGCGTCGTTTTTTTTGTTCTTTTTTTGTGTGTATATCCGTTGCTGCGGTTATGGCCACTTAGGGTTCCGCCCTGACGGCGGGTCACTTTTGAAGAGCCCGGAAGCCGGCCCAGTCAAAAGTGACCCGCTTTAAGAGCGGAACCGTCAGCAGCCGTTACCGAAATAACGGATATACGCCCCCCCATCTACTGCTCAGCATTACGCCGATGACGATAATCGCTGACCGCCTCATACACCGCTTTACGCAACCGATTGATCCCACCAATAGGCCGATGCGCCTCAATCCCAAACCAAGGATTGAACGACTGATTATCACAAGCCAGATTCAGCTTGGGCGTATCAAAATCCTGAGCCGGCACCTTAATGCGCGCCACGGTCTCGAACGGCGCATCACTTTCCCGCCATTCAATGCTGGTGTCTTCAATCGGCATGTACTTGCTCGGATCCTGACGCTGGATCTGCAAGACAAAACACGCCGGCACCCGGTCTGTGGATAACTGCTGATTCAATGCGCTACGCAAAAAGTTCGGCAGGTCCTGGTTCTGGGGCGGCAGGATGTAGCTAGGGCAACTGTCCGGATCCGGCGCGACGCGAAACTTGGCGTTGGCCTCGCCAAACTTATAAGGCGATACCGAGAAATAAGTGGTCTGGGTCGGGCTGGCCGGAGCCGGCGAGAGTGTCGCCAGAGCGATGAACAAATGACGGATCTGCCAACTGCGCGGGTCCAGGCTCGGAAAAAAAGCCATCGCCTTCTTCCCGTCAGCCTGAGCGGCCACATTCTGACGGTACTCGGCGACATCACTGACAAAGAAGTTCGGATGATTGAACATCACGAAATCCTGCTCGCCAAATGATTGCCGGTCCGCCAGCAATTGCTTGCCGGGTACATTCATCAGCTTGATCGCCATCCCTCGAGCATCGCGCAGGCTGTCGAATTGCGGATAAGCATTGCCATTTGACAGGCGGATCGTTGCCTGCCAAGTCTTGCCCGGTTCGGCAAACACGCCTTGGCGCAACGGTACCGGCAGGTCGCTCGGCACCTGGACTTCGGCCATGACGCAACCATGGGCCTTGGCATGGGCGTCGCGCAGGTAACGCGTGCCTTCGCGGTGCTGATCGACGATGCGGATCGCGGTCTGGATGATGTCCTGGGTCATGGCGGCTTCGCCGGGTGCAACCTGTTCCTTGTCCGGGACCGGTCCCCTGTGCTGCCAGGCAAACCAGGCCGTGGACAGGGCCCAGCCGAGCAACCCGATACCCAGCAGCCACAGGAGCGTCTTGCCTAAAAAGGCGCCGAGGCGCAGCCAGAGGGTGATCAACATGCCAACATCCTTTTACCGGTGAGATTCATCATTACAGTTGCGACTCCAATGGCCCGCCCAGCACTTTCAAATACTCCAGCAAAGCCCAGCGCTCCTGCGGTTGCAGCAAGCGGCCAATGACGCCGTTACCACGCTCACCCGCACGGAATTCATGCCCGCTGTTGTGATTGCCGGTAATCCGGGTGTCGAAGAGAAAGCCGTTGGTGAAGGCTTCGGTGCGATAGCCCAGGTGGCGTGGGTCGTATTCGAAGTTGCCTTTATAGAACGTGGCCGCCCGCTCAGCCTGAGGGGACAGCAGTTGGTAGATCGTCGGCACCGAGCCGTTGTGCAGGAACGGCGGCGTGGCCCAGACACCCGCCAGCGGCCGGGCCTTGTAGGCACGCAGTTCACGCACGCCAATGGGCAGGCCGAAACCGTCCAGGGCCGGGCGCTCGGCGGGGGTGACGCCGGCATCGCGGTAAGCGCGGTTTTCGACGAAGGCGGTGACGTAGGCCAGGCCTTTGGCGACCGAAAGCCGGCTCAGGTCCAGCGGCTCCGTCGGGGTCGGGTGCAGTTGCACGTCCAGCTTCGCCAGCTCGGCCGGGTCCCACTGCAGGCTGGTCAGGTCGAAGCGGTGGTCGGCGATGTTATTGGCGGTGCCCGGGTCGGTGCCGATCACCTGCACGGGCAGCATGTGCAATTGCTGCATCGGCCTGTCAGGCCCCTGGACCACTTTGGGCACATGGCAGCCGGCGCAGTTTTCGGCGAACAGGGCCCGGCCCTTGGCGGCCAGCGGTTTATCGATCGTTCCCAGCAACGCTTCCGGCCACACGGGGGGTTTGAGCAGTTGCAGGGTCTCTTCGATCTTGTTCAAGTCACGCACGCGCACGCTGGAAGGGTATCGCGCGTCGCCCTGCAGCGGTTTGCCCTGGGCGTCGAAGAAATTCAGCGTCGCGCCGACCCCCAGCGCTTCACCAACGTTGCGGGCCATCGGTTGTTGGGCCGATCCGTTCCACTGCACCCAGTCGAAGGTCCACATTTCCCACAACTGCGGGTAATCCACCGGAGCGTTGGCGACCCGGTAGTTTTCCGCCGAGATGGCGTCGCCGAAGCTGGCATTGGCGATGCGGCCGAAGGCGTCGGTACGCCCGGGGCCTTCTTCGGTGGGGTAGAGGCCGCGGTGGGTGTCGTTCCAGGCCGTCTTGAGGAACGTGTCCAGGGAAACCTTGAACGCCTTGCGCAATTCTTTGTGGCGGGCGTCGTAGTCCTTGCCCAGTACCTGGCGGGCGAAGCGTTCGAATTTCCAAGGGTTGTAGTAGGTAGACGCCAGACTGGCGACCAATGCCTGTCCGAAACTGCCACCGCGTAGCGTAGGAACACTGGAAGGCAGAACGTGTTGGGCCGAGCCGCCATCGATCCGTATCGCCTGGCCCTTGAAGTGCAATTCGCCGGTATGACACGCCGCGCAGGTGATATCCAGGAATTGGTCGGTGCTGCCCGGGTTCTGGTGTCGGGCAAACCCTACCGGCAAGTTGCCGGGATTGTCGGGCGAGGCTTTCTTTGCCGGGTCGATCAGGAAGCCAAAGCGCGCCAGATACTCCGGCGAGGCGAAGCGTTGTTGCGAAAACGGCAATTCGAGGGCGGTGAACCAGTCGTAGCGCAGGCCTTTGACCTGGGTGCCCTGGGGCGTGAAGTAATACGTCTGGCGCTCGGCGGCGCTCCATTGGTCCAGGTAGTGCACCTGTTCGACGGGCGTATAGAACGGCAAGCGAGGATTGGCGACGTAATACAGCACCACGGCCACGGCGACGATCAGCAGTGTGAGAAGCAGCAAGAGAATGCGAGAGAGAAGGCGCACGGTAACGTCCTTGTTTTTTTGATAAGCCCTTATGCCTCAGTGTTGCGCGCCGGGCAAGTGGCCATGACGCTTGGCCTGTGAGGGAGGGGCAATGTGTCCCTGTACGTAACAGATGACAGATGCTTCATTTGTCCAGGATTAAAAAGCGTTTGCTGACCTGAACTTATCATCACTTTGTGGCTCACATGCCGGTAGCCATTGGTCGTGGCCGCCTGATAAGCTCGCGGCTTTATTCGATTGCCCTTTAGGCGCATGAACAAGGAAATAGCATGAAACAGCATCGGTTGGCGGCGGCGGTGGCCCTGGTTGGCCTGGTACTCGCGGGTTGCGACTCGCAGACCAGCGTAGAGCTGAAAACCCCGGCGCAGAAAGCTTCCTACGGTATCGGCCTGAACATGGGCAAAAGCCTGGCTCAGGAAGGTATGGATGACCTGGACTCCAAAGCAGTTGCCCAGGGCATCGAAGATGCCGTCGGCAAGAAAGAACAGAAGCTGAAAGACGAAGAACTGGTCGAAGCCTTTGCCGCGCTGCAAAAGCGTGCCGAAGAGCGCATGGCCAAGATGAGCGAAGAGTCGGCAGCCGCCGGCAAGAAATTCCTCGAGGAAAACGGCAAGAAAGCCGGTGTCACCACCACCGCTTCCGGCCTGCAATACGAAGTGGTCAAGAAAGCCGATGGCGCACAGCCTAAGCCGACTGACGTGGTGACCGTTCACTACACCGGCAAGCTGACCAACGGCACCGTGTTCGACAGCTCCGTTGAGCGTGGCAGCCCGATTGACCTGCCGGTCAGCGGCGTGATCCCGGGTTGGGTCGAAGGTCTGCAACTGATGCACGTCGGCGAGAAGTACAAGTTGTACATCCCGAGCGACCTGGCCTACGGCGCCCAGAGCCCGAGCCCGGCCATTCCGGCCAACTCGGTTCTGGTGTTCGACCTGGAACTGCTGGCGATCAAGGATCCGGCAAAAGAAGACGCAGCCAAGTAATCGCGTCTGCTATAACGACAACGCCTCGCTTATGCGGGGCGTTGTCGCATCTGGGCGGCGGCAAATGGCAAAAAAACCGAACGCATAAGGCAGGCTACAGTCATAGGCAGTACAGGCGCTGCTCTAGACGCAGTCAGCCGGTCAAGTCAATGAAATATTGGGTTTTTTTATGTGAGTAAAAAACGCCCGATCTAAGCCGGGCCCTTATGAAACGGGGCCTTCAGCGGTGAAATGCAGCTCTGTTCACAAGGTTATCCACAATTTGTGTGGATAACATTTCAGTGGGAGAAAAAATGAAGGCCCCGTGGAATTTTGCGCGATTTCTGCCCTTGGCAGGCCGCCTGCTGGCCCGCGGTCGATTGCCGACGTTGCTCTTCGCCGTCGCCAGCAAAGGTGCGCGGGAGGGCGGGCGGCTGGGCAAGCTCAAGGAGGACCTGCGCCTGTTGCAGGCCCTGTGCCTGGCCTATTGGCGCGGCGAATACCGTGCGGTCAGCGCCAAGTCGATGTTGTCGGTAGTGGCCGGCCTCATGTACTTCCTCAGCCCCCTGGATGCGATTCCCGACCTTTTGCCGATGTTTGGCATGTTCGACGACATCGCCGTGCTGGCGTGGGTCATGAAAACCCTCGACGTTGAACTCGAGGCATTCCGCGCCTGGCGTTATCGGCAATCCCCCGAGAAACTGGCCCAGGTCGAAAGGCTTCCCGATACCCCGGAACAACTCCAGCTCCAAGGCCAGAAAAAGCCCTGATCCCCTGAGAATTCATCACCCCGCGACCTTAGCCAGCATTTAGGATTACACTTCCAAGGAAAAAGGCTGACTCGCTAAGTGTTGTTGTCCTACGGGGTAGACATGGATATTCAAATCATCACACGTGACGGAGAGCCCGAGTACGCGGTTTTGCCGTGGGATCAGTACCAAGCGTTGTTGAAAGCAGCAGGCATCGATCAAGCTCCGCCGCGCGAAGCGACAGTCCGTCACGCGGCGGCACCCGGCCAGGTTCT
The DNA here is from genome assembly GCF_057655955.1 of Pseudomonas sp. Soil_N_39. NCBI lineage: Bacteria > Pseudomonadati > Pseudomonadota > Gammaproteobacteria > Pseudomonadales > Pseudomonadaceae > Pseudomonas > Pseudomonas sp. Soil_N_39. The sequence goes on from NZ_JBDGLI010000028.1 coordinate 5,288, forward strand.
CCCTGGTCTGGATCAATTACGCAGTTTGCGCGAAGGGAAGGGCATCGCCATTGAGGCGTTGGCCCGCACGGTAGGTATCAGCCCGTCTTATCTGGCCTTGATCGAGAGCGGCGAGCGACAGCCCGATGCCGCGATTCGGCGCAGTCTGGCCTGGGAGTTGACGGTGCCGGGTTGGAGGGAAGAATCGTGAGCGTACGCATCAGTCGGCAGCATTGGGATGGGTTGTTGGGTGAGTTGGACCAGGCGCGTCGCCAGCGCCATTTATTGACTTACCGCGCCTTGCTGGAGCGCTTGCAGCTGCCCAGCCCGGCCATGCAGACCTTGACCGCGGCCCTTGAACACCTGGCGGCGCTGGACGCCCGGGCAGAACAGCCGTTGCGCAGTTCCCTGGTGATCAGCCAGGGCGCGAGCCGGTTGCCGCGCACGGGGTTCTTCGAATGCGTTGAACGCCTGGGCCGCTTTTCCGGGCCTTCCGATGGGGTGGCCGCCGCCTCTTGGCACGCTTCGGAAGTGGTCCGGGTGTTTGAATACGAATACCCCGAGTCGGCGGAGGCCTGAGTGCTCTGGCGACTCAAGGCGCGGCTCGGTTACTGGCTGGCGCGTCGGTTGTTTCACTGGTCCTGGTTTGTCCGCCAGCCGCGTGGCTGGGCCTGGCTCGAGGGCCAGTTCTCCCGCATGGCGAACCTGGGTGATGTCGGTGCGCAAAGCTTTTATGGGCACATCCTCACGTTTCGCGGCCAAGGGCTGGGCGCCCGTGAAGAAGGGGTGCGGCTGCTGCGATTGGCGGCATTGGCCGGTGATGGCAAGGCCGCCTACCAGATCGGCGTGATCAGCCTGGCCGGTACCACCAGCAAAGCGCCGGACCCGGTCGAGGCGGCACGCTGGTGGACCTTGGCGGCGAAAGCCGGGCACCCGTTGGCCGAGATCAAGCTCAAGGCCCTCGAAGCGCGCGATCTCTAGCGTTATCCACAGGCTATTCGTTGTGCAGTTGGGTGAATTTAGCGAATCGCCCTACATCCTTTGTCCCGTTCCCCTGACTTAATTCCCCCGTCATCCCCGGCACAGTCTCGCGCTCCCTGAGTGCTGCGAGACGCTGCCCATGTTCGACCGTTTTTTCCTGCCGGCCCTTGCGCGAGCCCTGTCCTGATGGAGCAGGTGAACCGTATCGAGCAGGAACTCGACAGCTTCAAAGACACCCTGTCGGTCTACCGCGAGCAACTCGAACGCTGGTACAGCCGGGCGGCGGACCGGGCCAGCCATGCGGTCGACTTGCCCTCGCTGATGGGCATGGAGCGGTTGATCCGCGTCGGCGACAGCACCACCGCCGTCAGCACGGGTGACGATGATTTCCTCTCCACGGTCGTCCAGTGCCCCCTGGGCGGGGTGATGACGATCGAGAGCAAGTTCGAGTCGGTGTACGACATCCCGCTGGGCGGCATCGTGGTGGATGTGGTGGCGGTGGACAGCGGCGAGGTGACGCCGGTCATTCTGGACGCCCAGGGTCTCGGGACCTTCAAGGGGGAGGCGGGCAAGTCCTATCGGGTGCATGTCCAGGGCGAGGTGTCTCCCCGGCACATCGAGAGCCTGTTTTCTTCCTACGATGGCTTGACCCGCGATCTGACGGACTGGCTACGGGGCGAGTGGCAAGGCTTCAAGCCGCGATGGGCCCAGCAGTCCTTGGCGACATCGGCGGCTGCGGTGGGGAACGGGTTGCTCGCTGGCAGTTGGGCGGCGATCGAGGGGGTGTGGGACAGCGTCAGCCTGCTGTCGGACATCCTCAAGGATCCGGGTCAGTTTGTAGAGCGGTTGGGCGAAAGCGCCAAACAGTTGGAGGACCTGGCGGAAAAAACACCGCAGCTGATGGCCAGGTTGCAACTGCTGGCCAGCGATGAAGCGGCGTTGTGCCTGTTGGTGCGCACCGCCAGTCTCTGGTTGGACATGTTGCCGCCCAGTGAGGTTGCCGGCGAAACGGCCGAAGCACTCTCGACCGTGGTGGTGCAGTTGGTGATCGACTTGCTGATCGGCGTGGTCTTGACCTTTGCCGGGGCGGGCGCTGGGATCGCCTATCTATCGATGCGGTTGGCCAGGCACGGCGCTAGCCTGCTGAACGCCGTGCAGCGTTTCGTCAAGGCGATCTTCGCGGTGGTCAACGGCTTCATGACCTACGTGGACCGCTACAAAACCGTGGCGGTACGCGGCATCGCGGCGGGAATAAAAAAAGGTCGGATGCAACTGCGCTGGGATGCACAGCGCAACACCACGCTGAAAAAACACGAACCCCACGACGACGCCCCCGCCCAATCGAAAAACCCCAACGGCGACAGCGCCGACACCTCCGCCCAGACCCAGACCAGCGGCTGCCCGGTGTCGATGGTCACCGGCGAAGAACTGCTGACCCTGGACGACGGCACCCTCGATGGCCGCTTGCCGTTCGTCTTCACCCGCTTGTACCGCACCAGCGCCGCCGACCTGGACGTCGGCCTCGGCCGCGGCTGGAGCCATGCCCTGGCCCATCGCCTTTTGATCGAAGGCGAGGAGGTCATCTGGATCGACCAGGAAAACCGCCGCACCACCTTCCCCCGGCCCACCACCCAGCGTCCGGCGATCCACAACAGCCTGGCCCGCTCGGCAATCTACCTGGGCACCGAGGCGGACGAACTGATCGTCGCCCAGCCCGGGGAAAACGCCCCGTTCCTACACTTTCGCGACGGCCATCTGATCGCCCTCAGCGACCGCTACGACAATCGCCTGACCCTCCAGCGCAACATCCACGGCGACATCAGCCGCCTGGACAACGGCGCCGGGCGTTCCCTGCGCCTGCGTTACGAACAGCGCCACCTGATCGCCGTCGACTACCAGAGCTTCCACCCGGCCCTCACCCTCGACGAAGCCTGGCGGACCGAACAGACGTTGGTGTCCTACCGCTACGACGGACGTTTCCGACTGATCGAAGCGACCAATGCCGCCGGTGAAAGCGAACGCTACGACTACGACGACCAGCACGTCATTCTCCAGCGGCAACTGGCCGGCGGGGCGAGTTTTTATTGGGAGTGGCAAGGCGTCGGGGCGGCGTCCCGCTGCGTCCGGCATTGGGCCTCGTTTGCGCAGATGGACAGTCGCTACACCTGGGGCGAGGACGGCAGCGTCACAGTCCGGCACCTGGATGGCAGCCAGGAAGTGTATGTCCACGACGATCGGGCGCGGCTGGTGCGCAAGGTCGAGCCCGACGGCGGCGAGCACCTCAAGGCCTATGACGAACAGGGCCGGTTGATCGCCGAACAGGACCCGCTGGGGGCGGTCAGCGAATACCGCTACGACGAAGTCGGACGGCTAGTGGCGCTGATTCCTCCAGACGAGGCGCCAACGTCCTACGAATACCGCAACGGTTTCCTGCATACCCGTTCCCGTGGCAAAGCCGTGTGGACCTACCGGCGCAATGCCCGGGGCGATGTGATCGTCAGCATCGACCCGCACGGCCAGCGTACGGAATATGCCTACGACGCCCATGGGCAACTGCTGGCGCGGTACGACCCGGACGGTGGCGAACATCGCTTCACCTGGAGTCGCCTGGGCCAACTGACCGAAGAGACCCTGCCCGACGGCGGTCGCCGGTGTTTTGCCTACGACGCCCTGGGGCGTTTGCTCAGCCGTCGGGACGAACACGGCGCCCTCACGCACTATCAATGGGACGCCGTTGGCCGCCTGCTGCAAGTGACCCTGCCCACCGGCGCCACCCGGGCCTGGAGCTACAACGCTTACGGCAAGGTCATCGCCGAGCGTGACGAGCAGGGCCGGACCACCCGCTACGAATACGCCGACGACCTGCACCTGGTCAGCCGCCGCCTGAACCCCGACGGCAGCGAGGTGAAGTATCGCTACGACTCGGCGCGGCTGTTGCTGACGGAAATTGAAAACGAATCCGGCGAAAAATATCAGCTGGACTACACGCCCAACGGCTTGATCCGACAGCAGATCGGCTTCGACGGCCAACGCACCGCCTACGCCTACGACCTCAACGGCCACCTGCTGGAAAAAACCGAGCACGGCGAGGACGGCTTGCAATGGGTCACCCGGTACCAGCGTGACGCGGCCGGGCGCCTGCGGGTCAAGACCTTGCCCGACGGCCAGGCCATCGAGTATCGCTACGACGACCTGGGCCGGCTGGTCCAGGTCGACGACGGCAGCGACCATCCGCTGGCCTTCGAATACGACGCCCAAGACCGCCTGATCGCTGAGCACCAAGGCTGGGGCACCCTGCGCTATCGCTACGATGTCTGCGGGCGCCTCAACCACCTGCGCCTGCCGGACGACAGCCAGCTCGACTATCACCACAGCCCAGGCGGCGCGCTGACCGCCATCGACCTCAACGGCACGCGCCTGACCGAACACCGCTTTGACGGCGGCCGCGAACGGCAACGCCAGCAGGGCCGGCTGCTCAGTGACTACACGTATGACGAACAAGGCCGCCTCAAGGCTCAGACCGTCTGGCAGAGCTCACAGCAGCAACTGTTCTGGCGCGACTATGCCTACAGCCCCAGAGGCAACCTCCAGACCCTTTCCGACCACCGAAACCGCCGCAGTTACCAATACGACCCGCTGGATCGCCTGACCCGCATCGACTTTTCCCACAGCCAGCCGCCGGAACACTTCAGCCACGACCCGGCCGGCAACCTGCTGATACAGGACCGTCCCGGGCCGACCACCGTCAAGGGCAACCGCCTGCTGCGGGAGGGCGACCGCCACTACGACTACGACGCCTTCGGCAACCTGATCCGCGAACGCCGCGGCCAAGCCCTGGTCAGCGCCTACCGCTATGACAGCCAACACCGCCTGATCGGCGTCACCACGGCCGATGGTCGCGAAACGTCCTACCGCTACGACGCCTTCGGCCGACGCATCAGCAAGACCGTGGACGGCCTGACCACGGAATTTTTCTGGCAGGGCGACCAGCTCGTCGCCGAAAACAGCCCGCACCACCACCGCAGCTACGTCTACGAACCGGGCAGCTTCCGTCCACTGGCCCTACTTGAGGGCGAAGGCCCGGAAAAAACCACATCGTTCTACTACCACCTCGACCACCTGGGCACACCCCAGGAACTGACCAACCCGGCCGGCCAGATCGTCTGGTCGGCGCGCTACAACGGCTACGGCCAAGTCACCGAGCTCCAGCACGGTGACGGTGAGCCACTGGAACAGCCCCTGCGTTTCCCGGGCCAATACTTCGACCCCGAAAGCGGCCTGCACTACAACCGCCACCGCTACTACAATCCCGAAACCGGCCGCTATTTGACGCCCGACCCGAGCAAACTGGCGGGAGGGCTTAATGGGTATCGGTACACCCTGAACCCGACGGGGTGGGTGGATCCGTTGGGGTTGGTGGACTGTCCAGGGAAGGGCGGGTGTAGGCCGGCGGTTGGGGAGCAGGATCCGGCGGTTAAGGTTGGGGTGGATGAGGGGGAGCCGCGGCTGCCGATGACGGCGGAGCAGCGGCGGGCCAGAACTCAGGAGCTTTCTGAAGAAAACGCTAGGCGACGAGTCGTGGAAATGGAGGAAAAATACGATATGCATACCATAGACAAACATGGGCCCCACATTCCCGATGTCGTGCTTAGGCAACGAGCAATAGACGGAACAGATCCAATAAGCGGGGCTCCGGGTAGGTTAAATAAAAGCTCTCAGTTTAGAAGTTGGAGGATGCAACTGCATGCTCTAAACGAGGCTTTAACAAGAAAGGCCAGGGGGTTACCCGCCCACACGGGCTTCGATAGAGCGGGAAATCCTATTCTTAGGATAGAGTTGCCCGGCGCCGGTCGTGGTTATAAACCCAATAGAAGGGATAGTCAAAATCCAATGCTGAATGAAAATATGAAAGGGGCAGAGATTAAGTTTGATAAGGAAGAGGTGGATAGGCCTTTTACTGCATTTCCTATTGACTAATGAATGTATGAGGAGTCAGTTATGTTGAAAGCTCCATTCACTGAGCTGCCATACGAGCCCACCGTTGACATGTTTTTGGCGGGGCTTGAGACTGAGTATAGTGATCGCGAATTCAGAAATGAGTTGTTGAGACTTGATCCAAATAGCAGGGTGGATCGGGTGGAAATAATAAAAAAATATATTATCAAGGAGCAGGAGTACTTGTCATATAGGCATAAATTTTTACTTATCAAAAGGTTGGAGAATGCATTAGCAGATAAAAATTACGATTTTTCTTCTGCATTTGAATATGACTACGAGGCGGATGAGCCATCCCCTTCGCCTTGGTCTGCATCGGAAATTGATACGCCACGTAGCTTTTTTGAGGAGATTTTTAATGTGGCGAATGATATTTGGAGAACTGACATTTCGAGGGCTGCTAGGGAAGACACTTCGGTGTGGTGATATCGGCTTGAACTTCTGAAATCGTCTAGAATGCAATACCGCTCTCACAAATAAGAAGAATGCTTAGACACCCTTTTCTAAAAGAAGATTTTTTTCCTGAGCTTATGTGGTTTATTGGGCAGTTTGACGTGTACGATCGAGAAGAGACTCTTGGGGCAATACTAGCAGTCTACGATCCTAATAATGAGGAGGACAGGTCGGAGCTGATTGTTAAATATGGTCTGGGTTTGGAATGTCTATCCTATAGACATAAGTATGTGCTGGTGAGTTTCTTGGGTGAAAAGCTTAATGAACCGAATTTTGACTTTAAAAAATTGTTTGAGATAGACGAGGAGTGCGCGGGTAGCTGGCCTCGAGGGGAGTGGTATAACTTGAAAAATTCTAGAGGGTTTTTTCAAGATGTTTATGTGTTGGCAAAAGAAACTTGGAAGGAGGATCTAAGAAAGGCAGCCCTTGAGGATCCATCTACTTGGTAGGCCAGAAGTAGATAATGAGGTTCCTATTGCTAAACACACCACCAAACCGCTTTTCGTGGCGAGGGAGCAAGCTCCCTCGCCACAGGGGTAGCGCCAGGCATTCGGGCCGTGGCGAGGCGCTAACGCGAACCGACTTACACCGAAACACCCAACCCCACCACAGCCTCCCGCTCAGCCAACCCCTCCACCAGATACACACTCCCCCCCAAAATCTCCTTGGCATGGTGCTTGGCCTGCGAGGCCAGTTCCGCCAACTGACTGGCGTCCAGTGCTTCACAGGCCTCGGCGCGCAGGTGCACCACGCCAATCGACAGCGACAACAACGCGAACTCCTGCCGAATGCCCTGTCGATTCAATGCCGTAAAACATCCCGCCTCTAAATGCTCAGGGCGGTAGAAGCGGCGGCAGTGGGTCTGGAAGTCGCCGAGCAACTGGTCCAGGCGCCTGCGCCAGTCTTCCGGGCCGAGGACCAGCAGGAAGTCGTCGCCGCCGATGTGTCCGACGAAGTCGCGGCTGGGGTCGATGCGTTCGTTCAGGCATTGGGCCAGGCACAGCAGGACTTCGTCGCCGCGGCCGTAGCCGTAGATGTCGTTGAAGGGCTTGAAGCTGTCGATGTCCACGTAGCAGATCACCGATTCCTGCCGTTGTTGCAGCAGGCGCGTGAGGCATTGCTGGATCGGGACGTTGCCCGGCAGCAGGGTCAGTGGGTTGGCGTAGCGGGCCTGTTGGATTTTCAGCTCGGTGATGAGCTTGAGTACGTCGATCACCCGGCCCAGGCCGAGGTAGCCGCCGTTGAGGGTGATGATGAAGTCTTCTTCGATACGTTGTCGGGCGCGGCTGGTGATCAGGCGGCTGACTTGTTGCAGCGACTGGTTCAACTCCACCGCCAGGAAGTCATCGCTCATCAGCCGACTGATGGGCTTGCGAGCGAACAGGTCAGTGGCGAAGGGCTTGAGCAAGGCGTCCGAGAGTGAATGGCGATGGACGATGCCGCAGGGCTGGTTCTGATTGTCCAGCACCGCCAGGGAGTTGAGGTTGGCCTGGCGCCGGAACGCCTCCAGTACGGTGGCGGTTGGCGTGTTGTGGGCCACCGCCGGCTGTTCGTTGAGCAGCGCACCGAGGTCGTTGACCTCATCATTCAGCGCTGCCACGCCGCTGTCCTGCCTGGGCATCAGCGCCCTGGCATCGCGTGACGGTTGTTCCTGGGGGCGGGCCAGCAGATAGCCCTGGACCAGGTCGACGCCCATTTCGATCAGCACCGCCAGTTCTTCCGGCAGTTCGATGCCCTCGGCAATCACCTGGGCGCGGGAGGCCCGGGCGATCTTCAGGATCGAGCCCACGAACTCGCGCTTGAGGGCGTCCTGATGGATGCCGTCGATGAAATGTCGGTCGATCTTCACATAGTCGGGTCGCAATTCGGACCACAACCGCAAGCTCGAATAACCCGCGCCAAGGTCGTCCAGGGCAATCGAGAAACCCATGGCCCGGTAGTGGTGCAGGGCGGTTTGCAGGAGCTGGAAGTCATCGATGGGGGTCTGTTCGGTCAGTTCGATCACGACCTGGCTGGGTGAGATGCCGAAGTCTTGCAGCAGTTGCAGCGTGCGCCCCGTCTGGTGTGCCGATTCCAGCAAGGACTCGGGCGAGACGTTGAGAAACAGCTTGCCCGGCAGTTTTTGCTCGTTGAAGCGTTGGCAGGCGCTGCGGCGGCAGGCCAGTTCCAGCTCGCTGAGGCGTCCGGCCTGGCGCGCTACGGAGAGCAGTGCGATGGGCGAGTGCAACGGGCTGTTGGAAGGGCCGCGGGTCAGGGCTTCATAGCCCACGATGCGCCGTTCGGAAAGGCAGATGATCGGTTGGAACAGACTGTACAAACTGCTTTGAGCCAGGATCGAACTCAAGGCACCCAGCTGTTCTGTCGTGGTCATGGCAATCTCTGGCGATAAAAAAAGGACCGGGTGCGGGGCACCCAGTCCTGTATTTCACGACAGACTGATGTCAGTTTGATGACACTCCGACGAGCATCACCATTAAATGGCCATCATCTTAGTGCTTGGCGATCGCCGTGTTGAGTTTCAGGTAATCCAGCAGGATTCGCCCGGTCTCGCTCAGGTAGGCATCGTCTTCCGGCTTGGTTTTCTCCGGCTCGGTGATCAGGTCTTCGTCCTCTTTCTTCAGCTCTTTGAGCGGTTCTTCGCCCTTGGCTTTGCGACGCAGGTTTTCCATAGTCAGTTGCTTGGCCTCGATATCGGCATGCTGCGCGCGACGGTCGGCTTCGTTGAGGGTGACGGTCTTTTCCATCATCAATTTCTGCGCCAGGGCCAGCTTGTCGCGGATGAACACGAACTCCGCATCCTGGGACGAGCGCGCGTCGTGGTCGGACTTGAGTTGGGCCAGGAACGGCTTGAACGGGTCCACGGCCGGTTTGATCGCCGGCCGGATGGTGTCCCACGGCATGGCTTCGGGCAGGGCGCTTTCACCGATTTCCTTGGTGTCGATGATCGACGGGTAATCGATGTCAGGCAGTACGCCCTGGTGCTGGGTGCTCTGGCCGGACACCCGGTAGAACTTCGCCAGGGTCAGCTTCAGCTCGCCGTGGTTGAGCGGCTGGATGGTCTGCACGGTGCCTTTGCCGAAGGTCTGGCCGCCGATGATCAGCGCACGGTGATAGTCCTGCATGGCGCCGGCGAAAATCTCCGAGGCCGACGCCGACAGGCGGTTGACCAGCAAGGCCATCGGTCCCTTGTAGAACGCGCCCGGGTTTTCGTCTTCCAGCACATCCACCCGGCCATCGGCGTTGCGCACGAGCACGGTCGGGCCCTTGTCGATGAACAGGCTGGTCAGCTCGGTGGCTTCCTGCAGGGAGCCGCCGCCGTTGTTGCGCAAGTCGATGACCACGCCGTCGACCTTTTCCTTCTGCAGTTCGGTCAGCAGCTTCTTGACGTCACGGGTGGTGCTCTTGTAGTCCGGATCCCCGGCGCGGAAGGCCTTGAAGTCCAGGTAGAAGGCCGGGATCTCAATGATGCCGAGCTTGTAGTCCTTGCCGTCCTGCTTGAGGTTGAGGATCGATTTCTTCGCGGCTTGTTCTTCCAGCTTCACCGCTTCACGGGTGATGGCCACGATTTTGCTGGTCTGGTCGTTCGGCGCATTGCTGGCCGGGATGACTTCCAGGCGCACCACCGAGCCTTTCGGACCACGGATCAGCTTGACCACTTCGTCCAGTCGCCAGCCGACCACGTCGACCATTTCCTTGTTGCCTTGGGCGACACCGATGATCTTGTCCGCCGGGCTGACCTGTTTGGTCTTGTCCGCAGGGCCCGCCGGGACCAGGCGCACGATTTTCACCTGGTCGTTGTCGCTCTGCAGCACGGCACCGATGCCTTCCAGGGACAGGCTCATGTTGATGTCGAAGTTTTCCGCGTTATCCGGCGACAGATAATTGGTGTGCGGGTCGTAGGACATGGCGAAGGTGTTGATGTACGCCTGGAAAATGTCCTCGGCGCGGGTCTGGTCCAGGCGCGCCAATTGGTTCTTGTAGCGCTTGGTCAGGGTTTCCTGGATCTGCTTGGGATCCTTGCCAGCGATCTTCATGCGCAGCACTTCGTCCTTGACGCGTTTGCGCCACAGGTCGTCGAGTTCGGCTGTGCTTTTGAGCCAAGGGGCGTCCTTGCGGTCGACCTGCAAGGTTTCCTTGGCATTGAAGTCGATTTTGTCGACGCCTTTGTTCAGCTCGGCAAGGGCGTAGTCCAGGCGCGCCTTCACGCGGTCCAGGTAGCGCTTGTAGATGGTGAACCCGGCGTTCAGGTCGCCGCTCTTGAGGAAATCGTCGAACTGGGTTTTCCACTTGTCGAATTCGGCGATGTCGCTGGCCAGGAAATAGCTGCGCGATGGATCGAGCAGCTTCAAATAGCTGTCGTAGATGATGACCGAGCGCGCGTCATCGAGCGGCGGCTTGCTGTAGTGATGGCGCTTGAGCAATTCGACGACGTTCAGGCTGGCAATCACTTCGTCGCGATCGGGCTGGAGCTTGTCCCAGCTGTTGGCTGCGAACGTATCGTTCGACAACGGTAACAGGCCGAGGCCAATGACGAGCGCGAGGGCGGTGCTGGGGAACAGGTGCTTCATGCTGATTCGACGCAGGGACAATTGATAACGCATATTAGGCCGTCTTTGAAGTCGCCGGTTCCATGTGGCCCGGGCGCATAATGCAAGAAAGCCCGGCGTTGAAGCAGCGGGCCCAGTCGAGACTCACTATGGAGGCACCGTGAAAGCATTGCAAGGCGTTGAAGGCCAAGTGGTATGGGCTGATGAGCCAAGTCCGGCGTGTGATGTCGGGCAAGTTCGCATCCGTGTGGCGGCTGCCGGCCTGAATCGGGCCGATTTGTTGCAAAAAGCCGGGCTTTACCCGCCGCCACCCGGCGCCAGCCAGGTGCTGGGGCTGGAATGTTCCGGGGTGATCAGCGAGGTCGGGCCGGGCTCGTCCTGGCAGGTGGGCGACCGCGTTTGCGCGTTGCTGGCCGGCGGTGGGATGGCCGAGGAGGTGGTGGTCGATGGCCGCCATGTGCTACCGGTGCCCGAGGGCTTGTCATTGGCTGAAGCGGCCGCGCTGCCTGAGGTCTACAGCACCGCGTGGCTGAATCTGTTCCAGCTGGCCGGGCTCAAGCCGGGCGAGAAAGTGCTGCTGCATGCCGGGGCCAGCGGCGTCGGCTCGGCCGCGATCCAGCTGTGCAAGGCGTTCGGGAACCCGTGCTGGGTCAGTGTCGGTTCGACCGAGCGGCTGGCCTATTGCGAGGCCCTGGGCGCCCAGGGGGGCGTGGTGCGCACCGATGGCCTGGAGAGTTTGAACGACCTCGGTCCCTTCGACGTGATCCTCGATCCAGTGGGCGCCAACTACGCCAAACTCAACGTGAAACTTTTGTCAGTTGACGGCCGCTGGGTGTTGATCGGCCTGATGGGCGGGCGCTCGACCGAGCTCGACCTGGCCCAGGTGCTGGGCAAGCGTATCCAACTGCTCGGCTCGACCCTGCGCAGTCGCGACGAGCAATTCAAGGCCGACCTGATCAGTGAGCTGGGGCAACAGGTGTGGCCGCTGTTTGCCGACAAACGCCTCAGCCCGCAACTGGCCCGGACCTTCGCGATCAAGGACGCCGAAGCGGCGTTCGCGGAACTGGCAACCAACCAGGTGTCCGGCAAGTTGGTGTTGCTGATCGATGAGAGCTTGAGCTGACTCCCGGAGCTGGGTGCGGAGCTGTGGGAGCAAAGCTTGCTCGCGATAGCGGTGGATCAGCTTGCAGTGATGTTGAATGTGCGGCCGCCATCGCGGGCAAGCCTTGCTCCCACATGGATCTTTGGGTGCTCACAGAACCGGTATTCACCCCAAATCCCCTGTGGGAGCGGGCTTGCTCGCGATAGCGGTGGGTCAGTTTGCATTGAGGTTGGATGTGCTGGCGCCTTCGCGAGCAAGCCCGCTCCCACATGGTGCTTCGGACGTTCGCAGAGTCGGTGTTCCCCCCAATTTTCACCTTTGACCTGCGACCACGGGCAGGCCGACCTTTGGTCGGCAGCCGGTATCCGATGCGCGCGTCCTGCTAGCGTTAATTAATGGAGGGATGGGGTAACCGCAGCTTTCATTTCACCCGCCAGGTGAAGAGGTTGATCATGGCCATCACCGAATGGCGCATGCAGGGCGTCGAATTCATTGCCTGCAACTGCAATTGGGGCTGCCCCTGTCAATTCGACGCACCACCGACCCATGGCCACTGCCAGGCGGTGGCGTCGATGCGAGTGGAACACGGGTATTTCAATCAGGTGACGCTGGAAGGCTTGTGCTGGGCCGCCACCTTCGCTTGGCCGGGTGCCATTCATGAGGGCAACGGCAGTTGTCAGGTGTTCATCGATGAACGCGCCGACGAGGCGCAACGTCAGGCTCTGCTGACCATCCTCTCTGGTCTGGAGAGCGACCCTGGGGCCAACGTGTTCCAGGTGTTCAGCAGCACCATGAGTGAAGTGTTCGAACCGCAGTTCGTGCCCATTACTCTGTCTATCGATGTCGATCAACGCTTGGCGCACCTGGACATTCCAGGCGTGCTGCAGGCCAGCGGCGAGCCGATCCGCAGCCCGATCGACGGTTCACCTCATCGAGTCCGGCTATCCCTGCCCAACGGCTTCGAATTCCTTGAGGCTGAGGTCGCCAGCGGCAGTTACCAGACGCATTCGGCCCTCAAGCTACAATCCCAAGACAGTCATAGCCACCTCGCCCATGTGCACTTCACTGGCCATGGCATAGAGCCGTAAAGATGGCAGCACCTCAGGTGGCGGCCCAGAGCAGGCGACTGACAGGCGAGCAGTTGCTGTTCCTGGCCTGCCTGCTTGCGCTGACCGCCCTGGCCTGGCTGGTGCTGCTGCACATGGCCGGTGACATGAGCGCGCCGGGCGGCATGGCTGATGCGGCAATGGCTGGCATGGTCATGCCCTGGAGCCTGGCCGATGCGCTGCTGATGTTTGCCATGTGGGTGGTGATGATGATCGGCATGATGCTGCCCAGTGCCCTGCCGATGCTGCTGATCTACCAGCAGATGCTGCGCAAGCGCATGCCGGCACCGCAGCGATACCTGGCCCTGCTGCTGTTCTGCAGCGCCTATGGCCTGGTCTGGGCTGGCTTCGCCCTGGGCGCCACGGCGTTGCAATGGGCGCTCGAGCAGCTCACTTTGCTCAGTCCAGGGATGCGCGTCAGCAGTACCGCGTTGGGCGCCGGCCTGCTGTTGGTCGCAGGCGTCTATCAGTGGCTGCCAAGCAAGGCGGTCTGCCTTGAACATTGTCGCGGGCCGCTGCATTTTCTTCTCAGCTACTGGCGCTCCGACGTGCTCGGCGGCTGGCGCATGGGCCTGGCCCATGGCGCTTACTGCCTGGGCTGCTGTTGGGCCTTGATGGGACTGTTGTTCGTGGTCGGCGTGATGAACCTGCTCTGGGTGGCAGTGATCGGTGCCTTCATTCTGCTGGAGAAAAACCTGCCGCAGGGACTCTGGCTTAGTCGTATCTGCGGTGTGTTGTTGCTTGGCTGGAGCCTGTGGCTGTTGCTGGGCTAGGGGCTGAACCTGTGGGAGCTGAGCTTGCTCGCGATTGCGGTGTGTCAGCCAAATCAATGCCGGCCGATCCACCGCTATCGCGAGCAAGCTCGCTCCCACAGAGGGCACCTGGCCACATAATCCGAGTGTTCTTCCTGGGGCTGTGCAGTGCTTATTTCCAGGTATGAATCGGCCACCCGGCCGATTCGGCATGGGCCTTCAATACCGGGTCCGGGTTCACCACGTGCGGGTGATCGACCTTGAGCAACAACGGCAGGTCATTGCGCGAGTCGGAATAGAAGCTAGCGCCTTCCAGGTTCTCTTCCTCGGCATCCAGCCAGTCCAGCAGCCGGGTGATCTTGCCTTCGCGATAGGTCAGGGTGCCGACGGTCTGGCCGCTGTACACCCCATGAAGCACTTCCAGTTCGATCGCCAGGATCTCGTCGATGCCCAGGCGTTCGGCAATCGGCTTGACCAGGTGCGTGCCAGAGGCCGAGATCACCAGGATCCGGTCACCGGCCTTGCGGTGTTCGGCGATGGCCTTGGTGGCGTCGCTGAAGATGATCGGCTCGATGAAGTCTTCCACCCACGGCGCCACCAGATGCTCGATCTCTTCGGGCGTGCGGCCAATCATCGGTTCCAGGCTGAAGTCCATGTACTCTTCCATGCTCAGCTTGCCGTGGCTGTAGGCGTCCATCAGCTCGTTGTTGCGCCGCATGAACGACTCGGGATCGACCCAGCCCAGGCGACCCATCTGTTCACTCCAGAGGGTGGCGCAGTCGCCGTGGATCAGGGTTTCGTCCAGATCAAAAATTGCCAAGGCCATCAGCGTGTTTCCCTTTTCAAGATCAGCTTCAAAATCAACAAAGCCGTCAGGTTACCTCACACAGCGCCGACGGATCGATGGAAAGTGCCAACCGTGCGCCATCGGGGTGCAGGTCGGCGGCCGAACGGTTGAGTACATCCACCACCAACTCCACGCCACGAGCCTCGACCCGGTAGCGAATCACGTTGCCCAACAGGCTGTGGCTGCGGATCAGCGCATCGGCCTGGCCGCTGCGGCTCAGCTCGATGGCCTCCGGGCGGATGGCGATGCGACCGGTCACCGGCCGCTGCAGCAGTTTGCTCGCGCTGTCGGCGTCCAGCAGGTTGTAGTTGCCGATGAAGCCGGCGGCAAAGACATCGACGGGCGCAGTGTAAAGGGTTTCGGCATCGCCGCTTTGTACGATCTTTCCCTGGTTCATCAGGAAAATCCGGTCAGACATGGTCAGGGCTTCTTCCTGATCGTGTGTGACGAAGATCGTAGTCAGGCCCAACTCACGCTGGATCTGTCGGATCTGTTCGCGCAAGTGCTTGCGAATCCGCGCATCCAGGGCTGACAGTGGCTCGTCCAGCAGCAACAGGCGCGGCCGCGTGACCAGGGAGCGGGCCAGGGCGACGCGCTGGCATTGGCCGCCGGAGAGTTGATGGGGATAGCGGGCAGCAAAATCGTGCAGCTCCACCAGGCGCAGGATCTCCAGCACGCGCTGTCGACTGTCCGAGGCGTCTACCTTTTGCATGCGCAGGCCGAAGGCGACGTTTTGCTCCACGGTCATGTTCGGGAACAAGGCGTAGCTCTGGAAGACCATGCCGATGCCGCGTTTCTGCGGGCTCAGCGGGACGATGTCCTGCCCGTCGAGGATGATCTGGCCGGCATCCACCGCGGTCAGGCCGGCGATGCAGCGCAGCAGCGTGGATTTGCCGCAACCGGAAGGGCCGAGCAGGGTGACGAACTCGCCCTTGCCGATCTCGCAGTTGATGTCGCTGAACACCGGTGTGCCGGCATAGCTTTTTTGCAGGTGTTGGACGCTGACGTAGCTCATTGGCTTTTGTCCTTGTTCAAGATGTTGGCCGCCCAGGTCAGGACCAGTACGAAGAAAAAGTAGGAAATCACCAGGGCACTGGTGAAATGGCCGCTGCTGTTGCGCATGTTGTTCAGGTAGACCTGCAGGGTTTCATAGCGGGTGCCGACGAGGATGTTGGCGAACACGAATTCGCCGAACAGGAACGAGAAGGACAGCAGCAGCGCCACCATCAGGCCCTTGCGCAGGTTCGGCAGCACCACCAGGAACGCCGCCTGGAAGGTGCTGGCGCCGAGCAGTTGGGCGGCGTCCATCAGGTCGCGCAGGTTGATGGCTTGCAGGTTGTTGGTGATCGCCCGGTACATGAACGGCAGGGCGACGGTGAAGTAGCAACCGATCAGGATCCACGGCGTACCGACCATCGCCAGCGGCCCGGAACCATAGAGCTGCAACAGCCCCACCGACGACACCACCGGCGGCACCGCGAAGGGCAGCAGGATGAGGATGTTCATCAGTGCGTCGAGCTTGGGGAAGTGGTAATGCACCACGAACAGCAGCGGCAGGATCAACACCACCGAGAGCACCAGCGCACCGACGCAGACCAGCAGCGATTGACCGAAGGCGTGAAGAAAACGCGGATCGCTCCACAACTGCACATACCATTTGAAGGTGAAGCCGCTGGGCAGCACGGTGGCCGACCAACTGCTGGCGATGGAGTAGACGAGTGTGCCGGCCAAGGGCAGCAGCAGGATGGCGAACAGCAGGTACACCACCGCCCGATGATAGAGCCCGACGGAGCCCGGTTCAGCGCGAGACATGGTAGCTCCTCTTGAGCAGCAACTGATGGACGATGGTCACCACGGTCATCAACGCCACCAGCACCACGGCCAGGGCACTGGCCAGGTTCGGGTCGAGTGAAATATCACCGGAAACCATGGCGGCGATGCGGATCGGCAGCACGTTGAAGTTACCGGTGGTCAACGCGTAGACCGTGGCGTAGGCGCCCAGGGCGTTGGCCAGCAGGATCACGAAGGTGCCCAGCAGCGCCGGGGTCAGCACCGGTAAGCCGATGTGCCGCCAGAATTGCCAGCCGTTGGCGCCGAGCAACTCGGCGGATTCGCGCCAATCTTCGCGCAGGGCGTCGAAAGCCGGATAAAGCAGCAGCACGCCCAAGGGAATCTGGAAGTAGGTGTAGAGGATGATCAGCCCGGTTTTCGAATACAGGTTGAAATCCTCGATGATCCCCGCCTGCTTGAGCATGATTGTGATGCTGCCGTTGAACCCCAGCAAAATGATGAAGGCGAAGGCCAGGGGCACGCCGGCGAAGTTGCTGGTCATGTTGGCGAAGGCATTGACGAAGTTGCGCAGCCGCGAATCCACACGGCGCAGTGAATAGCTGCCGAGCACGGCGATGACGATGCCGAACACACTGGACCAGAAGCTGATCTCCAGGCTGTGCTGGATCGCTTGCAGGTAGAACTTGGAACTGAAGATCTTGCTGAAGTTGGCCAGGCCCCAGCCGAACTCTTCCGATTCCAGGCTGTTGACCAGCACCCAGAGCAGCGGGGCGATCTGGAACACGATGAAGAAAATCGCGAAGGGCACCAGGCACAACGCTGCCAGCCATTTGCCGCGCGTCATGGCGTTCACTTGAGTAACTCCTGGCAATAGGGTTTGTCGTGGTCGACGCCGAGCAATTGGCAAATGGTGCCGCACAGTTCGGTCTGCCTCGGCGCGGCAGCGGGATCGAGACTGAAGCCGTCACCCAGGACGAACAACGGCACTTCCCGTTCTTCGGCCAGCAGGCCGTTGTGGGAACGGTCGTTGTTCATGCCGTGGTCGGAGGTCACTAGCACCTGGTAACCGGCATCGAGCCAGGCTTGCAGGTAGACCGCCAGGTTGATATCGGCCGAGCGGGCACTGTTGCGGTATTGCGGGGTGTCGAGGCCGTGCTTGTGGCCGGCGTCGTCGATGTTCATTGGATGCACCAGCAAAAAGTTCGGCAAGTAGCGCTGGCGCAGGTGTTCGGCATCGGCGAACAGGTGGGAATCGGGGTAGTGGTCATTCCAATAGAAATGCCCGTACTGGATCGGCAGGTCGGGGTTGTCGGTGTGACGATCGCGACCGGCGACGAAGGGCGAGACGTTGTAGAGCTCGCCGCGGCCGCCGTGCTCAAGCCGGCCTGGGTGGCATAGTGGAAAATGCTGCGTTGGTTCGACAGGCGCGTGACGTTGTTGTGCACGATCCCGCTGTCGATGGGCACGACGCCAGTGAGGATGCATTCGTAGAGCGGGCGGGACAGGGCGGGCAACTCACATTCCAGTTTGTAGAGGGCCGCGCGTCCTGCGCCGACGTAAGCCTGCAAATGCCCCATGGCATGCCGGGCGACCTCATGGTTGAGACCGTCGAGCACCACCAGGATGACGTTGTGCTTCATGGGTAGCGGGACTCCGGACAGATACCAGGAAACTCGGATCCTTCAGGAACCTGATGTGGGCGCGAGCTTCTGTGGGAGCGAGCTTGCTCGCGATAGCGGTGTATCAGTCAACCTCAATGCTGACTGATCCGCTGCCATCGCGAGCAAGCTCGCTCCCACAGGGCCTGCTCCCACAGTTGGATTGCCAGTGGATAGCCGAGCGGGCGCTAGCGCCTCACTTCATCTCGACGATGACTTGTTCATTCCACTGCTGCGGCAGTGCCTTGGAAGTCTTCTCCCACGCATCCGCATCCTTGATCGGGGTCACGCCTTTGTACTGCTCGTTCGGCAGCAGCTTGGCCTGGACCTCTGCCGGCAGTTTCAGGTGCTCGGCGCGGATCGGACGGGCGTTGCCCTTGGCCAGGTTGATCTGGCCGGCGTCGCTGAAGATGTACTCACGGGCCAGCTTGGCGGCGTTCGGATGCTTGGCGTATTTGTTGATGATGGTGGTGTAGCCGGAAATGACCGAGCCGTCGGACGGAATCAGCACGACGTAATCATCCGGATTGGCCATCTTGGCCTTGTAGCTCAGGCCGTTGAAATCCCAGACCACGCCGACTTCGACTTCACCTTTTTCCATCGTGGCGATGGTCGGGTTGGCCATGGACAGGCGCCCTTGCTTGGCGATCTCGGCGAACATCAACAGCGCCGGCTGAACGTTTTTCTCGTCGCCACCGTTGGCCAGGGCCGCGGCCAGCACGCCGTTGGCAGCTTGGGCGGCGGTGCTCACGTCACCGATGGAGACTTTGTATTTGCCGGTCTTCAGGTCAGCCCATTTGGTCGGCACTTCGGAACCGTGCAGCAGCTTCTTGTTGACGATGAAGGCGATGGTGCCGGTGTAGGCCAATGCCCAGTTGCCGTCCTTGTCCTTGGCCCAGGCGGGGACCTGTTCCCAGGTGCTTGGCTTGTACGGCTGGACCACGCCCTGTTTGACCGCGATCGGGCCGAACGCCGCCCCGACGTCGCCGATGTCGGCGCTGGCGTTGTCTTTTTCGGCGGCGAACTTGGCGATTTCCTGGGCCGAGCTCATGTCGGTGTCGATGTGTTTCAAGCCATAGATCTTGGCCAGGTCGTCCCAGGTGCCTTTCCAGTTTGCCCAGTCATCGGGCATGCCGACGCTGTTCACGGCGCCTTCCGCTTTCGCAGCGGCTTCCAACGTTTTCAGATCGGTGTCAGCGGCCATGGCGGCGGTGCACATGGCAATGGTCGAGCCTAACAGTGATGCCAGGAAAAGCTGTTTCATCCGAAGCTCCTATGGGCGTTTTCAACGCTGCGATTGCGGTTGTGTTGGTCTAGGTCAGCAATACCTGAGCCAATGTAGGCGAGCCCTGTGACATTTTGATGTCGGTGTCGCAGGGGGCGGGAAATGCCTGGCTCGTGGAGATTGGCTGCGAATTAAGCGTAGACCATGGTTAAACAGCTGATCTGCAAGGACTTGGCCGTTAATTTGCACGCTCGAAAAACGACCGTTCGGCGGCTCTGTCATCTGCCAGTCATGTGCAGTGCCTAGGCTTGTTGGACCCAGAAGCGGATCGACGGACCGTCGATCCTGCCCCGAAACAGTGCTGGTCTAGTCCAGATAGGTAACGTTGATGCGCATCGATGCAACCAAAGCGGTGACAGCCATCGGACAGGTCCTGCAAGAGCAACTCGATCACGGGTTGCTGGCGCCCGGCAGCAAGTTGCCGGCCGAGCGCAAGCTCAGTGAATTGTTCGGGACCACGCGGATTACCGTGCGCGAGGCGTTGTTGCAGCTCGAAGCCCAGGGGCAGATCTATCGGGAAGAGCGCCGGGGCTGGTTCGTCTCGCCGCCGCGCCTGGCCTACAACCTGATGCAGCGCAGCCATTTTCACGCCATGGTCGCGGCCCAGGGGCGTGTGCCTTCTACCCAAGTGATCTCGGCGCGCTTGCAACCGGCTTCGGCGGCCGTGTGTGCCTGGTTGCAACTGCCGGCGTTGTCCAGCGTGATCCAGATCTGCCGCGTACGACGCATCGATGAGCGGCTGGTGCTGTATGTCGAGCACTACCTGAACCCACAGTATTTTCCGGACATCCTCGAATTCGACCTCAACCAGTCCATCACCGAGCTGTACGCCCGCCATTACGACCTGCACTACGGCCGGGTGAAGTTCGAGATCGTGCCCACCTCTTTACAGCCGGAAGCGGCAGCGGCGTTGAGAGTTTCGGTGGGCAGCCCCGGGCTGCGCATCGCGCGGGTCAACTATGACCAGCACCAGCGGCTGATCGACTGCGACCTGGAGTTCTGGCGACACGATGCGATCCATGTCGGCGTGGATGTGCCGGAGCAAGCGCCGGTTTGAGGCAGGTTCAGAGCGACTCGTTGAGCTTGCCCAGGATCTTGATCACTACCGTGGCGAGGATCAGCAACATGCCGATCCACATGGCAAAGACCCCGACGTTCTTGTCACGGAAGTTGAAGCCGATGGCCAGCAGGATCATGCCGGCGATGATGGGCACCAGCATGGCGTTGAACGAAGACATCGAGATCATGACGACGGCCTTGTCGGGGAGGGATAAGGACAGTCTAGTTGGGGTTTGGCTGGGGGGGCTGATGTATGTCAGCACACCCCTCAATCCCGAGGCGAGCGCTGTGTGGGAGCAAAGCTTGCTCGCGATGAAGGTGACTCGATTTCTGGAAAAATCGCATCACCTTCATCGCGGACAAGCCTTGCTCCCACAGGGTTCATCATGCCTTCTGGGTGTTACGGCAACTCGCGAGACGCGTAGAACGCGCTCAGCACCTTCACCAAATGCGCCAGGTCATGGCTGCCGCACAGTTCACGGATCGAATGCATGGCGAAGGTCGGCAGGCCGATGTCCACGGTGCGCACGCCCAGTTGGCTGGCGGTGATCGGGCCGATGGTCGAGCCGCAGCCCATGTCGCTGCGCACCACGAAGCTTTGCACCGGCACTTCTTCGGCCATGCACAGGTGACGGAAGAACCCGGCGGTTTCGCTGTTGGTGGCGTAGCGCTGGTTGCTGTTGACCTTGATCACCGGCCCGGCGTTGAGCTTGGGGCCGTGGTTGGCGTCGTGCTTGTCGGCATAGTTGGGGTGCACGCCGTGGGCATTGTCCGCCGACACCAGCAGGGATTTCTGAATGGTCCGTACGAACTCTTCACCTTCGGGCAGCAGGCGCCGCAGGGTCTGTTCCAGCATCGGGCCGTCGGCGCCACAGGCCGAGCACGAGCCCACTTCTTCGTGATCGTTGCACACCAATACGCAGGTTTCTTCGGTGTCGGCGTTCAGCAAGGCCTGCAGGCCGGCGTAGCACGACAGCAGGTTGTCCAGGCGCGCGCCAGCAATGAAATCGCCGTGCAGGCCAATGACCGCAGCGCTTTGGGTGTCGTAGAAACTCAACTCGTAATCGAGCACCACGTCGGCGTTCAGGCCGTGTTCGCGGGCCAGTTGATCGGTGAGCACGGCCCGGAAATCGACGCGCTCGTCACCGGCGAACTGGGCGAGGATCGGCGGCAGTTCGTTCTGCGGGTTGATGGCCCAGCCCTGGTTCGCTTCGCGATTGAGGTGGATGGCCAGGTTTGGAATCGTGGCGATCGGCGCCTTGAAATCGATCAACTGGCTTTCGACCTTGCCATCGCGGCGGAAGGTCACGCGCCCGGCCAGGGACAGGTCGCGGTCGAACCACGGCGCCAGCAGCGCGCCGCCGTAGACTTCCACACCCAGTTGCCAGAACCCGTGGCGTTGCAGTTCCGGCTGCGGCTTGACCCGCAGGCAGGGGCTGTCGGTGTGGGCGCCAACCAGGCGGATGCCGTCGTTCAGCGCTGAGTGGCGGCCGAGCTTGAAGGCGATGATCGAGGAGTCGTTGCGCGTGACGTAATAGCGACCGTTGGCCTCGGTGGTCCAGGTCTCGCGCTCGTCAAGACGCTGATAGCCGGCCGCCTCCAGGCGCTTGGCCAGGCTGGCGGTGGCATGGAACGGGGTAGGGGAGGCCTTGAGGAAGTCGATCAGGCCTTGGTTCAACTCTGCGCGCATAAGAAACTCCAGACAGCAATGGGCGGGAGTTTACCGTATTGGTGGTCGATGGGGAGGGTGGGAAGTGGGTGATATCCGTGTTGAATGTGCGGGCCTCATCGCGAGCAAGCTCGCTCCCACATTGGAGCGCAGGCGTGTACAGAGCTTGTGTTCACCACAAATCCCTTGTGGGAGCGAGCTTGCTCGCGATGAGGCCCGCACATTCAACATCAATGCAAACTGACCCACCGCTATCGCGAGCAAGCTCGCTCCCACAGGTTTTGTGGCCTGCTTGCGGATACATCCCTCAGAACGGTGCCGGGCACTCGAAGCGCAGGCGCTCGCCGCTTTGCGGATGGGTGAAGCTGAGCATGCTGGCGTGCAGGCACAGGCGTGGCCAGGCCGCGAGCGCTTGCGGATGGGCATAGAGACCGTCGCCCAGCAGCGGGTGACCGATGGACAGCATGTGCACGCGTAATTGGTGTGAGCGCCCGGTGATCGGCGTCAATTCGACCCGGCACCAATCGCCGCAACGTTCCAGTACGCGCCAGAAGGTCAGGGCGTGTTTGCCCTGTTCATGGTCCACCACGTGCCGAGGTTTGGTCGGCGGGTCGTAGCGCAAGGGCAGGTCGATGCTGCCACTGTCCAGTTCCGGCTGACCCCAGCACAGCGCGGTGTAGGCTTTTTCGGTTTCGCGATCATGAAATTGTCGGGACAGTTCACGATGGGTGTCCGGGTCACGGGCCAAGAGGATGATGCCGGAGGTTTCCCAGTCCAGTCGGTGCACGATTCGCGCTTCCGGGTAGCCGTTTTCCTGCAGGCGGGTGATCAGGCAGTCTTTGTTGTCGTCGGCCCGGCCGGGCACGGAAAGCAACAGGGTCGGCTTGTCGACCACCAGGACAGCGGCGTCCTGATGAATGATGCGGATGTTGGACAGGGGCATTGAAAACAGTCTCGTTACAAACGCCAACGGCGGCTCGGGCCCTTTTTCCTGACCCTGTGGGAGCAAAGCTTGCTCGCGATTAAACAACACGGTCTGTCTGTTAGATCCGGTTGAGGCTATCGCGAGCAAGCTTTTCTCCCACAGGGAGAAGGACTTTGGGCCCGAGCCGCCGTGGCTCCCGCCGGCGCGATCAGCGATCCGGCAGGGTGATATTGAGTTCCAGGATCGAGCAACTGCCCTGGCTTTCCAGTGCCACATGCACGTCATCGCTGCCGATGTTGACGTATTTGCGGATCACTTCCACCAGTTCCTTCTGCAAGGCTGGCAGGTAGTCAGGGGTACTGCGTTGGCCGCGTTCGTGCGCCACGATGATCTGTAGACGCTCTTTCGCGACCGAGGCGGTACTGGGCTTTTTGTTGGCACGAAAGAAGTCAAAAAGGTTCATTACCTACCTCCAAACAGGCGCTCGAAGAAACCTTTCTTCGTTACATCGAGGAAACGATGCTCCACGGTCTTGCCCAACAGGCGATCGACGGCATCGCTGTATGCCTGGCCGGCATCGCTCTGGTCGTCGAGAATCACCGGCACGCCGGAGTTGGAAGCTTTGAGTACCGCTTGGGATTCCGGAATGACACCCAGCAGGGTGACAGCGAGGATTTCCTTGACGTCTTCGACGCCCAGCATCTCGCCATCGCTGACCCGTTGCGGGTTGTAGCGGGTCAGCAGCAAGTGTTCCTTGATCGGCTCTTCGCCCTTCTCGGCGCGCCGGGATTTGCTCGCCAGCAGGCCCAGCATACGGTCGGAGTCACGGACCGACGACACTTCCGGGTTGGTCACGACAATCGCTTCGTCCGCGAAGTACATGGCCAGGTGGGCACCTTTCTCGATACCGGCCGGGGAGTCGCAGACCACGAACTCAAAGTCTTCCTTGAGCTGCATCAGGACTTTTTCCACGCCTTCCTGGGTCAGCGCGTCTTTGTCGCGGGTTTGGCTGGCGGCCAGCACGTAGAGGTTCTCAAGGCGCTTGTCCTTGATCAGGGCTTGTTGCAGGTTGGCTTCGCCGTTGACCACGTTGACGAAGTCGTAGACCACGCGACGCTCGCAACCCATGATCAGGTCCAGGTTACGCAGGCCGACGTCGAAGTCGACGATGACTGTCTTGTGGCCGCGCAGAGCGAGGCCGGTACCGATAGCGGCGCTGGTGGTGGTCTTACCCACACCACCCTTGCCGGATGTAACCACGAGAATCTTGGCCAAGGTGTTTCACCCCTAAGGAAAAAGGACTTTGTCAGCCCCTGAAAAACATCTCTGGAAAACCGCTGCAATTGGACAGGCTTGGCTGGAATCGGCTGTCGGGCGGGGTCTACCTCCGGTAAACACTGCCTGATCCTTTTTCCTACGTCGTTTAAGCCGTTTTCGCTCGTTTTAGAGATGCTTGGAAAATGCGGCAGTATCCGTTAAAGCCGAATGATGTTCAACACGTCGCCCGACAGGCTGATCTGGACGCCGGCCCCCCACAACGGGTCGCGGCGCAAATCCTCGGAGACCTTGTACTGCCCGGCGATGGAAACCAGCTCAGCGCTCAATTGCTGACAGAAGATCCTGGCTTTGGTATCACCCTTGACGCCGGCCAGTGCTCGACCGCGCATCGGGCCGTATACATGGATGTTGCCATCGGCCAGAAGTTCCGCCCCCGGGCTGACCGAGGACACGATGACCAGATCGCCACCCTGGGCATAAATCTGCTGCCCGCCGCGAACGGGCGAGGTGATGACCCGCGTTGGCTTGATGGTGGGCTCCGGTGGTTTTTCCGGGGTTTTCTTCGCTTCGGCCGGGCTCAGTTCCAGCACGCGCTCCCGGGCGCCGGACGGCGGCAGCACCGGAATGTCCACGGCGATGGCAGCGGCGATGTCTTCGATGCGGCTGGCGCGGATCGCCAGGGTGCGCAGACCGTGCTGGCGGCAAATGCGCATCAGGCCTGGCAGATCCACTGAGCCTTCGCCGGCCGGCAGCTTGTCCAGGGCCAGCACCAGGGGGGCATTGCTGAAGAAGTTCGGGGCCTGGGCGACTTTCGCCGCCAATTGCCGGTCAAGGCTCTCCAGGTCGTTGCGGGCCAGTTCCAGCACCGTAATGGCGAGCATGCTGCCCTTCAGCTGGAACACGGGATCTTGGTCTAGCGGTTCGGTTTGGCTCATGGTCGGCGTACAACGGCTTGTCACTAAAAGTGCCGAGACTTATAACGAGATCGTCCGCCAGCCGCAACCCGGGTCGAACAATGTAGAATGCGCGGCCCATGTCTTAATGGAAGCTGTAATGGATCGCCCGCGTTTTCGAGCTGCATTTTTTCATCCGCGTTTCTGGCTGCTGTGGTGCGGCCTGGGGCTGTTGTGGCTGATCGTGCAATTGCCTTATCCGTTATTGCTGCGGGTCGGTCGTGCATTGGGGGCGCTGATGTACCGGGTGGCCGGCGACCGACGGCGCATCGCTCGTCGCAACCTGGAACTGTGTTTCCCGCAAAAGTCCGCTGCCGAGCGCAAGCGTCTGCTCAAGGAAAATTTCGCCTCCACCGGCATCGCCTTTTTCGAGATGGCCATGAGCTGGTGGTGGTCGCGCTCGCGTTTGGCGAAACTGGCCCACGTCGAAGGGCTGGAGCATCTGAAACAGGCCCAGCGCGAGGGCAAGGGCGTGATCCTGATGGCTCTGCATTTCACCACGCTGGAAATCGGTGCGGCCTTGCTCGGCCAGCAGCACACCATCGATGGCATGTACCGCGAGCACAAGAACCCGCTGTTCGACTACATCCAGCGCCGCGGTCGTGAGCGGCACAACCTCGATTCCCTGGCGGTGGAGCGTGACGACGTGCGCGGCATGCTCAAGCTGCTGCGGGCCGGGCGGGCGATCTGGTATGCGCCGGACCAGGACTATGGTGCCAAGCAAAGCGTGTTCGTGCCGTTGTTCGGCATCCAGGCGGCGACGGTCACCGCCACCACCAAGTTCGCCCGCCTGGGCAAGGCGCTGGTGGTACCTTTCATCCAGGAACGCCTGGCCGACGGCAGTGGCTATCGCTTGGTGATTCAGGCCCCGCTCACCGATTTCCCGGGCGAGACCGAGGAAGCCGATTGCATCCGCATCAATCAATGGGTCGAGCAGTCGGTGCGCGATTGTCCCGAGCAGTATCTCTGGGCCCACCGGCGCTTCAAGAGTCGTCCACCGGGTGAGCCCAAGCTGTACGACAAACGCGGCTGAGTTTTTTTGATATCACCTTGAGCACGGAGCATTGCGATGACCCCAGCTGAACCGGTTACAGGTTTGATTCTTTCCGGCGGCGGGGCTCGGGCGGCATATCAAGTGGGGGTATTGGCGGCGATTGCCGAATTGCTGCCGGACGGGGCGGATAACCCGTTTCCGGTGATCGTCGGCACCTCTGCCGGGGCGATCAATGCGGTCAGCCTGGCGAGCGGGGCGATGGACTTCAAGACTGCCATCGAGCGGCTGACGGCGTTCTGGCAAGCGGTGCGCAGCCATCAGGTCATGCGCAGCGACTGGCGGGGCGTGATCGCCCAGTCAATGCGTTTCATCACTCACAGCCTGCTGGGCCTGGGAGCCAAGTTGCCGGTGGCGCTGATCGACAGTTCGCCGCTGCGCGAACTGCTCGAGGCCCAATTCCACGCCTCGGGTATCGAGCAGGCCATCGCCGAGCAGCAACTACGGGCGGTGGCGGTGACGGCATTCGGTTATGAATCCGGCCAGGCCGTCACCTTCTATCAGGGCCGCGGCACCATCGATGCCTGGCTGCGCCACCGGCGTATCGGTGTGCCGACGCAGTTGTCGGTGGAACACTTGCTGGCCAGTTCGGCGATTCCGCTGTTGTTCGCGCCGGTCAAGATCGGTCCGCAATACTTCGGCGACGGCGCGGTGCGGCAATCGGCGCCCATCAGCCCGGCTTTGCACCTGGGGGCCAATCGCGTGCTGGTGATCGGCGTCAGTGGCAACCCCCGTGGTGGTGGCGGGCAGGATCTTTCCGAACGCAGCTACACCGGCCTGCAACCGACCCTGGCGCAGATTGGGGGCCATATGCTCAACAGCACGTTCATCGACAGCCTGGAAAGTGACATCGAGTTGCTGGAGCGCCTGAACGGGTTCAGCCACTTGCTGCCCGATGACGTCCCGGCCCATGCCCTCGGCGCGGCACCGGTGGACGTGCTGGTGATTTCGCCAAGCCAGCCCATCGACGAAATCGCCGCCCGCCATCGCCAGGAATTGCCCCGTGCGCTTCGGGTATTTCTGCGCGGGCCGGGCGCGACCAAGACCAGTGGCGCGGGGGTGCTGAGCTACCTGCTGTTCGAGGCGGGGTATTGCAGCGAACTGATCGAGCTCGGGCGCCAGGATGCGTTGGCGCAGCGTGAGGCGTTGAGTCGGTTTCTGGGGTTGTCCTGAGGCGTGATGCACGCAGGTCCACCGCCATCGCGAGCGAGCTCGCTCCCACAGGGGGATTTGTGGTGGATGCTAAACCTGTGGTTGGCATGCAACCCGTGTGGGAGCGGGCTTGCTCGCGAAGACAGCGGTACATTCAACATCAATGCAAGCCGACCCACCGCTATCGCGAGCAAGCTCGCTCCCACAGGGGGATTTGTGGTGGATGCTAAACCTGTGGTTGGCATGCAACCCGTGTGGGAGCGAGCTTGCTCGCGAAGACGACGGTACATTCAAAATCAATGCAAGCCGACCCACCGCTATCGCGAGCAAGCCCGCTCCCACAAGGGATTGGCGGTGGACGCTTAAGCTGAGCCCAGCACACAAACCCATGTGGGAGCGAGCTTGCTCGCGATGACGGCGGTACATTCAACATCAATGCAAGCCGACCCACCGCTATCGCGAGCAAGCTCGCTCCCACAAGGGGATTGTCTGATATTGATTCCGGGATCAGAAGTGATACTTCAGCAAAAAGCTGGTCGTGCTCTGGTTGGTCTTGAACCCGTCGCTGTCTTCAATGGCGTACTTGTTCTTCCAGTAGTCGTATTCCACCCCGACATACAACTGCTTGGCGCCGAGCTTCAACGCTTTGCCCAAGTCATATTTGATCTGCGGGACGATGTGCAGGTTGGCGTGGTAGGTGCCCTTCGAGTTGCTGTCGTTGTCCACCACCCAGTCGATGAAACCATCGATCAGGATGTCGGATGAGCCCACCGGCACGGTATAGGCCCAGACGGGGGTGATTTGCCAAACGTTGTCGCCGGCGCGCGGGCCTTCGGTCTGGCGGTTGTAGACGTTCAGTTGGAAGTAGTCGAAGCCGGGAATCACCAGGTCGAAACCCGGGCCGATCAGGTAAGACTCGTTGTCGCCTTCCCCGAATTCATACGTCATGGCCAGCAGCACATCCTTGATCGGACCCAGTTCCAGTTTCTGGTCGAAGATCTTGCCGAACGACAGACGCGGGCTGAACTCACCGTAGTAGGTGTTCGGGCCGGACTGGCCGTCATCCTGGCCGTTATAGAAGATCCGATCGAGGAAGAAGAAGTTGTCCCCGTATTTCCAGGCATCGACGTGTTCGAAGGTCACGGTCTGCTGGATACGCGGGTTGATCTGGAAATCCTTGCCGTACAGGTAGGTCAGGCTGTTGTTCTGCCACTGGAACAGATCGTCGGCCATCGCCTGGCCTGCGGCCAGCAAGGATCCTGCGAGTATCAGGCTGGTGCACGTACGTTTCATTCGGTTTGCTCCCAAAGGTAAGTGGTACCGCTTTTTTTCAGGTCAGCGCTCTGGTGTGGCGCCTTTTTCCATGGATTAAAAAACATCCGTTCGGTCAGCTTTTTGAGCGTGGCGAATGCTGATAGCAAGCGCTGAGCCAAGTCCGGAAAAAAACCGGAAAAGGCTTGCCCTGCGGTTTTTTGATCAGTCGGAAAGCTGTTTTCAGGGGCGCGTTTATGTCCGCCAACACCGCAACAAGTTGGCGATCCGGTCAGGATCGGAAGGGATTTTGTGGTCGGCCTGCTTCAAACGGCCGCGCAGGATACGGGCTTGCCTTGGAAGGCTCAAGTGCCCTGCAACAGCGCATGCGCGGCGAATTTGGGGCGTGATGGCGGGGCGTGGTCATCGGGTGCTTTGCTCTTGTTTTTATTGTTGAGGCGCAGGCAGTCGCTGACGGGGGACCGGTGGTGTGCCGGTCGACCTGTCAGCGGTATGACGTTTAACGGTGTTGGAGCGCGTGGCTCAGTTGGTGTGGGCGCCCTGGTTGATCCACGCGCCGATCAGATCGCGTTCCTGTTGGGTCATCTGGGTGATGTTGCCCAACGGCATGATCTGGCTGGTCACGGCTTGGGCCTGGATGCGCGCGGCCTGTTGCTGGATCTGCTGCGGCGTATCGAACATCACCCCGCCTGGGGCGGCGCTGAACAGCGGGCTGGTGGGCTTGGCCGAGTGGCAGACCGAGCAGCGTTCCTGGATCACGCTGTGGACCTTCTCGAACGAAGGGCCCTGGGCGTTGGCGGCCTGAGTGGGCGCAGCTGCCGGTGCGGCGGGGGCCGTCGCCGGTTTCGCGCCACCGCCTACTGCCGTTTCCGGCAACGGTTGGTACTCGATCACGCCGGGCGCCTTGGCCACCTCCGGTGTGCTGGGCATGGGCTTGGGGCCGGTGACATAAGCCAGGCAGATCATCGCCAGGGCGCCGACCGGCAGCGTCCAGGCAAACCGGTTGCTGTCATGGCGCGTGTTGAAGTAATGCCGCACCAACACCGCCGCCACGGCGATCCCGGCCAGGATCAGCCAGTTGTACTGGCTACCGTAGGTGCTCGGGAAATGGTTGCTGATCATGATGAACAGCACCGGCAGGGTGAAGTAGTTGTTGTGGCGCGAACGCAACAGCCCCTTGGCTGGCAGCGCTGGATCCGGCGTGCGGTTCTCGGCGATAGCCGCGACCAGGGCACGTTGTGCCGGCATGATGATGCGGAACACGTTGCCGACCATGATCGTGCCGATGACCGCCCCGACATGCAGGTAGGCACCGCGACCGCTGAACACCTTGCTGAAGCCGTAGGCCGCGGCGATCAACAGCACGAACAGGATCAAGCCGAGCAAGGCAGGGCGCTTGCCCAGGGCCGAGTCGCAGAGGAAGGAATAGACGAACCAGCCGACGAGCAACGAACCGAGGCCCAGGGCCACGCCTTCGGGGCCGCTCAAGCCGCTGCCGGGGGCCAGCAGGTAGACGGTCGGGTTCCAATAGAACACCACGCACAGCAGGGCGATGCCCGACATCCAGGTGAAGTAGGCTTCCCACTTGAACCAGTGCAGGTTGTCCGGCATGGACGGCGGCGCGAGTTTGTATTTTTCCAGGTGGTAGATACCGCCACCGTGGATGGCCCACAGGTCGCCGGCCAGGCCGCTCCTGGGGTTGACGCGATTGAGGTTGTTTTCCAGCCAGACGAAGTAGAACGACGCGCCGATCCAGGCCACGCCAGTGATCATGTGAACCCAGCGAACGCTCAGGTTCAGCCATTCCAGCATATGTGCTTCCACAGTCTTTACCTCTCGCCCGTCACGCTTGTTTTCGCGTGATCGGACCTTCTCTTATTGGTGGGGGGCGAGGATCAAGTACTCATCCTCTTTGAAAAAATGCTCATCGCAGTTATTGCCTGTGCCACTGCGATCAACCACCAGGAAGTCATCCCGCTTTTCGATCGTCAGCACCGGGTGGTGCCAGACGCCGCGATGGTAATTAATGCCCTGCCTGCCGTTGGTGACGAAGGCGCGGACCAAGCCTGATACAGGTTCATCGCCAAGTGGCGCGACCACGATCAGAAAGGGGTTGCCGAGCAGCGGAATGAAGGCCTGGCTGCCCAGCGGATGGCGCTCCAGCATGCGTACGGTCAGCGGCATGTCCAGCGCGTCGGCGCGGAAGATGCTGATGATCGCCTGATCGTCCGGCGTGGCGGTTTCTACCGTCGCCAGGCGATGGAAGCGCATGGTCGAACCGTTGTTGATCATGAAGTGATCGCTGCCGTCGGTTTCGATCACGTCACCGAACGGGGCGAAGGCTTCTTTGGTCAACGGTTCGATCTTGAGTGTGCGCATGCTGGTCTTCTTACCTTGAATTCTGTGTTGTTTGTTGTGCCGCCATCGCGAGCAAGCTCGCTCCCACAGGGGAATGCATTTCAAATGTGGGAGCGAGCTTGCTCGCGATTTGGGTTCACCCTTATTTTGCGACCTTGCCCAGCACCCGCAGGCGACTCACACCGCCGTCCGGGAACACGTTCAGGCGGATATGGGTGATCGGTCCCAGGGCCTTGATCTGCTCGGCGAAGGTGTGTTCGGCGTGCATTTCCAGTTTCTGGCTCGGCAGCAGTTCGCGCCAGAACAGCGACTGGGTTTCGATCTGGCTGTCGGTGCCGCCCTTGACGAACGCGGCCTGGATCGAGCAGCTGTCGGGATAGTTGCCCTTGAAGTGCAGGGTGTCGACGATGACTTTCTCGACCTCGCCGGCATGGCCCAGGGCGACGATGACCCAGTCATTGCCCGGGGTACGGCGACGGGCGGTTTCCCAGCCGTCGCCCATGTTCACGCCACGACCCGGGTTGAGGATGTTGCTCATGCGGCCGAAGTGCTCGTCGGAGCAGGCCAGGGCGCGGCCACCATTGAGGGCGGCGGCCAGGTCGATCTGTTCGTTGTCGCCCACCGCCGACCAGTCGCGGTACGGAATGCCGTAGACCCGCAACCGGGCCACGCCGCCATCGGGGTAGATGTTGAAGCGCAGGTGGCTGAAGGCCTGGTCGTTGCTGATTTCGTGGTAGTGGTGGCTGTTGCCTTGCAGCTCGACGGCCGACAGCACTTCAGTCCACTGGGTGTTTTCGTCCGGCTCGCCTTCCGTCAGGAAGCAGGCTTCCAGGGAGGCCGACGGTGGGTAGTTGCCGGTGAAGAATGAGGTGTCGATGTCCACGCCTTTGATCGAGCCCGCCACACCCAGGCGGATCACCGCGCTGTCGTAGCCTTCGAAGCGCTTGCGCCGCGACTCCCAGCCGTCCATCCACTTGCCGTTATCATCGAACACGCCCTCCTTCCACACGGCCGGGGTCGGCTGGAACAGGCGGTTGGCGTCGGCGAACCAGTCATCGGTGACCGAAATGATCTTGGTGCCCAGGCGGGCGTCGGCCAGGTTGACGAACTTCTCGAAAGGTACGGCGTAAGCTTTCATTCTTCTTGTCTGCCTTTAAATAAGTTGGCTGGGGATGCTTGCAGGTTCCTGGGTTCAGGACTGCTCGCTAAAGGGTCAGTAATCGGAACAACGCGATTTTGTTGATCTCTGCCAGGGCGCATTTGAATTCGGCGTCTGCCGAGTGATGGATGCGCGTTTCGAACGCCGCGAGGATCTGGTGCCGGTTGCTGCCTTTTACCGCCATGATGAAGGGAAACTTGAACTTGGCCTTGTAGGCGTCGTTCAGCTCGGTGAAGCGTTGAAACTCTTCGGCCGTGCATTGGTGAATACCGGCGCCGGCCTGTTCGTTCGTGCTGGCTTCGGTCAGTTGGCCCTGGACGGCGGCTTTGCCGGCCAGGTCCGGGTGAGCGTTGATCAGCGCCAGTTGGCTGGCGTGATCGGCACTCAACAGGATGTCGCTCATGCGTTGGTGCAGGGTCTCGATCTCGTCGATCGAGGGATCCTGGCCCAGGTCAAACGCCTTTTCGGCGACCCATGGCGAATGTTCGTAGATATCGGCGAAAGCCCGGATGAAGGCTTCACGGCTCAAGGTGGAGGGCTTGAGGGTCTGGAAGGCGGTCATTTCGACGCTCCTGGTTTCGAAGCCCCTTGATGCGGGTGGACGTGCTGCCAGTGGCGGGCGATGTCGACACGACGGCTGAACCAGACGTGTTCATGGCCTTTGACGTATTCGAGAAACCGCTTGAGGGAGGCCAGGCGCGCAGGGCGGCCGATCAGCCGGCAATGCAACCCGATGGAAAGCATCTTCGGGGCTTCGGCGCCTTCGGCGTACAACACGTCGAAAGCGTCCTTGAGGTATTGGAAGAAATCGTCGCCCTTGTTGAAACCCTGCACCTGGGTGAAGCGCATGTCGTTGGTGTCGAGGGTGTAGGGGATCACCAGGTGCGGCTTGCCGTTGGGGGTATTCGGTTCCCAGTAGGGCAGGTCGTCGTCGTAGGTGTCGCTGTCATAGAGGAAACCGCCTTCCTCCATCACCAGCCGGCGGGTGTTCGGGCCGGTGCGGCCGGTGTACCAGCCCAGCGGACGCTCGCCAGTGATTTCGGTGAGGATGCGGATCGCTTCGAGCATGTGCTCACGCTCCTGGGCCTCATCCATATATTGGTAGTCGATCCAGCGATAGCCGTGGCTGCAGATTTCGTGACCGGCGGCGACCATGGCGCGAATCACCTCCGGATGGCGCTGGGCGGCCATGGCGACGGCGAAAATGGTCAGAGGAATATCGAATTCCTTGAACAGTTTGAGGACACGCCAGACACCGGCACGGCTGCCATACTCATACAGCGATTCCATGCTCATGTTGCGCTCGCCCAGCAGCGGTTGCGCCGCGACCATCTCCGAAAGGAACGCTTCGGATTCCTTGTCGCCATGCAGGACGTTGCGCTCGCCGCCTTCTTCGTAGTTGAGCACGAAGGACAACGCGATGCGGGCATTGCCCGGCCATTGGGGGTGGGGAGGGTTACTGCCGTAACCGATCAGGTCGCGTGGGTAGTCAGCGCTCACTGCAGTTTTCCTTCTTGTTCGAACCATGTAGGTGGCGCCCTGGCGATGTGTTTCAGGCTGGCGTCACGACGATGGAATGATTGTATACAACTTTATGCGCGATTTGTAAGCCTGATTTTCTGCATTTTTCACTGTGTCCCTGGTGTTGTCTACACTGCAAGAAACCTGCCCACTTGGTCAGTGAATCGTCAGGAGGATCTTGTATTCATTTGGTTTGCTTGAGCCTGGGGCTGACGCGCCGTCGCTCAGTCCATGGGTGAAGTGTTTATTTTTTATTGTGTACAATTTTCTTTTAAAGTGTCTTAATTCGCACATCGCCGTGGCGTTTCGTGCTCCGAAACGGTGCGGCCTGTCTTTCAACTGATTCAGGAGGCGTCGGGCCGGACTGCAGTGCAGCGAGGCGCGCATAAGCAATGGGACGTTTGACTACTCACGTTTTGGATGCCGCACACGGCTGCCCGGGCAGCTCGATCAAGATCGAGCTGTACCGCGTGGAAGGTTCGCAACTGCACTGTGTCGCCAGTGCGCTGACCAACAGCGACGGGCGCTGCGACGCGCCGCTGCTGCAAGGGGATGACTACCGTTCGGGGGTCTATCAACTGCAATTCCACGCCGGCGATTACTACCGCGCCCGTGGCGTCCAACTGCCCGATCCGGCGTTCCTGGATGTGGTGGTGCTGCGCTTCGGTATTTCGGCCGAGCAGGAGCATTACCACGTGCCCCTGCTGATTTCGCCCTACGCCTATTCCACCTATCGAGGCAGCTGATCCCCCAAGCAGCTGCCTCTCCTGGAAGCGACTGCGCATGGCGCTTCTTTGGTTTTCGCCCGCTCACACTGCGGGCTTTTTTTGCCTGCGGACTTACAGCCTGGCGTCATCATCCCGAACGATGAAAACGGTGTCCGGATGGTTTGGCCGGATTTGCGAACCGCCCTTGAGCCAGATGAGTTTGTTGTTCTGGTGGGCCTCCCTGACAACGTTCGCGGCGTGTTCGCCGACCTGGGTTTCCAGGCTGATGCCGGTTGTGTTTGGGCTGGTGTGTGCCGGCAGGGAAATCTTCGGGATCCGGGTGCGATGCAAGCTCATGAAAAATACATAGTCATGCCCTGTGCGCCGGAATACCAACGCCGGAAAGCTATTGAAAGAATTGGGTTCAAAGACTGCATAGCCGTTACGGGTCATGAGGTTGGCCATGAAGCGCTTGAGGTCCAACGGGGAGTAAGTCATGACGAAATAATCCCACTGCTGGGTGAATCGCTGAGGGTCGAAATCCAGCCGATCCAACGACATTCTTGACGTTGGATTCGGCAGATCGAGCGAGCGTGCAGTGCTGCTGACGCTGCCTGAAGCGGCGCGAAGCACGGGTAGCATCAATAATGGATCACTCCATTCCGGGTGCGGGGACGGGGTGCCGTCTTTCCAACTGCTGAAAATCTGCCGGAGCGCGGTCAAGCCTGCCGCGTCGGCAAAAGACGAGCTGTTGGCGAGGGTAAATTGCTTTCTGGCGATATTTTCCAGGGTGACGGTGGTGACTTCTGGAAACGCCTCCCTGACGTAATCCGTCAGTGGTTTGTCAAAGGGCAGCCTCGCATCGATTTGCCAGCGATTGTCAGGAGGCACGCGTATCGCGCTTCGGGGTTGCTCGTCGGGCGTATGCCTGATGGTCGCCTCCAGTACGTCAAAATCATACGGTGAATGGGTGGGTTGCTGGACGTAGGCGATCGGATACTCGCGGGCGTCGGCGCGCGTCACTACCTTGTAGTGAACACCGTCTATGGTCAGGAAGTCGGGTACCGTGAGCCTTGGCTCGATTCCCCAGTTTTTAGCGAAGGCGGGGGCGCTCTCCAAGGTGGCTTCGCTTGGTGAAGGGGACGTGTGCTGACGCTTGGGTTCAATGACGTCCGAGGGCTCATCTTCCGCCGGTCTGCGGCGGGTAATCGTCAGTATGGAGTCAGCGGCATCCGGCTCGGCGCGGTGCGCAAGACGCCACAGCAGGCTGCCTTCCACTTGTTCGAGGCGTGGCCCGGAGGCGATGAGTTCGGTGCCTAGTCGGGCCCGGTAATTCTGCTCGGCATCGCGCCCCAGCAGCACTGTGCCGCCTTCCGTTAGATCCACATAGGTACGTGTCCTGAATGTGCGGATGCCGGAGGTTGCGTCGGGCTCCGATAGCATGGGGACCAGTTCGGGTGAAAGAAGATAGTGCTCCAGCGGCACCGCCGTGGTTGACTCATGGCCGGGTGCCTGTGAGGTGATTTCGGCTATCTGGATGGTGGGGGACTGGGGTTCTGCGGCGTCAGGTTGTCGTCCGGGCGACGTGACGGGGGCCAGGTCGCCTCCCTCGCTTCGGGCGGGGCTTCTGGGCAATGTTTCCGGTGACGTATCGCGACTTGAATGGGGCGTGTCGGGGGGCGAGGTTGGAAGCTTGGGGCGGGTGTTTAGTTTTGGGCTCATTGGGATTCCTGTTCCTTCAGGTTTGGAAAGTGATGAATGAGTCATTCATTCGTCGTGGAGCATGCCCTGCCTTGCGATTGACGCACCGACAGGTCACTGGCTTGAGATGTTCCTGGAAACGGCTCAAGCCTGTGCAGTACATATATATATGGGGCTATAAATAGGCGGGTAAGAACCCATGCAATGCAAGAAGCCCACTTAATTGCGCCGCGCTCATTCCAAAGGCCAGGCTGAGCGTCAGGGTTTGCACCAGGAACTTTGAGTTGCCCGGCGTGAGGCTTTCCACCAGGGCCACGCACTTCTCCCGTAGCAAGCGAAGTGCGCCATCGTTTGCGGGCGGGGTCTGGCTGAGGCCTTCGCGCGCCAAGTCCTGGTAGAGGCTGAGATGGTGATCGCAAAGATTGGTTTTTCTCAGGTCCTGGGCAACGATGGGGCGAGCCTTATCGGTCTCAAGGGTCCATTGGCGGGTTTTCAGGTTGTAGGTCAGACCGCCGCGAGTGCCGTCCCTGACGGCAATGTTCAGCACCCTCAATTCCCTGGCAGCGAAGGCGGCCAGTTCGCTGGGCCATGCCGCTGAGGGGGCGAGCGCAAAAGTGAAATACCGAGCGTCGAGCGCCTCGACATACACCCGTTCAAACAGGGTATCGACTGCATGAACGACGCCTTGGGCGGTGATGACCCGTATCTTGTCGACAAGGTCTTCAGCCTCATACGTGGGGAGATGAATAATCGTTGTGCCCAGCTGCAACCGGTTGGAAGCAAGATTGATCTCGACGTGCCCCAGGCGCGTAGCGTCAAGTTCCCAGGTCGAGGCCTGGGGCAGCCGGGGATTGGCCCCCGCGAGGGCGCCGGGTGTGGATAACCGTAGCGTCATGTCCGGGCTCAGGTGCACCAGGTAGGTGGCGCCTTCGCCGATCAGGACTTCAATGCCGGTTTGCTCCGAGGGGGAGGTGAGCTGGGCGCAGGTGGCTCGGTTGCGCATGTAATAGGGGGGCTTGTCCGAAGGAGGAAGATAGACATATTGCTTTCGGGTCGCCGTGAGCGGCAATGCCAGGTCGGTTTTCCAGTTTACCGACGATTGGCCAATGAATTTTTCGTCCAGTAGCAGGCCATAGTCGGGTGTCGGTTGGACGAGGCGGTAGGACACGCCGTCCTTCATGATGAGCGTAACGAGATGGTTCGAGCCCAGGGCGGAAAATGCACGTCGCTTCGTGCGGGTATCTTGCGCGCTGTAACGCTCATCGGAGCTGGCCAGGTTCTTCAAGACCACGTGGCGTGAGCCGAAATAAATCGTCAGGCCACATTCCCCATACTTTACGGTGTCCCAACCATCATCGTCGTGAGTGACCAGGACGTTGTAATGGGCCTCGATCCGCGTCAGCTCGGTGCTGGCATAATCCAGATGCACCGTGGTGGTGAAGTCGCTGCGTTGTGTTACCTGCAGCGTCGTCGCCACGGTAAGGCGTGACAGGTAATAGCTCGTGTCCTTGTCGTGTGCGACCCGGTGCGTTTTCTGGTTATTGAGGATAATCGGGCTGCGCGGTGTTCCCTGCTGGGTGATGACCGCTTCAATGGCGAGGGGCTGGCTCTGCTCCAGGGTGTCGGGCAGGTCGGGCACCAAGTGATAGCCATCCTTTGTGATGAAGGTCAGTTTGTTGTTCTGGAGGTATCGTACGTCGTCGTCGGGCTGGTAGACCTTTTTGATGATGACTTCACGCAGTTGCCAGTCATCTGCGTCAAAGCCCGAGGTCACCACCAGGTTGTCCCCTTCGATCTTCCAGCCTTCGATCAGGTCGGCTCTCCAGTCCACAGCAATGACGCTATTGCCGATGCCGTCCTCGCTGATGAATACGCGCCCCGGTTTATGGGCGATGGCGTAGACGTCGTTGCCCGGCCCACCGTCTGCGTCGCGGTTGTTGGCGCCCAGGAGGAAAATCTGGTCATCGCCTGCACCGGCCTCGATGGCATCGTTGCCGCGGGATTTAATGATGTTGGGGCCGGCGGTGCCCTTGATGATGTTGCGACCCCCCTCCAGTATTTCTACGTGTTCAATGCTCTCCAGGACCGCATGGCGATAGTCCTCGGTGTCTTTTTCCTGGCTGGCTTGGGTGATGAGGGTGATCTGCCCAGCCTCCAGGTCGACGTGATAACCAAGCTGTTGTGCCTCGGTATCCCGAGAGCGACCGGATAAAATGACGGTGTCACTGCCTGCGCCACCGACTAGTCGATTGGGTGAAGGAGGGTTTTCCGTGAGGCTCTGCGTTGAACCCTCGAAAATGAAAACATCGTCTTTCTCACCCCCGGTCAGCTGTTTAACGCCTGCGCCGTAATGGAAAACGTTCGGTTTGCTTTTCGGACCGATGATGGTGTCGTTGCCACCACCGATATACCAGTGGATGCCTTTGTGTTCCGCCGAAGTACCCAGCACGGCCCCGGGGGTATCGGCAGTGACCCCGTCGCGGGCATCGATGAAGTCGTCGCTGTCCGTGATCCTGGGGCGCACTCGGGTCGCCTGGTAGCGTTCTCCCGTCCACCAATTCCAAGTGTTGTAAGTCACCTGTTCGAGTTCTACGCTGAACTTTCCGTTTACGATGGCTTCGGTGCTGTTTTTCAAGGTGCCTTGCAATAACTTCATGGCATTGGCCCGAAGTTGTTTCGTGTGTTCAGCGGTCGCCTTGGCGATGGTATAGCGCTCCTGGATGGCTTCATCGGGGCTGATGGTCCAGAAGGCGAACCAACCTGTGCGCAGGCGCTCATGCACGGTGAGTTCTATGTAGTTGTCGATTTCATCGACTTCACGAATCGCCCCCCAGACTTGTGATCCAACCGCGAGGATCAATCCCGCGGCAAGGCCCACGGGGCCGGCGGAAGTAAAACCCGCCAATGCCGCTGCGCCGATCATCACGGACATGGCGGCGCTGGTGATGCTCAAGGCGGCGTTGACGTAATGATCCGTGGCTTCATTGCCGGTGGCGTTGGCGGCAGCCTTGAAAGCGTCGATGGCCGCGACGATATCGAATGGCAGTGTCAGCACGCTGGCAATCAAGCCGCTGCCACGCCCCAGCCGTAAGGCAAACGAGGTTTTGGCGAAACTCCCGAGGGAACTTTGGCCGGCCTTGAGCATGTTCGTGGCTTGCCGGGTCAGCGCGGCCTCGACACCGATCGAGGCGACCTCGGCACTCACGCTGGCCCCATTGAAGACGGCCTGGTAACCGTTCTTGTTGCGGATGGCATCTTGCAAACCACGCAGGCCGCTGTAGATGCCAAAGGCCTGGAGTCCGAACCCTGTGGGAATCAGGATGTTGCTCTTGGATCTGTTTACCCACTTAAATGTTTTTTCTGCAAGCGAAGCGGTATTGAGTTTTTGGGCAGAATTTAAAAGCTTTTCGAGCGTGGTTCGATAATGGGCTGATTCAGGTTGTGTTTCAGGAGGGTCATTGAGCAACGGCGGGGCGATAGAGGAGCGCTCACTGGCAATTTCGAACAGCAGTGTTGGCAAGCGGTAGTCGTTGGCGTTGTCGATCAGCTTTATACGGGTTTCGATATCAACCGGGTTGAACCGCAACGTATTCAGGAAAAAACGATTGGGGGTGCGGAAAAACGTATTGTCGCCGTTCAGGGGCTGGCCATTGGTCGTTACGCCCAGCGCATCCAGGGCTAAACGAGTCACCGTCACGGAGCCGATACGCAGCGGGCCATACAGTTTATCGACCACTTCGAGTTGGGCTTGTCTTCGCTTATGTTCCGGGCCGATCAGGGTTTCATTGCCTGCTTTGAAATCGAGTGTCTCGACAGAATGATCATTGGCATCAAAGCCTAGATCCGTCACGACGACGGCGTGCTCGTGAGAAACGGAACCGGGGTAAAAAACCTTGGCCATTGTGAACTTCCTTGTTCAACGATAATGAATGGCCTTCTATGTAAGGTGTTTTTCTGACGGGTGTATATCAATGGGTTGTTGCGCCGTTTTACCAGCGCCGCGGCTCAAAAAAGGTCACCGGTACTCAGTGGCTGGACAGTAAGGACGCTGCGCCCGCGCCGCCAAACAGCCCGGCACTGATGCGGTTGAACCAACTCTGGCCTCTGCCCGTGCGCAAATACCGCGCCGCGCCATGGGCGCCGAGGCCGTAGGCAAGCTTGCACAGCAGGTCGAGTACGGTCCAGGTGGCGATCATGATCAGCAGTTGTGGCAGGAACGCGTGTTCGGCGCTCAAAAATTGCGGCAGGAAAGCGGCGAAGAACAGGATGTCTTTCGGGTTGCTCGCACCCAACACGAACGCCCGCCCGAAGAGGGCGCGAAAGCGCGGGACGGCAGCGGCCTGGGGCACTTCGGCGCCTTGGGAGGGTTGGCGCGATTGCTGCCAGCTCTGCCAGGCCAGGTAAAACAGGTACAGGGCACCGACGA
This sequence comes from Pseudomonas sp. Soil_N_39, assembly GCF_057655955.1. NCBI lineage: Bacteria > Pseudomonadati > Pseudomonadota > Gammaproteobacteria > Pseudomonadales > Pseudomonadaceae > Pseudomonas > Pseudomonas sp. Soil_N_39. The sequence continues at coordinate 46,015 of NZ_JBDGLI010000028.1, forward strand.
TCTTCAGGGCGCTGAACAACTGCTCCGAGGCCATCAACAATGCGCCGAGCCCCAGCGCCGAAGCGCTCAGCAGGCAGATCGATGCGATCACCCCGCCGAGGAATGCCGGGTACGAGCGGCGCAGACCGTAGTTCAGGCTATTGCCGATCATCAACAACGACAACGGGCCGGGGATGAGGATCACCACCAAGGCGGCGCCACTGAACAACAGCCAGGTTTCCAGATTCATTGCTTTGCTCCTGATGTACAAAAGCCTCACCCGAGGGGTGAGGCAGGTGGATACGGTATCGCTTACAAGAAGATGAACTTGGCGATGAAGATCGCGCAGAGCACCCACAGGCTGACGGAGATTTCCTTGTGTTTTCCGGTGCCGGCCTTGAGCACCACATAGGTGATGAACCCCAGGGCGATACCGTCGGCGACCGAGAACGTCAGGGGCATCATGATGGCCGTGACGATGGCTGGAATGCTGTCGGTTGGTTCGTCCCATTCGATGTGGGCCATGCCGCCCATCATCAGCATGGCGACGTAGATCAAGGCCCCGGCCGTGGCATAGGCCGGGATCATACCGGCCAGCGGTGCGAAGAACATGGCGGCAATAAATAGCACACCGACGGTCACGGCGGTAAGCCCCGTGCGGCCACCGGCGGCCACACCGGCGGCGCTTTCCACGTAACTGGTCACCGGCGGCACACCGACCATGGCGCCGAATACGCTGGAGGCGCTGTCGGCTTTCAAGGCGCGGGACAGGTTCTCGATCTTGCCATCGGCCTTCACCAGGCCGGCGCGCTGGGCAACGCCCATCAAGGTGCCGGCGGTGTCGAACATGTGCACGAACAGGAAGGCCAGCACCACGCTGATCATGCTGATGTTGAACACCCCGGCCACGTCCATCGCCATCCATGTCGGGGCCAGGCTCGGCGGTGTCGACATGACGCCGTTGTACTGCACCAGTCCCAGGCCCCAACCGGCCAGCGTCACGGCGATGATGCTGATCAGGATCGCCCCGAACACACGGTGATAACTGAGCACGGCGATCATCAGGAAGCACACCGCGGCCAGCAACGGACCGGGTTCACGCAACGAGCCAAGCTTGATCAGGGTGGCGGGGCTGTCGACGATGATCCCGGCGGTTTTCAGGCCGATCAGCCCGAGGAACAACCCGACCCCCGCGCCCATGGCGAAGCGCAGGCTCACCGGAATGCTGTTGAGCAGCCACTCGCGCACCCGTGACAGGGTCAAGAACATGAACAGCACACCGGAAATGAACACCGCGCCCAACGCGGTTTCCCAGTTGTAGCCCATGGTGCCGACCACGGTGTAGGTGAAGAAGGCGTTCAGGCCCATGCCCGGTGCCAGGCCCACCGGCCAGTTGGCGTACAGGCCCATCAACAGGCAGCCCAGGGCGGCGGCGATGCAGGTGGCGACGAACGCGGCACCGTGATCGATGCCGGCGTCGGCCATGATGTTGGGGTTGACGAAGATGATGTAGGCCATGGTGATGAAGGTTGTCAGGCCGGCAATCAACTCGGTCTTCACCGTGGTGCCATGCAAGCTGAGTTTGAAGAGGCGTTCCAGCCAGCCACTGCGTAGTGGCGGCGAGAGGTCCAGCGTCCGGGCGTCGGGTTTGCGGCTTTCCACAGCGAGTACTCCTCAAGAGTCTTATTGTTATTTCCAGCACCGCAAACGCCCTGGGGGTGGTCGCGATGCGTTGAGGCAGGTAAGGCTGGCGAAGTATGTTGACCTTTTGGTCAGGAACTCGCACGAAGCGAATTATGCTTTTGTATACAAATAATGCAAATAATGTTTTCTGTATTGTCGACGAAATGTCTGGCGATAGGGATATATCACCCATGCGGACGCTATCGCGAGCAAGCTCGCTCCCACAGTGGGGTGGGGTGAATGCAAGAATTGGGTTCAACCATGAACCCTGTGGGAGCGAGCTTGCTCGCGATAGCGTCGGATCAGGTGCCTTCAGTCACTGGATTTGCCCAGTGCCAGGTTCACCGCCAACCACCCATTCACCGCCGCCTCCCCAGCCTCGGCAAACACCCGCTCCAGCAATTTCACCTGCTCGCGCCGCAACGCCTGCTCGAACCGCTCGCCCTCGGCCGTCAGTTCCAGCAGCCGCTTACGCTTGTCAGTCTCGGACGCAACGCTGTTCACCAGGTGCATTTCCATCAACTGGCGCAACGGCATGTTCAGCGCCTGCTTGCTCACTCCGAGCAGGGCCAGCAATTCCTTCACGCTCAAGGACGGATAGCGGGCGATGAAAAAGACGATGCGCTGGTGGACCCGGCTCAACCCACGACGCTCGAGCATTTCATCGGCCTTGGCGGTGAACGCCTGATAACCGAAGAAAAACGCTTCCATGGCCATTTGTTGGGAGGTTGGGTTTTTAAGGTCAAGCATATTGACGTATCCAGAGGGGTCGGAGTAGTTTCGGTCAATCAGTTTGACTCATTCTTCCAGCGACCCGCTACAGGTGACCCCATGGCTTTTTCCGAACGTGTCTCGCGCCTCAAAAGTTCTTTGATTCGAGAAATCCTCGCGGCGGCGCAGCGCCCTGAAGTGATGTCGTTCGCCGGCGGCCTGCCAGCCGAAGCCATGCTGCCGAAGGTGGAATGGGCGGCCATGCCGTTGTCCATGGGGCAGTACGGCATGAGCGAAGGCGAACCGGCCCTGCGCGAAGCCCTGGCGGCTCAGGCGCGGGCATTGGGCGTGGTCTGTGAGGCGAGTCAGGTGTTGGTGGTCAGCGGCTCCCAGCAAACCCTCGACCTGGCGGCCAAGTTGCACATTGACGTGGGCACCGAAGTGATGCTCGAAGCGCCGACGTATCTGGCGGCGCTGCAGATTTTCCAGTTGTTCGGCGCCGACTGCATCACCGTGCCCCTGGAGGCCGATGGCCCGGATCTGCATCAGTTACGGGCCCGGCTGGAGCGGCATCGGCCTGCGTTCATCTACCTGATTCCGACGTTCCAGAACCCCTCGGCGGTGCGCTACAGCGAGGCCAAGCGCGACGCGGTGGCAGCTTTGCTGGATGAGTTCGGCGTCACCCTGATCGAGGACGAACCCTACCGCGAGCTGACGTTCGATGGCGGCAGTGCCACGCCGATCGTCAGTCGCTTGAAGAAAGCCAGCTGGATCTACACCGGCACCGTGTCGAAAACCCTGTTGCCGGGGCTGCGGGTGGGCTATCTGATCGCCAGCCCGGATTTGTTCCCGCACCTGCTGCGGCTCAAGCAATCGGCGGACCTGCACACCAATCGCATCGGTCAGTGGCAGGCGCTGCAATGGATCGGCACCGAGCAGTACCGCAGCCATTTGAGTGAATTGAGGGATTTCTACCGGGACCGTCGCGATCGGTTCCAGGTGGCGTTGCTAAAGCATTTCTCTGATATCGCGGACTGGAACGTACCCCAGGGTGGATTGTTTTTCTGGCTGACCCTCAGGCAACCGTTGGACACCCGTACCTTGCTCGCCGCCGCGCTGGCAGCCGATGTGGCGTTCATGCCGGGAGAGCCGTTCTTTCCTGAACCGGACCAGCATCCAGGGCACCTGCGCTTGAACTTCAGCCACATTGATCCGGCGCGGCTGGATGAAGGGCTCAAGCGGTTGGCGGGGGTGGTGCGGGAGGCGTTGGCGGTAAAAGCGGCTTGATATCAGGGGCTTTGTGGTGGCTGTCCGGGCCCCATCGCGAGCAAGCTCGGCTCCCACAGGGGACGGTGGTGAATACAAATCTAGCGTTCACCAAGGCCTACTGTGGGAGCCGAGCTTGCTCGCGATGGGGGCCTCCCAGCCACCACAAAACCATCAGGCTGCAGAGAACCGCTTATCCAGATACTCAATAATCACCTTGGACTCATACATCCAGGTGGTCTTGCCATCTTCTTCAATACGCAGGCACGGCACTTTGATCCTGCCGCCTTGCTCCAGCAGCGTCTGGCGATCCTGTTCGTTGTTTTTCGCATCGCGCAGGGCCACCGGCACGTTGAGACGGCGCAGGGTGCGGCGGGTCTTCACGCAGAACGGGCAGGCGTGGAATTGATACAGCGTCAGGCTGCGGGCGGCCTGGTCGACCTGGGCCTGGGCCGCGGCCGGGCGCTGTTTCTTGCCGGGGCGGGTGATGAAGTCGATGAAGATAATGAGCTGGCCCAAGCCAACTCGAAGCGCTTTGACAATCACGGTATTCAGCCTCGCGGCAGGGAAGAAGAGGGCGCGCAGCTTACCTGATTTTTCACCGGCGAAAAAAAACCGGCGATCAACGCCGGTTTTCTTCAAGCGACGGGTTACTTGATGAGGCTGAGGAATTCGCTGCGAGTGGCGGCGTTTTCCCGGAACTCGCCGAGCATCACCGAAGTGATCATCGAGGAATTCTGCTTTTCCACACCGCGCATCATCATGCACATGTGCTTGGCCTCGATCACCACCGCCACGCCCAAGGCGCCGGTCACTTGCTGGACCGCGTCGGCGATCTGGCGGCTGAGGTTTTCCTGGATCTGCAGGCGACGGGCATACATGTCGACGATGCGCGCGACTTTCGACAGCCCCAGCACCTTGCCACTCGGGATATAGGCCACGTGGGCCTTGCCGATGAAAGGCAGCAGGTGGTGTTCGCACAACGAGTACAACTCGATGTCCTTGACCAGCACCATCTCGCTATTGTCGGAGCTGAACAAGGCACCGTTGGTGACTTCTTCCAGGGTCTGTTCATAACCGCGGCAGAGGTACTGCATGGCCTTGGCAGCGCGCTTGGGCGTGTCGAGCAGGCCCTCGCGGGAAACGTCCTCGCCCAGTTGGCCGAGAATCGCGGTGTAATTCTGTTCCAGAGACATGAAACTACCTGTGGGATGGGATTTTACGCAAAGGGCAAGGGTACGGTGGCGGACACGGCGCTGCAAGCTCGGCAAGCGAGGGCTACTCGTCGCGACCTTCCATCATGGTGCGCTTGAGCATCACGTAGACCGCCCCGGCGCCGCCGTGTTTCGCCTGGCAGGAGGTGAAGCCCAGCACTTGCGGGTGCTGGCGCAGCCAGGTGTTGACGTGGCTCTTGATCATCGGTCGCTTGCCGTCCAGGCGCACGGCTTTGCCATGGGTGACGCGCACGCAACGGATTTCGAACTTGGTGGCTTCGGCCAGGAACGCCCAAAGGGTTTCCCGGGCCTTTTCGACGCTCATGCCGTGCAGGTCTAGGCTGCCTTCGAAGGGGATCTGGCCGACCTTCAGCTTGCGCATCTGGCTTTCCTGGACGCCGTCGCGCGCCCACATCAACTCGTCTTCCGGGCCGACGTCGATCACGAATTGATCGGACAAACCGTCCACGGTCGTGGCGTCGGTGCGCACGGTGGCGGCTTGGCGCAGCTTGGCGATTTGCGCGCGATCGGCCTTGGGCTTGCCGGTCTCGGCACGGTCGTGTTTGATCGGTTTTACGCCCTGGATCGCACTTTTGAACAGGGAAAAGTCGTCGTCTTGCATGTCAGCCTCCGCGAAGCCGGCCAGTTTACCCAACTCTGGCGGGATCAGGCGCGACAAAACGTCGAGTGGCGGATCAGTCGTGCTTTTTCATCAGGTGCGGAGCCATGGCCAGCTCCAGGGATTGGCGGGCGCGACGGCGGCAGCGGCGCCAGAGCCAGACGCCCAACAGCAACACGAAAAGACCGACTGCCAGGATGATCGCCGAACCCAGTGGGGTGGCATTCAACTCGCCCAATGCGGGTGGACGGCCCAGCAAGCTGGCCGCACCGGCCATGGCCAGCAGCACACCGAGTGTTGCCAGCAGCGCAGCGATCGCCGCGCCAAAACGAAACCGCCAGTTGCTCGGGCCCTTGGGCCGCAAGCGACGTGCGTCAAAACCATCGGATAACTTCATTCCGACCTTCCTCAATGGGTATCGGCCCTTCGACCGGAAGATATTCGGGTTGTTCCTGAGGCTAGGGTAATTGCAGCAAATGAGAGGCTTTTGCGGATGAGCGGCAGGGAGGGCCGCTCATCAAGGCGCATCAGATGAAGTCGCGGGTCAGGGCCAGGGTGGCGAAGTTGTCGGCCATGATCGCCATTTCGGTCTGCTGAACGTGCTCGGCACTGAGGACACCGCCTTTGTACGGCAGATCGCGCGTGGCGCAGGCGTCCTCCACCAGGGTGCAGCGAAAGCCCAGGTTCTTGGCGGCGCGCACGGTGGTGCTGACGCTGGAATGGCTCATGAACCCGCACACGATCAGGTCCAGGGGGCCGAAGTCTTCCAGGCGCTTTTTCAGCTCGGTGCCGTGGAAGGCGCTGGGCAGCAACTTTTCGACCACGGTTTCGTCGCTCAGGGGTTCGAGGCCGGCAATGAACTCCCCGCGTTCGCCTTGTGGATCGAACAGCCCGCCATGGGTGCCCAGGTGGCGCACATGCACGATCGGGCGACCGGCTGCACGGGCCGCGCCGAGCAGTTGCTTGATGTTCGCGACGGCTGCATCCATGCCGCTCAGGGCCAGGGGCCCGGCGAGGTATTCCTTCTGGGCATCGATGATGATCAAGGTCGCTTGACTCAGATTGGCCGCTGCATAACCACGGCCGCTGAGTTGAAACATCGTTTTTGGAACGGACATTCTGGGGCTCCTTCGAGTGGGGCTTTTGCGACATTGTCCTCTGGCTGAGCGGTTCTGTGAATCGCTTCCATCGCAAGGGCCGCCGTTGCTGGCCTACAGCCTTGTCAAGATGCTCGTCTCGTTCAATAGGCGGTGCAAAAAACGGATAAATCCTACGATTGGTCCAGCGCTTTTCGTTCGCCATCGAGGCGTGTTTGGGTGGGGCCGCGTTTGGCTGGTAGACTCGCCCGTCGATTTTTCTGGAGTTTGCCGCCGTGATCACTTCCCGTCTCCGTACCCTGCGCGACCATATCCGTTGGGCCGTCAGCCGTTTCCATGGGGAGGATCTGTTTTTCGGCCATGGCACCGACAACGCGTGGGATGAAGCTCGGCAACTGGTGTTGGGTGCGTTGCACCTGCCGTGGGAAATCGCCGACAGCTACCTGGACTGCCGTCTTGAAGACGAAGAACTGGTGCATGTGCAGCGTCTGCTGCGTCGGCGCATTGCCGAGCGCATCCCGACGGCCTACCTGTTGGGTGAGGCCTGGTTCTGCGGAATGTCGTTCATCGTCGATGAGCGCGTGCTCATTCCGCGCTCGCCCATCGGTGAGCTGATCGAAAACCGTTTCGAGCCTTGGTTGGGCCAGGCACCGACCCGGATTCTCGACTTGTGCACCGGTTCCGGCTGCATCGGCATTGCCTGTGCCTATGAATTCCCGGAGGCCGAGGTGGTGCTGGCCGACCTGTCGTTCGAAGCACTGGAAGTGGCCAACCAGAACATCGAGCGCCACGGCGTCGACGAGCGCGTGTTCACCGTTCAGGGGGATGGTTTCGAAGGTCTGCCGGGGCAACGTTTCGACCTGATCGTGTCGAACCCGCCCTACGTTGATGCGGAAGATTTCGCCGACATGCCGCAGGAGTACCAGCACGAACCGGAGCTGGGCCTGGCCTGTGGCGACGACGGCTTGAACCTGGTTCGCCGGATGCTGGCCGAGGCGGCCGATCATCTGACCGAGAAAGGGCTGTTGATTGTCGAGGTGGGCAACAGCCAGGTGCACGTCGAGGCGCTGTACCCGGAAGTCGATTTCGCCTGGCTCGACTTCGAGCGTGGTGGCCATGGCGTGTTTATGCTCAGTGCCGAGCAGTGCCGCCAGTATCAGGCGGTGTTTGCTTCGCGGGTTTGATTGCTGCGACCGCTTTTGTGGCTTCAAAGGCTCAAAATAGTACTTGCCAGATTTACGACTGCTGCGCAGCCGAGCGGGAGCAAGCTCCCTCGCCACGGGATTGTCCGCATTTTTCCGCCGCAACCCTACTGTGGGAGCGAGCTTGCTCGCGATGGCGTCGGATCAGCAGCATGGAAGTTGACTGATTCACCGCTATCGCGAGCAAGCTCGCTCCCACAGGGTTACTCACGCGCTGTTGGGTTCAATGCCGCGTCGCAATCCAGATCAGCAACCCCGCCTGGAACATGGCGAAAGCCACCAGGCAGGTGATGGTGAAGCGCAGGCCGGTGTCTTCGCGCTTGAACTTGGTGACCTTTTCTTCCTGCTGCTTGAGTTTGACTTCCTGTTCCGCCAGGTTCTGCTCGGCTTGTTGCAGCATCTGCGCAGCTTCGAGGATGGTCACGAACTGCAGCTTCTCGGTGTTCCAGTCGCCGATCAAATCGCCGACCTGGGCCGGCTTGATGCTGCCCTTGAGGTGTTGGGCATCGGCGTAGGCCACCTCGAAACCCTGGGCCTTGAGAAAGCGGTCGCGGCGCAGGCGAGTGTCTTCGTTCAGGGCGTCCTTGTTATCCAGGTCGGAGCCTTCAACCTGGTAGGCCGACCAGCGTTTCTTGGCCCAGGTAATACCTTGGGCCGCCAGGAAACGGCCGATGCCACGGTTCAACGGCTCGACTTGCAGGTTGTCCGGGGAAAAAGTCAGGCGTTTTTCGACGTGGTCGGCCCAGACGTCCAGGTGATTCTGTTCCTTGCGCACCCGCTGGTTCGGCAACTGGATGGTCATGCGCAGCAGGCTGCGCTCCTTGCTGTGGCGCTCGACGTAGCTGAACTCGACAAACCGCAGCGGCCGCACACCGGTGGCGCGGTCGGTCTTGAGCGGCGCCAGCCGGAGCATCTTGTGATGCTCGGTGTGCACGTCGGCCCACGGCAGCTCCACCGCAGACGAGGCGGGGGCTTCGGCAGCGGTGTCGGGGGAAGTTTGAGTTTCAGTCATAACGGCAAAGTCCTGTCCAGGCCGGCGGGTCGGTAGCCATTGCGCTATCCGACACAGTGCTATCGGCCGTTTTTGCCAGGACTGGAGGGCTAGTTGCGACTAAAACCGCTTAACGGGCGGCTAACGAGTCAATAAAACGCAGAATCCGCGTACCGAGCTCGGCCGCCAGGGGCAGGTTAGGGTCTTTGTAGGAGGCCAGTTGCCGTTTCACGTCGTTGGGCACGATGCGCATCACGTGGTTCATGCCCTCGATCAGCGCCAGCTCGGCGTCGGGCTTGGCGGCTTTCAACTGCCGGGCATCATCGACGCTGACCTGGATGTCGTTGCTGCCCTGGATGATCAAGGCAGGCATCTTCAACGCGGCGAAGGCTCGGGCCGGGTCCTGGCGGAACAACGAGATCAGGTAGGGCTGAACGCTGGGGCGGAAAATGACCTGCAATTGCGCCGGCACGTTGTTGTCGAGCTGCCCGGCCTTGAGGCTGTCGAGCAGCTCATTGCTGCGCAACATCAGCGGTGGTGGCAGGCGGTTGCTCAGTTGTTGGCGCAGCACCTGGTCGATCGGCCGGGCACTGCCGGACAGCGAAATCACCGCCGCCGCGTTGGCCTGGGGCGCCGCGAGGCTGGCGATCAACGCGCCTTCGCTGTGGCCCAGCAGGATCAACGGGCCCAGGCGTGGATCGGCGGCGAGCTTGTGGCTCCAGGCCACGGCATCGGCCACATAGGCCTCGACGCTCAGGTTGCGCTCGTCCGGTGTCGCCGCGAGGCTGGCGGCCACACCGCGTTTGTCATAGCGCACGCTGGCAATGTTGTGCCTGGCCAGGACCCAGGCCAGGCGCTTGAGGCTGTCGTTGCGCCCGCCCTCGGGGTTGTTGCCGTCGCGATCCGTAGGACCGGACCCGGAAATGATCAGGACAACCGGCACGGGCGTGTCGGACTTGGGCAGCAACAACGAGCCGAAAAGCTCACCACTGCCGGTGTCGAGACTGATCGGGCGTTGCAGCACCGTGGCTTGGGCCAGGCAGGAAAACAGGCCGGTGAACACGGCAAGGCTTAAGGCAAGCAGCTTTAACATCATCACGCCATTAGTTGCGAAGGTGCCGGTTGGACTGGTGGTCGCCGATAAGGTTCGAGGATGAACTACGCGGGGAGCCTGCGTATACTGGCGCCCACTACGAATCCAAGGTTGAGTCTCTCAGCGTTTTTCACGGAGCACCCTGCATGTCCGGCAATACCTACGGCAAGCTGTTCACTGTCACCACCGCGGGCGAAAGCCATGGCCCGGCGTTGGTCGCCATTGTCGACGGCTGCCCGCCGGGCCTGGAGATTTCCCTGGACGACCTGCAGCGTGACCTCGACCGCCGCAAGCCCGGCACCAGCCGCCACACCACCCAGCGCCAGGAAGCCGATGAAGTCGAAATCCTGTCCGGCGTGTTCGAAGGGCGCACCACCGGCTGCGCCATTGGCCTGCTGATTCGCAACACTGACCAGAAGTCCAAGGACTACTCGGCCATCAAGGACCTGTTCCGCCCGGCCCACGCCGACTACACCTACCACCATAAATACGGTGAGCGCGACTACCGTGGCGGCGGCCGCAGCTCTGCCCGAGAAACCGCCATGCGCGTGGCGGCCGGGGCAATTGCCAAGAAATACCTGGCCAGCCAGGGCATCGTGATTCGTGGCTACATGAGCCAGTTGGGCCCCATCGAAATACCGTTCAAGACCTGGGATTCGGTGGAACAGAACGCGTTCTTCTGCCCCGACCCGGACAAGGTGCCGGAACTCGAGGCCTACATGGACCAACTGCGCAGGGACCAGGATTCGGTCGGCGCGAAGATCACCGTGGTGGCCGAAGGCGTGATGCCGGGCCTGGGCGAGCCGATCTTCGACCGCCTCGACGCCGAGCTGGCCCACGCGCTGATGAGCATCAACGCGGTGAAGGGCGTGGAGATCGGCGCCGGTTTCGCCTGCGTCGCCCAGCGCGGCACTGAGCACCGTGACGAACTGACCCCGGACGGTTTCCTCAGCAACAATGCCGGCGGCATCCTCGGCGGCATTTCCTCGGGCCAGCCGATCGTGGCGCACCTGGCCTTGAAGCCGACGTCCAGCATCACCACGCCGGGACGCTCCATCGACATCCATGGCAACCCGGTGGATGTGATCACCAAGGGCCGTCACGACCCGTGCGTCGGCATTCGTGCCACGCCCATCGCCGAAGCGATGATGGCCATCGTGCTGATGGATCACCTGCTGCGTCATCGCGGCCAGAACGCCGACGTCCGCGTCAGCACCCCGGTGCTGGGACAACTTTGATGGCCGGCCTGCCAGCCGCCGTGGCCTGACGACCATGGCGGCACTGCCGTACTGGCGGCTCTCCAGCTTCTATCTGTTCTATTTCGCGCTGCTCGGTTCGACGGCGCCGTTCCTGGCGCTGTATTTCGATCACCTGGGCTTCAACGCGGCGCGCATCGGCGAGCTGGTGGCGATCCCGATGCTGATGCGCTGCGTGGCGCCGAACATCTGGGGCTGGCTGGGGGATTACACCGGCCGACGCCTGGCGATCGTGCGCTTTGGCGCGATCTGTACGCTGCTGACCTTCTCGCTGATCTTCATCGACAAAAGCTACGCCTGGCTGGCGATGGTCATGGCGCTGCATGCGTTCTTCTGGCATGCCGTGTTGCCGCAGTTCGAAGTCATCACCCTGGCCCACTTGAGCGGGCAGGCCGCACGCTACAGCCAGATCCGCCTGTGGGGTTCCATCGGCTTCATCATCACCGTGGTCGTGCTCGGTCGTTTGTTCGAATGGCTGAGCCTGGACATCTACCCGCTGGCGCTGGTGTTGATCATGGCCGGCATCGTCCTCGCCAGCTTCTGGGTGCCCAACGCCCAGCCACTGCAGGGGCCGCGAGTCGCGGGGGAGGGCTTCCTGCGGCAACTGCGCAACCCTGGTGTACTGGCGTTCTACACCTGCGTGGGCCTGATGCAGGTGAGCCACGGGCCGTATTACACCTTCCTGACGTTGCACCTCGAACGCCTGGGCTACAGCCGCGGCTTGATCGGCATGCTTTGGGCGGTCGGTGTGGTGGCGGAAGTGTTGGTCTTCCTGCTGATGAGTCGGATCCTGGCGCGGTTTTCCGTGCGCCGGGTACTGCTGGCGAGTTTCCTGTTGGCGGCGTTGCGCTGGCTGTTGTTGGGCTCGCTGGCCGAGTTTCTCTGGGTGTTGTTGTTTGCCCAGGTGCTGCATGCGGCGACCTTCGGCAGCTTTCACGCCGCCGCCATCCATTTCGTGCAACGCAGCTTCGGCCCTCGCCAGCAAGGCCAGGGGCAGGCGCTGTATGCAGCGTTGGCCGGCACGGGCGGGGCCTTGGGCGCGTTGTACTCCGGGTACAGCTGGAACGCCCTGGGCGCCAGTTGGACGTTCAGTCTTGCCAGCCTCGCGGCCTTCGCGGCAGCCGTTATCATTGCGACACGTATGCAAGAGGACCGGCCATGAGCCTTCGAACCGTTAATTTGCTGGAGCCATTGTCATGAGTAGCCTGTCCGTCTATCACGTTTCGAGCCCTGATATTCCGAACAAGGTGTTGACTCATTTTGAGGACATTGCCGCGACCTTGGCTGAGCAAGGTGTTCGCTTTGATCGCTGGGAAGCGGCGGCGAACATTCAGCCTGGGGCTAGTGAGGAGGAGATTATTGCGGCTTACCAGGCTCGGATCGATGGGGTGATGACTGAGCGCGGTTATGTTGCGGTCGATGTGGTCAGTGTCAGCAGCGATCACACGGAACAGGTCGAGCCGCAGGCTGAGTTGCTTGAGGAGCGTCGCCATAACCAGGATGAGGCACGATTTTTCGTAGCTGGTCGGGGGGTGTTTAACCTGCACATTGGCGATTATGTCTACGCGGTGTTGTGTGAGAGGAATGACTTGATCACGGTGCCTGGTGGTACGCCGCATTGGTTTGACGGGGGGGAGCGGCCGCATTTTGTTTCGATTCGTTTGTCTGGTGATTCGCAGGGGGTGGTTGCTGAGCTCACCGGGGATGATATTGCTTGCCGGTTTCCGCGCTTGGAGGATTGATTCGCGTCAGTGCTGCCATGAGTTTTTGTGTGTATATCCGTTGCTGCGGTAACGGCTACTTAGGGTTCCGCCCTTACGGCGGGTCACTTTTGGAAGAGCGCCAAAAGTAACCAAAAGCGCTTTGCCCCACCACTTGGTGCCTCGCTTAGGCTCGGCATGCCCGAACGCAGGCATTGCTCCGTGGGCCGCCGCGAAGGGCCATCCATGGCCCAGCGCGGCTAACCCGGCATCCATGCCGGGTTGCCCACTGCGCAATGCCTGCGTTCGGCCAGCGTGGTTTAACGGGGCGTCCAAATCAAGAGCCAAAGCAAGAGCAAGAGCAAGAGCGGGGCACATGCTGGCATCTATGTGGCTGAGCCACCGCCATCGCGAGCAAGCTCGCTCCCACATTGGATCTTTGGCGGGCACAAAAATCCATGTACACCGCAAAACATGTGGGAGCGAGCTTGCTCGCGATGGGGCCGGTACATCCAACATCATCGCAAACTGACCCACCGCCATCGCGAGCAGGCTCGCCCCCACAGTGGGCCTGCGGTGAACACAAGACCCATGAACACCCAAGATCCCTGTGGGAGCGAGCTTGCTCGCGATGAGGTCGGCACATCCCGCATTACCACAAACTGACACACCGCCTTCGCGAGCAAGCCCGTTCCCACAGGAGAAACGCGATCACCCAGAACCAGGTCGGCTATAAGGCCGCCTCGTGGTGGACGTTGATCTCGGGCGCCCCGTTAACCACGATGGCTGAACGAAGGTGTTGTGGAGTGGGCATCCCGGCATGGATGCCGGGATAGCCGCGCTGGGCCATGGATGGCCCTTCGCGGCGGGCCCACG